>JACNJD010000140.1 GCA_014382715.1 Candidatus Desulfacyla euxinica | reverse complement strand
GGCACACTCCCTTATAATGTTTCAACACCGGAATTCGAGAATGGTCTGTGACAAAACGGATCAGCCCCTCTCCTCCCCTGGGGATAATAATATCTATATACTCATCAAGGCCTATCAGGATATTGACAGCTTCTCTGTCGGTCGTGGGTATGACCTGAACGGCCTTTGGAGGGAGCCCGGCCTCATCAAGGGCTTCGCTTAACAGTTTGCCGAGGATGATATTGGAGTAAATGGCCTCTGATCCGCCCTTAAGGATCACCGCATTCCCCGACTTCAGGCAAAGGCCTGCTGCATCTACTGTGACATTGGGTCTTGATTCAAAGATAAATCCGATAACGCCGAGAGGTATCCGAATCCGCCCGACCTGCAATCCGTTGGGCCTCTTCCACATTCCTGTGATCTCGCCCACCGGGTCTGACAACAGGGCAACCTCCATGAGTCCATCTGCCATGCCTCTTATGACATTTTCATTCAGGGTTAAACGGTCAATCATGGCCGGAGAGAGGCCTGCCTCCCTTGCCCCGGCCAGGTCTTTCTGGTTCTCTTTTATTATTTCTTCCTGGTTAGCCAAAAGCTTTTTGGCCATAAGATTCAGGCAATGGTCCTTCTGATCCCTTTCCAATCTTCTCAGATGTCTTGAGGCTTCCCTGGCGTCTTTGGCCATTGCCCCAATCAGGTCTATAATGGACATTGATCGTCTCCTGCCTCCATGAGATCAGCCAGAACAAGGTTGTCTCGGTGAATCACTTCATCATCATGCTTAAAGCCCAATCTTGACTCTATTTCAGCGCTTTTTGCCCCTATGATTTTCCTGATATCTCCTGAATGGTAATTTACCATACCCACTGCAATTTGATCCCCTGCCTCATTCAACAGCAGCACGGAATTGCCGAGACTGAACCTGCCCCTCACCTCTACCATGCCCGAGGGCAGAAGGCTCTTTCCTTTTTTCAAAATAGCCCTTTCAGCACCCCTGTCAATAACTATTTCTCCCTTGGGAGACTTAGTAAAGGCTATCCAGTGCTTTCGGCTGCAGAGAGTTGTCTCCCCGGGCAGAAACAGCGTACCTTCTTCTTTCCCCGAGAATATCAGATCCAGGATGCCCGGTTTCAGTCCGTTGGCAATGATGGCCGGTACCCCGCGGAGGGCAACTTTGCGGGCCGCCTTGATTTTGCTGGCCATTCCGCCGGTTCCCAGAAAACCAGGGATAGAACTGGCATATCTCATTATCTTTCTGTCCGCCTTTTCAACCACATCAATGAGTTTGGCATCGTCGTGGTTTCGGGGGTCTTTGTCAAAAAGCCCGTCGATATCGGTGAGATTTATCAGGAGTTGCGATTCGGTCAAATTGGTCACCATGGCGCTGAGGTTGTCATTGTCTCCAAATTTGATTTCGTCCACCACAACGGTATCATTTTCATTGATAATCGGGACGATGTTCCATGAAAGCAGGGTAAACAGGGTGTTGCGGGCGTTTAAATAACGACGTCTGTGCGTGAGATCATCACGTGTCAGCAGGATCTGGGCAACCTTATGTCCGTGCCGCTCAAAGGCATCTTCGTAGGCCATTATCAGGCTGCTCTGACCCACCGCTGCCATGGCCTGCTGCTGAGAAACGGACTGAGGTCTCTTAGACATGCCGATCTTTTTCAACCCCGAGGCGATGGCCCCGGATGAAACCAGGAGGACCTCAAAGCCCTCTTTTTTCAGTGTGCATATCTCTGTTGTAAGATCGTCAATTACGGTCATATTCAGGCCACCTGCCGAGGTCAAGACGCCGCTTCCTACCTTAATTACAATCCTTTTGACCTGCTTCAGGAGGTCTTTTCTAATTTTTTCCACTGAAAAAAGCCTCTCTTCCCTCTTCCCATCTTTGAAGGATTTTCTCTTTCAGTTCTTCAAGCCCCTCTCCGGTTAATGCGGAGATGAGAAAAGACTCCGCGCCTCTCTCCTCGATGGCTTTGCGCAGCTCTTCGATATCCCTGTGTTCCGGGCCGTAAAGATCCATTTTATTTATAGCAACAAAGAAAGGTTTATCGATTAACTCGGGGGCAAATTTCCCCATCTCGTGCCGGAGCATGAGAAAATCCTCGAGTATATCCGGGCCGGGTTTGCAGGTGATATCTAAGATGTGCAGCAGGAGGTTTGTACGTTCGATGTGTCTTAAAAAACGATCGCCGAGCCCCCGGCCTGAGCTTGCACCCTCAATTAATCCGGGTATATCTGCCATGACCAGGGTCTTTTCATCATCAAAGCTTATGACGCCTAAGTTGGGGACGATGGTTGTGAAGGGGTAGTTGTCTATCTTGGGACGCGCCATGGTGAGGCGGGACAGGATGGTTGACTTGCCGGCATTGGGGAGGCCTACCAATCCTATGTCGGCCAGGAGTTTTAGGGTAAGTTTTAATCGTTTTTCCTGGCCTGGAAGGCCGGGCTGGGCCATCCTCGGAGCCCGGTTGGTTGAGGTGGCAAAATGCTGATTTCCTTTGCCTCCCTTTCCTCCTGAGATGAGGACGATTTCCTGTTTGTCTTCTATGAGATCTGCAAGGACTTCACCCGTTTCATCGTCCTGGATTATGGTCCCCACAGGGGTTTCAATGATGCAATGCGGGCTGTTCCTGCCGGATTGGTTTTTTCCTTTTCCGGTTCCGCCATTTCCAGCCTTGAAGTATCTGCGCCTGCTGAAGTCTCTCAGGGTGTAAAGTTTCTTTGTGGCCCTTATAATGATGCTGCCGCCATCTCCGCCATTACCCCCGTCAGGCCCTCCTTTCGGCACAAATCTTTCCCGCCTGAAGCTGACGCAGCCCTTTCCCCCGTCTCCTGATCTGGCCGTAATGGCCGCTTCATCCAAAAAGACCATACTTTATCTCAGCAGGGGACAAAGGCCTAAAGGTTTCAAGCGGCGTAAACGCTGACCTTTTTTCGATCTTTGCCGAAACGTTCAAAGGCAACGATCCCGTCAATCTTGGCGAAAATAGAGTAGTCTCTTCCGAGGCCCACATTATTACCGGGGTGTATCTGGGTGCCCCTCTGGCGAATAATGATATTTCCGGCCGCTACCTTCTCGCCTCCATACTTCTTTACCCCGCGTCTCTGACCTGCGCTGTCTCTCCCGTTCCGGGAACTTCCGCCTGCCTTTTTATGTGACATGGTATTTACCTCTCGTTCAAAGAAAGAACCTGAAATTATTCGCTGATGTCTTCGATCCTGACAAGCGTAAAGCACTGCCGGTGACCCTTTTTCCGGCGGTAGCCCTTTCTTCTCTTGTATTTAAAAACCACGATTTTTTTATCTTTGCCCTGACGGGTAATTCGGCCGACAACCTTGGAATTTTCAAGGAGAGGCTTGCCCACCTCAACGTTTTCACCGTTTGAGGTCAGGAGAACTTGATCAAAGGCAACCTCATCTCCCACCTCGCCCTGTAACTGCTCGACCTTGACCTCGTCACCCTTGGCAACCCGATACTGCTTTCCACCAGTCTTTATGACCGCATACATGATAGCCCTTGCTCCTTTACAATAAAAAAATGAATTAAATAATATAGACAACTCGTATGTTGAAGTCAAGGATAAAAAATCTTGGGTACATTGGCGTTTCAAATTATCAGCCAAAACAATCGCCAACCGACTATTTCACGAATTCCGAGCTCGATTCTCTCCCTCCTAATGCCCTGTAGCACTCTTCTATATGAGGGGCCGCATTTTCCGAATTTCTGAACTTCAATAAAGATTCAAGAGCCTTGGCATATTCGCGCAGGTTCATATAACTTAGCCCCAGGCAGATGCTCAGCTGCTCGTTGTCGGGAAAGAGCCTGATCCCTTCGGAAAGGACGCTTACAGATCCCCGGAAGTCCTTCTCCTTTTGTCTGATGATCCCTAACCCGAGATAAGCCCTGTCGTTTGGGCAGTAGTTCAGGGATTCTTTATAGAGTTTTCCTGCTATCTTCTGTTTCTCGTTTATTGCATCGACCTTTGAATAGCCCCCGTGACTGAATGTCATCCCCAGTCTTGAGAGAAAATCGGAATGCATTTCATCAAACTCGCGCTCGTCTAACAGGTCAATGGAATCCACAAAACCCGGCAACTCTTTATAAAATTCAGACCTCAATTTTTCACCAAAGGCTAAGACTGATTCCTGGCTCAGATCGGGATCTGTTTCAAAATACATAATATCTTCTATCTGCTTTAGCCAGACATCATCCGTAAGTCCTGAATTTTCTAAAAAATCAGCATATAGAGCTGTTCCTGGAAAGATATCGAGTATATAGAAGATGATGCTCAGGGGTTTGATTTCATGGATCAGATCTATGGTTTCCTGAATAGTGTCCCAGCTCTCTCCTGGACACCCGTAGATAAAATAGGCACGGGCCAGAATACCGTACCTGGTTGTCAAAGCAAAGGCGTTTTTTATCCGGTCGGCCCGGATATTCTTGTTTAAAACTTTTCTTATCCTCTCTGACCCGCTTTCAACACCATAACTGATCTGGGTGCAGCCGGCTTTTCTCATCCATGACAAGACCTCTTCATCCACAAAGTTGACATGGGAGATAGCGGCCCATGAGATTCTGAGGTTTTTTTCAATGATTGCCTTGCAGATCTCTACGACTCGATCCTTTTTGAGCATGAAGGTGTCGTCTGAGAAATAGAAGAAGGTTGCCCCTTTTTTGTAGAGGATTTCCAACTGGCCTACAAAATAGTCAGGAGAGTGGAACCTTACCTTATGGCCCCAAAACCGGGGGGACCCACAAAAGGTGCAGTTTCCAGGGCACCCACGGGTGGAAGTAACGTGTTGATATCTGAAATATCGTGCAGGGACGGGCAATTCATTGAGATTCTCCATAGGAGTGGCGTTTTCAGTTCTGACTATTTTACCGTTTCTCCTGAATGCAATGCCCTTTATCCCTTCAATACCTGTTTGATCGCCCTTTTCAATCGCTTTGATAAGCTTTAAGAAGGGGTACTCCCCTTCACCCAGAACACAAAAGTCTATCTCCTTGAAATGTGTAAGGAAATGGTTCCACAAAAAGGTGGCACCGATCCCGCCAAAGACGATCCTTATTGCGGGATCAATTTGCCTGGCAATCCGTGCGATTTCTATGGCGCCCCAGCGATTTGCGTGAAATACAGAAAGCCCGATCACGTCCGGTCTTTTCTCGACCAGAATCTCTTTGATAAGCCCCAGAGTCCTGTTTATACTGTACCAGTTCAATATCTCGCAATCGTAATGGTTTTCCTTCAGGACAGAGCCCACATAATAAAGGCCAATAGGAGGCACACCCACATCTTCTTCACTAAGCCTCTCTTCGAGACAATAGGGGTATATGAGCAGGATTTTCATATTCTTAGACCTTTATCTCTCACCCCAGTACCATCTTCTGGAGCTACGGGGCGGGCAGGGCACACAAAGATCACAGAGGTCTATCGAGTTTCCAGTTTCCCCGCTTAAAAACGGGATTTCCGCTTCGCTACAACAAATTTCCAGTTTCTTTCGTTAGCGGTCTTCCGGGTTAATAAGAAAAGGCGCACAAGACACTCCAATGTGGTGCCTTGTACGCCTTTTATTGGCTTGAAATGGATTTTGTGGAATTAGACGCAGCCTGTCGGTTTTGGCAGTCCTGCCATTTTACATGCGCCTTTGCCCGGTCCTGAGGGAAACAGCTCGTAGATATATTTGAGCTTGTATCCGGTGACCTTAGAGAGAATCCTGACCATAGGAGCGATCCCGTTCTTTTTGTAATACTCCTGGAGGACGGTAACGACCTTAAAATGCTCATCGGTCAGCTCCTCAATACCTTCCGTGGTTTTCACATGCCTCATCCAGTCCTCATTCCAGTTGGTGTAATCGTCGATGAAACCGTCCTCATCAACATTGTAGGTGTTACCCTCAAACTCTACTGTCGGCATACTCTATAACCTCCCTTGCTTAAAATATCTTCCCCATTTACAATTTATAGAATTCCAGACAAATATCTTCGCCTTGTTATCCCGACTCTGTCGAGATACACCAACAAATACACCCTACGTGAACGTATCGCTCTTTCTCGTGAAACTGTTTGCCTGGAAACCTATGGCTTTCTATCAAATTGAAACTAAGTATTCTACTATAATTCTCCTTTTTTATATTGTCAAATATTCTTTTTCCATCTTTCAAAAAAATTATCCAGCTTTTTGGTGCTCAAGGGCTGCTATGGAAAGGTTTTTTGCCCAGTCGGGATTTCCTGCCGCATGCACATGGGTATAGGTGGCCAAAAGATTCTTTTTGCAAATTCCGTCTCTTATGCCATCGATACCACGCCCGCGGTCGACTTTGAAGACAAATTCCAGGTTCTTCTCTCTGGTAAGCACAGGTTTGGAATAGTGGAATTCATGGCCTCGCAAGAGTTCGCCCACGGGATAGTAGGGGTTTGGGCCGGCAACTTTTAGAATGGTATATCCGTGACCCTGAGGCTTCTTTTGAAGGATGAACTCAACCGGGAGCGAGCCAACCATAGGGTAGGGCATGTTATCCACAAGGAGTCGCTCTCCGAGATACATGAACCCCCCGCACTCCGCATAGACCGGCAGTCCTTCTTCGATGGCCTCTCTCAGGGAATCTCTGAAAGTTTGATTGTCAGCAAGAGCCTGGGCCTGGGTTTCTGGAAATCCTCCCCCAATATAGAGGGCATCCAAAGGTGGGAGCTCCTTATCTGAAATAGAATCTATTTGGATCAGGACGGCTCCCATTTGTTCTAACTGCTCCAGGTTTTCAGGATAGTAAAACCAGAATGCCCGGTCTCTGATGAACCCAATCCGTGGGGAGCGGTGCCCGGCTATCACGATTGATTCTAAGGCTATGTCCTCGAAGACTGCCTCGATTTGTTCAGCTCCATGGGCAATTTCCCAAATTTGATCTAATTGGAGGTTTTCCCGGACCGTTTTTTTTGCCCATGAGACCGCCTTTTCCGCACGATTTCTCTCCTGGTATGGAACGAGCCCCATATGCCTTTCGGGAAAGATATTCTCCTTTAGTTTAGGGACAGATCCGACCACAGGTATTCCACAATATTTTTCAATGGCGCCCCTTATCAACCCCTCCTGTCTTCCATTGGCCACCCTGTTCAGGATAACCCCGGCAATATTTAGATCAGGATCAAAGGTCTGACATCCTTTTATGACTGCTGCTATGGTCCGGGTTGTCATGGATACGTCCACGATAATCAGGACCGGCGTTTTAAGGAGTCTGGCCAATTCAGCAGTACTGCAGCAACCATCCAGGTCAAGGCCGTCATAAAGCCCCCTGTTCCCCTCTATGAGTGAAAGGTCCACTCCCTGTGAACGATGGAGAAAAGACCTCAGGATCTGCTCCTCATCCATCAAAAAAGGATCAAGATTATAACATGGCCGATCAGCGGCAAAGGTGAGCCATCCGGCGTCTATAAAATCCGGGCCTTTCTTGAATGGGGCAATAGAATATCCCTTTTCCCGCCATGCAGAAACAAGCCCTAAGGATAGGATGGTCTTGCCTGACCCTCCCTTCAGCGCGGCTATGATAATACGGGGGAGCATGATATGAAATTTTCGCCTTTCTGAACAGTTATTCCTGCGAACTGCATCTCGATGTCAGCAGGATTTTTCGAAATAAGGATCACGGACTGGCAGGATTGTCAACAAAAAAAGTTATTCATTCCCCCAGTTTTTTTGTTGACATCCTATGAGCCGCTTGATTATAAATCAATGTTTAACTATTTGAAAAGCTAACCAATTAAGATTTTCACAAATAGTTATGGTAGTTATGGAATTTAACCACGGTAACGATAGAAATAAGAAACGATTGATAAAGGTCAAAAACTATAGAATTATTTTGCCACGTATAATTATTTAAGGGAGGAGGTGAAGACAAGTATATAATATTTTTAAGGTTTACCCCTTAAAATATACTTTTTCGCAAATATCAAGAGGAGGCGTATATAATGGCTTTTGAACCAAATGAAGAACAAAAAGTGTTGAAATACGACGAGCTTCGAATCTACTCCGATGAAGAGCTAAACAACTACACGGATGAAGAGCTCAAGGAATTCAAATGTAAGCATGACATCCCGGATATGGATGAACTGGAAAAAGGCCCCTGGCCCAGCTTCGTTGCTGACTGTAAGAGAGAGGCCCTTCACCGAAGAAATTTGGCGGATGATCGTATGATGATCGATAGGGATGTTGTGGAAGACATGTTAGGGCAGCTTCAGGTCTCATTTGATGAAGGTGAAACCCATTGGAAGCATGGCGGTATCGTCGGTGTTTTCGGTTATGGCGGCGGCGTCATCGGCCGGTATTCAGATCTGCAGGAGAGATTCCCTTCAATTGCGCATTTTCACACCATGCGTATCAACCAGCCCGCCAGTAAGTTTTATTCCTCTGACTATCTCAGGTGCGTCTGTGACCTCTGGGAGTACAGGGGCAGCGGCTTGATGAATCTGCACGGCTCCACAGGGGATATCATCTGCATCGGGACTTTTACCGAACAGTTAGAGCCTATCTTTTATGAATTAGGCCATGTGCTCCAGCAGGATTTAGGTGGTTCCGGATCAAACCTACGTACACCTGCCTGCTGTATAGGTAAGGCCCGTTGTGAGTGGTCCTGCATCGACACCCAGGCTATGTGCTATGAGCTGACCCACTACTACCAGGACGAATTGCACCGCCCGGCATTCCCATACAAATTCAAATTCAAATTTGACGGATGCCCCAATGGCTGCGTTGCCTCTATCGCCCGGTCAGACATGTCCTTTATTGGCACGTGGAAAGACGATATCCGGATTGATCAGGAGGCAGTCCAGGCCTATATCGGTGGTGAATTTGCACCCAACGCAGGTGCCCATGCCGGAAAAGACTGGGGCAAGTTCGACATTGAAAAAGAGGTTGTCAATCTCTGCCCCACCAATTGCATGTGGATGGAAGATGGAAAACTTATGATCGACAACAAGGAATGCACCCGTTGCATGCACTGCATTAACACCATGCCGAGGGCACTGAAACCCGGTGTCGAAACCGGCGTCAGTATCCTGTTCGGGGCCAAGGCGCCCATACTCGATGGCGCCCAGATGTCTCTCTTGACCATCCCCTTCATGAAGTGTGAGCCTCCCTACGACAATATCAAAGAGGTGGTGGAAAAGATCTGGGAATGGTGGCCGGAAGAAGGGAAGAACCGTGAACGCTTAGGCGAGCTTATCCAGCGCCAGGGTGTTGCCAAGTTGCTTAAAGTCCTGGGGATTCCCCCCATGCCGCAGATGGTAACAGAGCCAAGGAGCAACCCGTATATCTTCTGGAAAGAAGAAGACGTGCCCGGCGGATGGGACCGAGATATCAACGACTACCGATCCAGACACGCGATATAGGAGGAAATAATAATGGCATTATCTACTGAAAGATTAGGATTGTATAACCCAGACAAACCCATGGAAAATAGGCTGACGGACCTGGGTCCCAGGCATTTCTGGCAGTATTTTCCTCCTGTCATTCAGAACAATTACGGAAAGTGGGATTATCATGATATCCTTGAGCCGGGCGTTCTTGTACATGTTGCAGAAAATGGCGACAAGGTCTTCACCGTGCGGTGCGGTGGTTGCCGGTTCATGACAGTTGAGAATATACGGGAGATCTGTGACATAGCAGACAAACACTGTGACGGATATCTCCGTTTTACCACTCGGAACAACATCGAATTCATGGTGGACAGCCAGGACAAGATGGAGGCCCTGAAAAAGGACCTCGAAAGCCGTAAGCATGTTTCGGGCAGCTACAAGTTCCCCATTGGCGGGACCGGGGCCGGGGTAACCAACATCGTCCATACCCAGGGGTATATCCACTGCCATACGCCGGCAACGGACGCGTCCTCCATGGTCAAGGCGGTTATGGATGATCTGTTCGATTATTTCCAGGGGATGACCCTGCCTGCCCAGGTCAGGGTATCCATGGCGTGCTGTCTTAACATGTGCGGTGCCGTGCACTGTTCCGACATAGCCCTGCTGGGTTACCACAGAAAGCCGCCCATCATTGATAACGAGGTTCTTGACCAGTACTGCGAGATCCCCCTGGTGATTGCAGCCTGTCCCACGGCTGCCATATCACCGACCAAGACCGAGGACGGCAAGAAAACGGTCAAGATCAAGAACGAACGCTGTATGTTCTGCGGTAACTGCTACACCATGTGTATGGCCCTCCCTCTTTCAGATTACGAGGGGGATTGCGTAACAGTGCTGGCAGGCGGCAAGATATCCAACCGGATCAGCCCGCCCAAGTTTTCCAAGGTTGTTGTCCCTGCTCTGCCAAACAACTTCCCGAGATTTCCCGAGGTGTGTGCGGATGTGAAGAAGATCATCGAGACCTATGCTTCTGACGCCAATAAGTACGAACGGATTGGTGACTGGGCCGAGCGGATCGGATGGGAAAAGTTCTTTGAAAAATGCGACCTTCCCTTTAGCGAGCATCTTATCGATGACTATCGTCTGCAGTATGACACCTACAGGACCTCAACCCAGTTTAAGTACACCGAGGCATCCTGGGCGGTTTCGAAGGCAGCTGAAGCATTAAGTGAGTAGCCCTGTTGAATCCGCGAGAGGCGGACAAGGGTTGTATTCCCCGCCGCTTGGGGCGGGGTAGTTCATTTTCCGATCCGGGAGCAAATATTCCTGATGATAGAGAAAAGAGGAAAACTCCCGGACGGAAGTAAATATTTAAGGAGCGATGTATGGATGAGATAAAGGAAGCTATTTTGGCCTTTGCCGAAAAGAGCAAGAAATCCAAGTTCTATTTTAATGATATTCAGAAGGCGGTTCAGAAAGTTATACCTGATGCCAAGGCCAGGCCAATCAAAAAGGCTGCTACTGCGCTGATCAACGAGGAAAAGCTGATCTATTTTTCTACCGGCAGCAGCACAATGTACGGTCTTAAAGGGCGAGGGCAAACCGAAGATCATTAGAATCAGTTGTAGGTTGCAGTTAAACCACAGCCAAATTGATAGCATAAGAGGTCGCTGTCCAAGGGGGATTGCGGCCTCTTTTCATGTTGAATATAATAAGTTCAGAGGTTTACCATGAAGACTCCACAGGGTTCGGAAGAATTTATTGCCGAACAAAAAATGCTCCGGGGTGAAGAAACCGAATGTGCCAACGCCCAGTATAATCTCGGTGTTTCCCTCATGGAGCAGGGAAAGTTGGACGAGGCCATTGAGGCCTTCAGGGATGCCGTTGCAGACAGTGGCAGAATGTTTGAGGGTTATGTCAATTTGGGCTATATATACTTTAAAAAGGGTGATCTGGAGATGGTTGTTGATGCCAATCAGAAGGCCATCCAGATAGAGCCGAGGTACGCCCGGGGATATGCCAACCTCGGTTTTGCCTATCTCCAGATGATGAAAACCGAAGAGGCCATTGAGGCTCTGAACAAAGCCCTTGAGCTGAATCCTGAAATTGTTCAGGCCTGGAGCAACCTGACAAACGCTTATCTTCAGAACGATGAAATAGAAAAGGCTATTGAGACCGGGGAAAAAATGGTAACGATGGCGCCCGATTTTGCACTCGGGCACAACAACCTGGCTTCAGCATATTTTAATAATGATGAGCATAAGAAGGCGATCGAGCATTTGGACAAGGCCATTGAACTGGGATTTGAGCCTCACCCTGAATTTTTAAAAGTGCTGGCACCTTACCGGTAAAACGGCATTGTCGAGTGGTTGAGTCCCGCCGCCGGCGGGATTGAGTGGTTAAATTAGAGCAATGGATGTTTCTTATTTATTCGAACCTTACGAAGGATTAACGACAAAGGCCGATCATGCCTTTCAGAGGATGGAGGGCGAGTTTTCTGAATGTATCAAGTGCGACCTACATTGTTCTGACTGCTGCCACGCCGTGTTCGGGCTTTTTATGATTGAAGCAGTCTTCCTTAAACAGGATTTTGATCAGCTTGACGAAGGGGAAAGGGCAGAGGCCTTGAAGAGGGGGCATGAGGCGGACAAAGAACTTGAAAAGCTGGAAAGGATGCTCAAAGAGTTCGAAAATGATCCTCAAATGAGGGCCTACTCCATGGCCAGGGCGAGAATCAGATGCCCGCTTCTAAATGATGACAACGAGTGCATCCTCTATCCCTACCGCCCGATCACATGCCGGGTTTATGGAATCCCGACCATGATACAAGGGGTGCCGAGGGTCTGCGGGGAGACGGGATTCAAGAAAGACGAATCTTATCCCACCTTTAATCTCGGTGGAGTTCATAAGGAGCTCTATCAGCTGTCCATCCAACTATTGGAGAATGCAGGCGGGAAAGATCCTGAAAGGGCGTCACTTCTATTTTCTGTTTCGAAAGTCATAAAAACGCCCATAGAAGAACTTATAACCTGACCCGGATAAACCGGAATTGCAGATTGAGGAATTGAGGAATTGAGAACAATGTCCTCAACCTAACTTGGCTAAGTCGGAACCAAGATTCTGGAGGGCATGACACAAAAGATTGACATGACTTTTGAGGTTTGCCTGTATGACCTGGAATTCTGCTGTATCCTCTTCCTGGTACCAGTCAAGCAATGGATGAAAAAGCCCCCGGACCTCTTCCTCACCAAAGGACTTTAAAAGGAAAAGCATATCTTCAATCTTTCCCAATTGATATCTCTTTTCAGCCTCCATTACCCTGAGGGCATCGAAAAACCCTTTGGTCATTGCGTCCACACAGAAATCCCCAGCCCATGCCACATCACCCACCCCGTCCAATCTGTCTAATCGTATCCTGACAGTCAGATGCAGGAAGAAATAGATAATGGCAATCATCGGGTTAACGGTATCCTCTGAAAGATAATCGATAATCGATTGATATTTCCTTGCGGTTGTGAGCCTTACATCTATCTTAGTGTTCTTGGTTCTTAGGATAAAATCTCCGGCAGCATGGTGCCACGGATAGATTTGTTCATAGCTCAGAGTATCATAATAGAGCGTGAGAATTCTTGATGCCTGCCTGAATATCTCATAGCTTTCCTTTTCAGACGCATAGCGATGCCCCTGTCTCAGGTCCCATATGCAGATCTTCTGCTTGCCATCGTTTTCATCCATGGAAAGGTGCCATTCATGGTAGTCTTCAAACCACTCTCCTAAGAACATGGCGAGGGTCTCGGTCTTCTTTTTGCCGGCAGGAGCTACCATCTCATCCTTGAAGTAGACGTTGGGGAGATAGGGAAGCTTGAGGGAGGCGTTCAGGGATGTTAGTATTTCGTATTCGTCTGCTAACCACTGCTTTCCTGTTTCGGATACTGCTGTGCTCACGGACAGCTTGATCCTTTTATCATCAATAAAAATCTCAACACTGGCCAAGTGGTAAAGGACACCATGTTTTTCACTTCGGATCAACATCTTCCGGATGTTCTCAAGATTAATCTCTCTGTTTAAAACCTCCCTGAGAACGCAGACCAGGGACTCCCCATGGTCCTTCAAAATAAATTCCTTTAGGGTCTCGAAATAGTCTCCTAAGGTCAGAAAGGGGTGGCGTTTCGAGGGTGCTATTAAGAAGGGCTTTGCCAGATCTTCAGACCCAAGGGAGATGTCACCGTCCGGGGAAGAGAAGAGATATTTTATTTCCATGGATTTAGGGATTCAGGAATTTAGGGATTTAGGCACTTTTGCGGTTTTTCTGGCCTCTGTCCTCTGACCCCTGTCTTGTTAGTCACTTAATTTTTTCAGGGCCTCTGATGCTACCTGCCCCACGGTTTTCTGCTCAATGATGCCTTTTTCGTAGATCTCGATTTCATGGGACTCCTGCAGGAGCTTTTCAAGGTCTTTCTTTGCCTCATGGGCCCCGAGATTGCCCATAAGCCAGGCAGTATAACCACGCACTGTGGGATCAGAGTCCTCCAGGAAGGCAAAGAAGTGAAGGGTGTGCTTGCGGAGAATGTCCGGACTTGATTTTGCGATCCGGCCCAAGGCCTGAAGGGCCTGAGATTTCCGCGTTTGATCGGCAACGAATTGATATAGCTGGGGAGCATACCCCCCAAAGAGATCCGGCCTGTGACCGATAATTTCTCCGATAGCTTCAAAGGCCCCTGGGGGGAAGGCCGCTGTATCGATCAGGGAATAAAACAGCCCCTGAAGGAGCTTGGAAACGATTCCAGGGTCTCTTTTGCTAATAACCGCACATGCCCTCCCGAGGGTTTCGGCTGCCCTCTGACGGAGTTGGGCATCCCCTGAATAAAGAAGCCGCTGCAGGTATCTGATCATTTTCTTGTCTTCAGCCGCAGCGTTTTCTATGGGCTCAATCTGATATTCCCTGACAAACTCCTCAACCTGCTTTTTCGACAAGGTTTTCTTTCTTGCATGCCCTGCAGATGAATCAGGTGAAGCTGTTGTGGCCTTAGCAAGTTTTTGCCGGACTCCTTCAGAAGTAACTTCCTGAACATCCTTGTGCAGCCTTATGAAATATAAGGCTCCGGCGATTCTTCTCCCTTCATAGGCACCGCCCGGGATGATCAGATGGTTCTTGAGGTCATAATTCTCGACTATTTCCTGCAGATAATCCTCTTCAGGTTCCAACCCCCATGCAAGATCCCAATCCATGTTGCATCCGAATACCAGGGCTTCGATCATGGCAGAGCCGAGATTATGCCCGGTTTCTTCACATGCATAGACGGCGCCGCATGAACATGAGCCCACCGGCATCTCCCCGACCCTTCTGGTGCTCAACTCCTTTGGCCCCTCAACAAGCGATCCGCAAAAAGGGCATTGAGGTTTTTTTATTGGTTCTCTTCCGAAAAATTTGCTTTGAAACATATGGGTCTCAATTAAGGAATTGAGGAATTCAGGGATTAAGGGATTGAACAAATTCTGAATTGAGAGGCAAAAATGATATTACCTTCAATTCCCAAATTCCTTAATTCCTTAATTCGCAATTCCGGTTTATCCATTTCCGGTTATATCTCTGATTAATGGCCGGGGAGCAAGCTTAAAACTCCTTGAGTTTTCATCGTACTCAAAATCAACGATCTCGAAACCGAATCGATTGGTCCTGAACTCAATAACCCAGTTCTTATATTCCGTTCCAGCGAAGTCACAGTTTATATTACCAGCTCGTGCCTGCATTATCATTAACCTCGGTACGACATCTTCATCAAAAACCTCAGTGATATGGGCCTTGTCATCATCATCCAGCGCAGGTTTGATAGGAGCGAATCTGAGGTCCTTATCCTTCATTTAACATGCCCTGGCAGGTCAAGGGTCATACATTGACTGGAGTCTCCGCATGATTTTGCGGTGATTCTGGGCTGGTTGCTGCCGGGACCCGCACCGATAGCAAAGTTGGTCCTGCTGACTACCCGTTCAATGGATTCGGCGCTGCATTGGGGACAGGTTATATCCACCTGTTCATCCGAGTCCATAAAAAGTTTTTCAAATATCTCTCCGCAGGCCGCACACCTGAATTCAAAAATGGGCATTGTCTTACTCCTATAATATAA
>JACNJD010000189.1 GCA_014382715.1 Candidatus Desulfacyla euxinica | reverse complement strand
TATAATGCTATACAGACGCACGGCCAGACGTCCTGTTATCTTGCCGTTTAAAGATTCCTTGGTAAAGTCAGGGGAATAAAAAAACTTTATGGAGTTGCCTAATATGGGCTGAATTGCGCACACACCACCATAGAACCACCCCGTTATATGAGGCTCGGTGAAACCGCCGGTCAGGTTGACATTCAGAAAATAATCGGGAGAAATGACGATTCCCCGGATAAATTTCATTGCGTTGGAAGCTACCTGTCTGAGCGTCGTAAAATCTGTTATCAATTCCATATAATTTACACGAAATCTCTTCTTTCTTTTCGTTTTTTGTTTGTCTTGATCATTTTGTTTCGCTAATCTCTTATCTCGTCCAGTTTTAGGTCTAATCCGATAGGTGAAAGGATAGAGCTTAAAGGAACAGCTCTCAAATTCTCTCTGCTCAATATCATATCCAATTTCGAAATAAAGAGGAACGCAGAGAAGATAAATCAGACCTGCAAGTATTATCCCGGTTGTGGTTATGATAATGATCATTTCAGCCTATGAAGAATAACAAGTATTGCAGACAGGATTACTGGTTTGATTATGTGCACAATGTAAAAACCTAACCCGGGCAAGCCGGTCTTAGTGAAACGGTGATCCCGTATTCATGAAACCAGAAGCGGGGAACCAAACAGGCCTCGCGCAAAGACGCCAAGACGTAAAGGCTAAGACCTATGATTATGCGGACAATGGCTATATGAAAAATCTTTCGTAATTATAATGTAATTTGAATAAAGTAGGTATCAATATCATATAAACGATGATGAGATTATACAGGTATCAACTTTTAGTCAAGTCTTGAGACATTCATCATTTGCCAGATTTCCAATTCATATGTTACGATGCCCTTACCCAGTTTCCATCCATAAACGGCCCTTTTCCGTCCCGCCACCGGCGGGACTCATTTCTGAATTGGAAACCCATAGTGCCCACATTGGGATTAGTGGATGGACACTGCCAATAATTTCAGTTAACTCCAAAGGATATTGCGAGATGGATAAGAAGTCCGATTTCGAGATGATCATTATTGGGTGCGGTATTGCCGGAGCCTCGCTTGCCTATTTTCTTGCCGAGCGAGGAATAACGGATATCTTGATCCTTGAGAGGGAAGAGCAGCCAGGCTATCACTCGACCGGCAGATCTGCGGCAGTGCTGGTGGAGTTTGACCTCGTCCCGTCAACCCTTCAGTTGAAGTTATTGGGTGGACAGTTCCTCCGCAACCCACCGACCGATTTTTCAGAAACCCCTCTACTTCAGAGGTCAGGCATTCTTATCATGCTTCAGGGGGCGTTGTGGAAACAAGCCCGGCAGATGATCCCGAGCCTGAGACAGTCAGGTGCAATTGTGGAAATTTTGAATCAGGAAGAGACCGTATCGATGATTCCGGTCTTATCTCCTGCAAATTTTGATGGGGCCGTGCTTCTGCCGGAAGACGGCCATATAGATGTGAACGAATTGTTGTGGAGCTATCTAAGACACGCGAAACGCCGGGGGACGCAGCTTAGATGCGAAGAAGAGGTCCGGGAGATAAAGACCGATCAGGGCCGATGCAGAGGTGTCATAACCAGCAGAGGAGAGTACGGTTCTCGCTGGGTGATAAACGCGGCCGGGGCATGGGCAGGAAAGATCAGGGGGCTCGCGGGTCCTTCTCCGGTACAACTCACGCCCCACCGCCGTACGATCATCACATTTGCCGCCCCAGAGGGAATGTCTGTCAGTAAATGGCCGCTGGTAACCGATTTGAGCCATGATCTTTATTTTGCACCTGAATCAGCAGGTCTCATGGCCAGCCCGATGGATGAAGACCCCGTTGAACCCTGTGATGCCCGTCCTGACGAACTGGTGGTCGCACAGACCATCGAGCGTTTGAAGGAGCTCACGCCACGATTGGTGCCCGAATCTATCTCTCACAAGTGGGCCGGATTAAGGACATTTGCTCCGGACCAGGCCATGGTGGTGGGAGAGGATCCGGTCTTGAAGGGATTTTTCTGGCTTTCAGGGCAGGGGGGCGCCGGCATAGAGACCAGCGCAGCAGTTGGGCAGATCGCGGCTGAATTGATATTAGATGGTCGCACCAAACTGATCGATGCACAAGTCATCTCTCCGGCCAGATTTGCAGTCTGAGCCGTTCACGCTCTTTCCTGGCAGGTCTTGATCTCAAATAAGTGACGAAAGAGGTGTGTATACAAGACCGAGCGCATCTGCTACCGCTTCGTAGGTTACTTTCCCTTCGTAGATATTGACACCTTTTGCCAATGTTGTATCATTTTTAATGGCCTGTTCAACGCCCTCCTCCGCCAGTTTCATCAGATATGGGAGCGTTGCGTTGGAGAGCGCGTATGTGCTCGTTCGGGGAACGGCGCCCGGCATATTGGTAACCCCATAGTGGAGGACGCCATCCACCACATACACTGGATCCGAGTGGCTGGTGGCACAAATGGTATCGCAGCACCCTCCCTGGTCCACTGCCACATCCACAACGACGCTTCCCGGTTCCATCCTGCGGATCATCTCCCTGGTCACAAGACACGGGGCCTTTGCGCCCTTTACAAGAACAGCCCCGATAAGGAGATCAGCCCTCTTGACCGCCTCGGCGATATTATAGGGATTTGCGCTCATGGTACTGAGCCGGCCGTGCAGGACCTGATCTAAATAGCGCAGGCGGTCGGCATCGATATCGAGCACAATCACGCTCGCGCCCATTCCGAGGGCAATCTGGGTTGCATTGGTGCCCACGACGCCGGCCCCTAATATGGTCACATCAGCAGGGCGAACCCCGGGCACCCCTGACAGGAGCTTGCCCCTGCCTCCGTTTTTCTTTTCCAAATATTGAGCGCCCACCTGAACCGCCATACGTCCTGCCACCTCACTCATGGGGGTAAGGAGCGGCAGGCTCCCATTGGCTTCCTCCACAGTCTCATAGGCGATGCCGGTCACACCATGGTCGATCATTGCAAGAGTCAGATCCTTCTCTGCTGCTAAATGAAGGTATGTGAACAGGGTTAGCCCGGGACGCATCAGCTCACATTCAGA
>JACNJD010000194.1 GCA_014382715.1 Candidatus Desulfacyla euxinica | reverse complement strand
TTGTTAGGGCCCAGTTGTACCAGGCATTGCACATTCTGTGCAGTGGACAAATCCCCCGTCCATCCGCCGAACCCCAATGAGCCACTGCGCACGGCTCAAGCCGTTGCCCGCATGGAGTTGACCTTCTGCGTACTGACGATGGTTACGCGGGATGATCTTTTAGATGGCGGAGCTGGACATATTGCCCGAACCGTTCTATCCATACAAAGGGAGTGTGAAGGCATAGGTGTGGAAACGCTCATTTCTGACCTTGGCGGTGATTGGGATGCGCTTCTGACACTCCTCGCTGCCGGACCGGATGTGCTAAACCACAATCTTGAGACTGTGCCGCGATTATACCCGGAAATCCGGCCGCAGGCCAGCTATGGACGTTCTTTGGAACTTCTGGCGCGGGCTTCTGAATATGTGCCACACATGGTTATAAAGTCGGGTCTGATGTTAGGACTGGGGGAAACAAAGGAAGAACTTCTCAAAGCAATGGACGATCTTCGTGACGCGGGCTGCGGCCTGCTCACCTTAGGACAGTACCTGGCGCCTTCTCCACAGCATTATCCGGTGGTCCGTTATGTGCCACCCGAGGAGTTCGAGGAATACAAGGGCGAGGCCCTGGACCGAGGCTTCGTTGGCGTAGTAAGTGCTCCCCTGGTCAGGAGCTCCTACAATGCTGAGCAACTCTACCTTCATGCCTGCGATCGGACGGTGAGGTGAGGTGATAAAAAGTCCCTTTTTTGCTTCTACGCTGCCTTAACGTAGACCTTCCGGGATCTCGGACCGTCAAACTCGCAGAAAAAGATCTTTTGCCATGTGCCGAGGACCAAGCGACCGTTTTCAACAATCACTGTAACCGAACTGCCGATGAGCGATGTCTTGATATGGCTGTCAGAGTTCCCTTCCATGTGACGATACCTGTCGTTCGGGGGAACCAATTCATTCAGTTTTCGAATAATATCAGTACAGACTGACGGATCAGCGCCCTCATTGATGGTTACGCCGGCCGTGGTGTGGGGCACATAGACCACACAGATCCCGTCAATCACACCGGTCTTTGAAACCTCCCCGCTGACCAGCGAGGTAATATCTACCATATCAATTCTTGAACCGGTTTTTACATTAATTGTTGCTGGCATTATTGCCTCCTAACCCGGATAACCAGGAAAAGTGACTAAAGTGAAAGGTGTTATCTGCGTGGTAATTTGACTACAAATTCCCTGTATCAGGGGAGTATAATGGGAGAAGATTCGTCCTCCTCCTGCACTTGCTCAGAGTCCTCCTCTTCCATGGCCTTTGTGTAAAAAGCCAGACTCCGCTCCAAAAGGGTTTCAATCACCGGATTGGCTTTTAGTATCGTACTCTCCTGATCCGCGGCATGGGCCGCCGCAATGGCCAGACCCGCTGTCTCTTCTTTCCCTAACTTGAAAAAGACGTATCCCATCTCCTCTAACCGGCGCTTCAGCAGTTCACGCCTCTCAGGGGAAAAGATTTCGCCCATGCATTTTTCCTTGATCTCGCCAATCCGGTCAGCCTTCTGGGCATCGGTGAGGACAATCGGGCTCTCCTCTACCCTGAACATTTCTTCCATAAAAGGCCTCAAAGTTTCAATCTCAATCAACCAAAAATCCATCAATTCGTGATCAAAGAGCTCCATGAGCTGGGAATCCATTGGGATCGTTTCCGAGATGGACGTCTCGGGAATGCAATCATAGACGACCGGACGCGCAAGGACAGGGGCGTTTTCCAACAGCCACGGTCTCAATTCAAGATAATCCGCCGGCACATCTGATTTCAGCGTCAAGTGCCTTTGGTAGGACTCTTCAAGAATAGTTGCAGCGTGTGACAGTGAGGTTTCCACTAACGGTCCAGCCTCTCGCGAGAAGTTCTCTTTCATCTCCTTTGCGCTTGTTTTACTGAGGTTTCGGTAAAAAAATTCCTGGATCCCCTGCTCGTCAGAGACAACACCAAGACCTACATCGAGGCCCTTGCCTCCACGGTGCACCATGATCATAACGCCCCTGCATCCAGCTCCATCAACGGTGCCCACATAACAGCGAGGAGGCTCCTTCCGGGAAAGTTTTAAGATAGTTGAAGAATCGTCCTCTTCGGCATCAAACTCTACAGTAGCAACACCTCTTCTCTTGAGCTTGAATAAGACACGCTTAATTGCCTTGCCGACGTCTTTATCTTTAAAGCCGGCTCTCAGTGCCAACAACAGGGGAATAGGGGATTCATCGTTTAATGGCAGACGATCTATGAGGACTTGAGCACAGCGTGAATCAGGGATCCTGGCAAGAATTTCAGCAGGGTCTGTGCTGCCAAGCTCTTTCAATAAGGTAGAAATGAGGGCTTCCTGCTCCTGGTTGAGCAGGGGCGGGGAGGTCGATTTCTTCCTGGTTTTTGTTTTTCGTCTCATGCCTGCAAATCGTCGGTGAATGTTACCCTACTCATTAACCCTAACCCTGAATCCCGCTTTCAACGGGAAACCCGTGAACGGTTACAAGATTTACCAAGAACTCCATACCATGTCAATGCGTTGTTCGGTTTTCACCAATATAGCTTTCGGGTGTTAAATCTCGCGTACTTTACTAAGGCAGCAATGGCCCGAGCAGCTCGCTCTGGTCCTGGGAACACGGGTATGCCCCGGTCTATAAGCCCACGAACAGACGGCTCTTCGAGACTGCGAAAGGTATAACCGATAATCGGTTTGTCAGCTGTTTCGAGGAGGCGGGCAAGAGAGCTACACTGATGATCCGTAAATTTAGGGATCTGATCCATAATCTCTTCCTCAGACAAACCCATCTGCTTAAGCGTTCTCTTAACTACCTGAGCCGGGGTAAGAAAGTAAATCAACAGCATATCGGCCCTTTTTTCCTTGATGAGGATCTGTGGTATATTGGAATAGAAATCATCAGGATTCTTGGAAAAGGTGAGATCAACAGGGTTGTTGACGCTGCCGGTATGAGGGACAAACGGTGTTAGCTTCTCTACCGTTTCATCTGACAGGGCAGGCAGTTCGAGACCCGCCCTCCCGCAGGAATCTGCCGCTGCTGCCCCGGGTCCGCCGGAATGGGTCTGAATTACTACTCTGGGCCCTCTCGGTCTGGGAAGACTGCCCAATACCCAGCAGAAATCGAACAATTCAGTTATCGATTTTGCCCTGATAACGCCGCTCTGTCTGAACATGCCATTATACAGGTCATCCGGACCTGCCAGAGCCCCGGTATGGGAAAAACCGGCCCGTCTCCCTGTCTCGGAACCGCCCACATAGAATGCTACGATCGGTTTATGAGGCACAATCAATCTCGCGGTTTCCATAAACGCCCTCCCCCTCCTGATCCCTTCGATGTAGAGGGCTATGACCCGGGTATTGGGGCAGGCAGCGAGATATTCCATGGAGTCAATTAGATCAATATCCGCCTCGTTACCGACACTGAAGGCCGTACTGAATCCAAGCCCTAACTTAGAGAGGTAGTCAAAAAGCTGGGTAACAAAGCTCCCGCTTTGGGATGCCAGGCCGATAAACCCGGGCTCCCCTTCATAGGGGATGAAGGTAGTATTCAGCTTGTGGTGAAGGTTGGCGACTCCAAGACAATTCGGGCCAAGAACACGTATCCCGTATCTTCCGGCAATCTCCTTTAGATCCTCTTCAAGGGCAACCCCATTGCCTCCGACCTCCTTAAAACCACCGGAAACGATAACGACCTTCCTGATACCTTTTCTGCCGCATTCTTCAAGTGCCTGGTTGACGATCTTAGTGGGGAGTACAATCACTGCCAGATCCGGGACCTCCGGCAAATCCAGGACACTCCGGTATGCCTTGAGATCCAGCACCATTTTTTCTTTTAGGTGAACCGGGTAAATAGCACCTTCAAAGCCTGCTGTCTGTAAAGACATCAGAAGGTTGGTTCCCATTGCAGTAATACTATTTGACGCCCCAAAAAAAACAATGCTCCCGGGGTTGGCTATCTGATAAAGCGGACTTTCTTCAATTGAGTTGAACATCCCGATTCCTTTAATCACGAGTTATACGTTCCCATATAACGATCATTTATGCTAATTCTTAACCAGGATAAACTATCTTCCTCATCCGGGGGGTGGTAATTTGACTAAGGCTTGTTAACAGAAATAACTTTCAAAAGTCAACTGATTCAGGTAAAGACAGTCTGGATTTGACACGGGCTTCCCGCACTCGCCAAAAATGATTTTGAAAAGAGCGATATCTTTGCTATAGGAGTATTAACGGCAATTCAGGGCTTCAGAAGTTCTGTGAACACCTGCTAAAACCAACTGAATTAAATGAGGATTAAGAGAGACAGAGAGAGGTCTCGGTGAAACCAGGAGGAAAATGATTAATGGATATACAGGAAATTACCCGGAGAGTTGAGAAAGAGAGTCTGGTTCTCAGACAGATTATGGCAGGTATAGAAAAGGTCATTGTGGGCCAGAGGAACCTCATAGAGAGGATGCTGATCGGGCTTCTATGCGATGGTCATCTCCTGCTGGAAGGTCTTCCCGGCCTGGCAAAGACTACGGCAGTCAAGACTCTGGCCGCCACCATTAATACAACCTTTCAGAGGATACAGTTTACCCCGGATCTTCTTCCCGCGGATATTTTAGGGACACAATTCTATCGCCCTGACACCGCCACATTTGAAATCAAAAAAGGCCCCATCTTCCACAATATTATCCTGGCGGATGAAATTAACCGGGCGCCGGCAAAGGTCCAGAGTGCCCTGTTAGAGGCAATGCAGGAACACCAGATCACCATCGGTGAAACTACATTCCAGCTGGCCAGACCTTTCCTGGTGCTTGCTACCCAGAATCCCATTGAACAGGAGGGGACCTATCCTCTGCCAGAGGCCCAGGTCGACCGTTTCATGCTGAAGATCAAAGTCGATTACCCTTCTGCCGAGGAAGAAAAGGAGATTATGGAGAGGGTCTATGGCGGGGTGGTGGAAGATATCGAAGGTGTAGTGGATGTAGCTCAAATCCGATCCGCCAGTGTAACCATGAATGCGATCCATATGGAGGAGCGGATCATGGACTACATCGTGCGGCTTACCAGGGCTACCCGAAACCCAAAGGATTTTGATCTCGATATCGCCCCGATGATCAGTTATGGGGTTTCGCCCAGGGCCTCTATCTGGCTCGGTCTGGCCTCACGTGCTCACGCATTCTTGAGCGGCCGCGGGTATGTGACGCCACAGGATGTGAAATCAATGGCCCCCGATGTATTCCGTCACCGGATTATTCTGAGTTACGAGGCAGAGGCAGAAGAGATGAGCACCGATGATATCATAAAGACATTATTGGAACGGATTGAGGTGCCTTGAGATGCTTTCGGAGGCATTATTCAAGAAGATCCAGCGGTTCCACTTTACCACGAAACGCCTGGCCAATGACCTTTTTGCAGGCCAGTATGAAAGCGCCTTCAAAGGGAGGGGAATGGAGTTCGCCGAGGTCAGGGAGTACCAGATCGGTGACGATATCAGGACGATCGACTGGAATGTCTCTGCCCGCTTCGGCCGCCCGTTTGTCAAGGTTTTTCACGAGGAGAGGGAATTGACCGTTATCCTTATCTTAGACCTCTCCGGTTCCCACCTGTTTGGAACAAGAGGCAAGTTTAAGCGGGAACTGTTGGCCGAAGTGGCAGGCATGCTCGCTTTTTTAGCCATCCGCACCAATGACAAGGTGGGGGCCATCCTGTTCAGTTCCGGAGTCGAAAAGTATATTCCCCCAAAGAAGGGGGCCTCTCATGTGTGGCGTCTGATCAAAGAGATTTTTACCTATGAATCCCAAGACCTGAGCACCAACATAGATGCGGTCCTTACCTACCTGCACCGGGTGGCGAAGCGCCATACGATTCTCTTTTTGATATCAGACTGCATGGATACCGGGTTTGAAAAATCGCTGAGACTCACCGCTAAAAAGCACGACCTCACGGTTATCCGGGTGACTGACCCGGCAGAAGAGGCCCTCCCCGAGGTGGGTCTGGTCGCCCTTAAAGACCCTGAGACCGGAGAGACAGCGTTAATCAACAGCAAGAGCAAAAGACTCAGGGAAAAATGGCGTGCCTATCGAAAGGAACAGACAGACTATTTGACAGATCTCTTCAGAAGGGCAGGGATCGATCACGTGGATTTGGTCACAAACGGACCGGTAGTTGAACCGTTGACCAGGCTGTTTGAGATGAGGAGGAGAAGGCAGTGAAAGGCAGGTGGATGGTTTTTTTCTGCATCCTCCTCTCCTTTGGAGTGGCGAGGACAGCAATCGGTGCGGACAGCGCTCCTGTCGGGTTAGTGGCCACTCTGAATCCCCCTTCAGCTAAAGTGGGAAGCGCAGTTCTCCTTACGCTCAACTACCATCTCCCGGAAGACGTACGCTTATCTCCGGATCCCCAGATCAAAGGTCTTGAGGGCTTTACCATTGTGGGCCGTCAAACAGGGCCGGGGCAGATCAGGGTCACCCTCCTCGTGGATCGTATCGGCCAATTCAAATCCGGACCGCTCTCCCTGTCATATTTTGACAAAGAGGGGAAAGAGGGGTTTCTCCAAACAGAACCTGTTAAGCTGATTGTCCTGTCTAACCTTGGTGAAAAACCTGAAGAGGCACAATTAAAACCTATCTACGGGATTATCCCAACGACGTCCGGGGTAATTAAGTACCTGCCATGGGTGATCCTTGCCCTGATAGCCTGCGCAGCAGGTATCGGCCTTTTTCTGTGGATCAGGAGACGTCGCAACAGGAGGGCTTTTGTCATCTCGCAAGATCCCCCTCATACTTTGGCGAAAAGGGAGATTGACGAACTGGAATCTCAGGGGCTCTTTGAGAAGGGCTATGTCAAGGAGTTTTACTTCCGGTTTTCTGAAATTATGAGACGCTATTTGGAATCACTCAGGGGATTTCCCGCTGCAGAGTACACCACACAGGAAATTGCCCTCTCTATCCACAAACCGCAAGACAGACAGCTCCTTCCCCTGCTGCAGCGGGCGGACCTTGTCAAATTCGCGGATCTGGCGCCCACGCCGGTTAAGAAAGATGATGAGGTAAAGGAAGCTCTCTCCTATATCAGGGAAACCGGCGCTGAGTCTGACGGGGACCTTCCTGTCAGGAGTGTGTCGACCAAGGGCCTCAGATCAGACCGGTCCCTGGTTGAAAAGTCAGAGGAGGCGGGCCGATGATGTTCAGATTCGCCTACCCGGTCGTGCTCCTGCTTCTCCCTGTCGTAACGGGATGGTTTCTCTTTGCCCTATGGAGGAAGCCTTCCGGCATTACCTATTCCATGACCTCAAAGATGGCCAGTCTTGCCGGGGGTGGGAACCGGATTCTGGCGAGGCTTCCCATGATCTTGAGAGGATGCACCCTTGTCCTGTTGGTCCTGGCGGCGGCCCGCCCCCAGTTATACAATGTGTCCCGGGACGTGCGATCCCCTGGTGTGGATATCATTCTCTGTCTTGATACTTCAGAATCCATGCAGGCCTTGGATTTCAAATTAGACAATGAGCCCGTAACCCGGCTGACCGCTGTCAAAAAGGTGGTCAACGATTTCATAAAAAAAAGGGATACTGACCGGATCGGTCTTGTGGTCTTTGGTGAAGAGGCCTTTACCCAGTCGCCCCTGACCGTTGATAAGGGGCTCCTGTTGGGATTAGTGGATAAGATGGAGATCGGTATGGCCGGAGACCGAACTGCCATGGGTTCTGCCATTGCCATCGGGGGGAAAAGGTTGAAGGATCTGAAGGCCAAATCAAAAATCCTGGTCCTTCTTACTGATGGAAGAAATAATGCAGGTGAAATAACCCCGCTTGCGGCTGCCGAGGCGGTCCGGGCATTAGGCGTTAAGATCTATACCATCGGGGTTGGAGGCAAAGGTCCTGCGCCCTTCAGGATAAAGACCTTTCTGGGAACACGTCTTGTGCATCAGCAGGTTAACCTGGATGAAAAAACCTTGATGAAGGTGGCTGAAACCGGAGGAGGGGAATATTTCCGAGCTTCTGACAGCAGGGAGTTGTCAGAGATATACGATCTTATTGACCGGGCTGAAAAGACCGAGGTAAAGGTAAAAGAATTTTTTCATTTTAAAGAGCTTTACTACTACTTTCTTGTTCCGGCGCTTATATTATTCGGGTTGGAGATCCTGCTCAAGACCTGGATCTTGAGGGTAATTCCATGAACCTTTCCCACACCTGGGTGCTCAATTTTTTATGGCTTGTGCCAATAACGGCCCTGCTCTTCATTGTCTACAACCGCCAAAGGACAAAAGCGATGAAGCGGTTTGCCGAACCCGAGCTCTTAGATCGTCTGGTCGGGGATATTCGTAGGGGAAGACGGATCATAAGATTCGCCTTTTTGTTGGCTGCATTGGGATTGATGCTTTTGGCCTTGGCCGGGCCGCGGTGGGGAAGCCATTATCAGGAGGTGAGTCAAAAGGGGGTGGACATCATGATTGTTCTCGATGTCTCTTCCAGCATGTTGGTGTCGGATGTAAAACCGGACAGACTTGAAAGGGCCAGGCGGGAGATCTCAGACTTCATTCAGGTGGTCCAGGGGGACAGGGTGGGCCTGGTGGCCTTTTCAGGAGCCGCCTTTATTCAATGCCCTCTGACTTTAGACTATGGCGCTTTAAACATGTTTCTGAATGCGCTGCGCCCTGATCTTATACCCGTGCCGGGCACCGACCTGGGAGCGGCCATAGAGAGGGCTGTCTCTTCATTTGACAAGAAATCAGAGACCGACAGGGTAATTCTTCTTATAACCGATGGCGAAGACAATGAGAATAAAGGGCTCCAGGCGGCCCGGGAAGCGGCAAGGGACGGGGTCAAAATCTTTGTGTTTGGGATAGGGGATCCTTCCGGGGGACCTGTGCCTGCCGGGGAGGGGAAGGGCGGTTTTAAAAAGGATAAAGATGGCAACCTCATCCTGTCTAAGCTGAACGAGGGGGGGCTCAGCGAAATCGCTTCCATAACCGGAGGGAGCTATATTCGTTCCGTGGCCGGTGATCTCGACCTGGACCTCCTGTATTTTGAGGGAATCAGATCCAGGACGGAAGCTGCAACGCTGAAAAGCGGCAAAATAAAGGTCTATGAGGAGCGCTTTGCCATCTTTGTCATTGCTGCCTTTCTATTTTTGCTTCTGGAGGGGCTGATTGGATTGATGATTGTTGATTGATGATTGTTGATTGGGCGGATGGTTGGATGATTAGGATGAATGCTGGGATGCTGAAACTGAGCGAATTGATAAAGGGAAAAGGGGGAAGGCGGTTTGTAATCTTCCTTCTTGTTGTCATAGGGATTTTTCTTGGCGCCCCGGTTTTGGCCGCCGGTGATGAAAACCCGGATGAGCTGTACAGGCTGGGCCGGTTTGCCGAGGCTGAAAAGATCTATGCAGACTCAGATATGGATAATCCTAAAGACTTGCGATATCGTTATAACAGGGGGTGTGCAAATTACCAGGGTGCCGATTATAAGGGCGCCACGGCCGCATTTTCCAGTGTGCTGAGGAGGGCGAAAGACTCGAAAACCCGGCTAAAGGCCGCCTATAATTTGGGGAATACGGCCTTTAAACAGGGCGATTTTGCCTCGGCAGCGGCTCATTATAAAAAGGCCATTTTGATCGATCCTGAAAGCGAAAATGCAAGATTTAATCTGGAAATTGCCCTCAGGAAATTAGAAAAGCAGAAAAAGGAACAAAAAGAGGGGAACAAAAAAGATCATTCTAAAAACGGCAAAAAGGGGAAGGGCGAGGGAGAGTCTTCTCCTGATAAATCGGCTGAGAATAAAGACTCTCAGGATAAGGATCAGCAGGACAAAAAGAAGGGTGAAGATCAGGGACAGGATACAAAACCGGATGAGGAAAAGGGGCCTCCCAAAGACCTCTCAGGGGATCTCCAGCCGCGGGAGGCCCTGCCGCAAAAGGAAAAGAATGAGGGTTCCGCCCAGGCCATCTCCCTGATGGACAGGAAAAAGGCCGAGGCCCTGCTGGACAACGTCAAAGAAGATCGTTCCAAATACTTAGAGTTTCAAACCCCAAAAGGGAAGCGCCGCGGGGTCTTATCGGGAAAGGATTGGTAAGATGAAGAAAAGTATTCTGCTGTTGGGGTTTTTTATATCTATTTTAACCCCCTGCCAGGCCCGTGCCGGGGTTTCGGTTGCCCTCTCATTGGACAGACAGGAGGCAACACTCTCTGACTCCATAAGAGTGGCCATAAAGGTATCGGGCACCAGAAGCTGCGATTCATCCCCTGTCATAAAGGGCTTGGACTCGTTTCAGGTTTCCCAGGGTGGCAGTTCAAGCCGGGTTGAAATAATAAATGGCAATTTCAGCTCAAGTGTCGAATATACATATTACATCCAGCCATCAAAGTCCGGGACCTTTCAGTTAGGACCGGTCGAGGTCAAGGTCGACGGAAAGGTATTTAAAAGCAACATCTCTACCCTGTCGGTCCTCAAGGCCGCGTCTCCCGGATCTCCTGCCAAAGGTCCGATCTTTCTTGAGACCACCCTCTCATCAAAAAAGGCATATGTCGAAGAGCAGGTCTTATACATTCTAAAGCTTTATTTGAAAACCAGTGTATCAGATATTTCCCTTCAACTCCCGGAACTCGATCATCTTGCCTTCAAACAATTGGCAAAGCCAAGGGAATACCAGGGCGTTTACCATGGTAGTACGTACCGGATCATAGAAGTTCCATATGGTCTGCTGGCGCTCAAGGCAGGGAATTATGGCATTACGCCCTCTCAAATGAGTATGACCGCTTATGATCATAGAAAGTCCCGGAGGGGATTTTTTGACGACCCCTTTTTTAGATCGGGCAGACCCGTAACCATCTCCAGCCAACCGCTTGAGCTGAAGGTTATTCCTCTCCCTGAGGAGGGAAAACCCGAGGGTTTCAGCGGTCTTGTGGGCAACTTCGAGATCAAGGCCACGCTTGTTCCGTCAAAAATAAATATGGGAGAGTCTGCGACCCTGACGGTCAGTATAAACGGCAAGGGAAACGTAAACCGCATCCCGGATCTGAAAATGCCTGGTCTGGAGCACATAAAGGTCTATGCAGATGAACCGGTTTTTGAGGCACGTCCCGACCCTAAAGGGTTAGCCGGTTTTAAAATAATGAAATGGGCCATAGTGCCCGAGCAACAGGGCGATTATGAAATCCCTCCGCTATCTTTGAGCTTTTTTGATCCCGAAACCCACTCGTACAGCATTATTCAGACCCCGAAGCAGCCGCTTATTGTCCTCCCCGGAAAAGAGAAAATGATTATGGTGGAGGCAGGACCGGGCAGGCAGAACGGAGTCGGCAGGTCATCGAAGCAGGGGGTTGAAGAGATAGGGCATGATATCCTTCCCCTGCACACATCTGTCAGAAACCTTCAAGCCCGATCAGCGATTATGTCCGGGGGACTGTTCGTTTGGCTAACCCTTCTACTGCCGTTTGTACTCTATGTTTCAATATTTTTGGGATTGCGGCTCAAGAAGAGATCCGTCCGTGCCCTGCCCGCACAAAAGGCAAGAAAGGCGCCCAAAAACCTGATGCGGCGATGCCGTCAGGAAAGGGATGATGTTAATGGCCTGACCCTTTGCGTGAGGGATTATTTCAATGACCGCTTCGGTCTGGCCCTCGCTTCTCTAACCCCTGATGATGCGGCAGATATATTGATATCAAAAGGGGCAGGCCCTGGCACGGCTCAAAAACTCCGGGTGATCATGATAGAACTTGAAAATAGTATTTATACGGGACAAAGCCGGAAGGCGGGCAGGATGAATAATGAAATCCCGAGGCTTATTAAAGAAATCGAAAGGGAGATCAGGTGAGAAAAGGAATCCGGTTACCCATAACCATTCTTTTGGTCCTGCTCTACCTGACGTCCAATCACGCGGCGAGGGCCGATGAGTGGGAAGAGGGTTTCTTCAAGGCGAACCAGGCCTACAAGGTTGGGGATTTCCAGGAAGCCATAGAGGAGTACCTTCGTTTGATCCGGTCCGGGCACGGAGGGGGCCAGATCTACTACAATCTCGGCAACGCTTATTTCAGGGCAGGGCAGGTTGGCCGGGCTATCTTAGAGTACGAACGGGCACAGCTCTTAATCCCGAGGGATCCCGATCTTAATTTCAACCTGTCCCATGCCCGCGATCAGATCCGGGATGCCATCGAGGAATTCCACGGGTTTATTGAGACGGCCTTTTTCTGGCTGAAGTCATTCAATCTGAATGAGCTTTTCTGGTCCTTTGCACTCCTGAATCTCTTGTTATGGACAATCCTGATAATACGGCTCTTTCACAAATCAGAATGGCTTTATTATATGCTCCTTCTGATTCTCACCTCCTGGTTTGTTGCAGGCCTCTCTTTTGGCCTCAAATATTATTGGATCAGCAGCGATGACCGTGCAGTAATACTCCAAAAAGAGGTAGATATTTTGGCCGGCCCGGAAGAAGACGACACCGTTCTTTTCAAGCTCCATGAAGGGACTGTGGTGTATAGGGAGAGATCAGAAGATGGATGGAGCCTGGTTCGCCTGCCTGACAAGAAAAGAGGTTGGGTAAAGTCAAGAGCCATAGGGCTGATCTCCGGAGTTCTCCCTGTTACCTCAAACTTCCATAGTCCCTCGAGCAGGCAGCGAGTTCCTGTCAAGTGAGGATGCAAGGTATCAGATTGGATTGTGGTAGAAAAGAAAAAGAAAAGAAAGTGGTTAAGTATGCGGAAGGATTTGCACCCATGGTCGCGTGTCCCACTATCAAGAATTACGAGGAAGATCTCCCCAAGTTGTGGAAATCTGCCGTTGACTTTTTCATAAAGTTAATATAACTCACTATTCTTGATTTAGACAACGCGTGATTCGAAATCGGTCATGCATAAACAGACAGGGGAGGGCTTATGGCAAAAATAAAGGAAAATGGCAAGAAATCGTCCTTGATTCTGTGTAGGACATCACAAGAGGTTATCGATAGAGGCATCCCTGTCATAACAAGAGGTGAAGGCTGCCATGTTTTCGACCAGGAAGGAAACGCTTACCTGGACCTTGTGTCGGGCGTTACCAGACCGGTTCATGTTGGCTACGGGCGAAAAGAGCTGGCCCAGGCCATTATGGACCAGGCTTTAGAACTGCCCTATTTTACTCCCATGTTCTTTACAAACCCTCGCGCCCTGGAGTTAAGCGAGGTTCTGTCCGGGTTGACCCCGGATAAAATTGATAATTTTCTGTTTGTCTGTGATGGCTCAGAAGCGGTTGAAACGGCCATGAAACTGGCCAAGCAGTACCACTCTTACAAGGGTGAAAAGCAACGGTTTAAGGTCATATCTCGAAGAGGGGCATATCACGGTGTCACATCACTTGCTTTGAGGGCTCTGGGCACGGCCTTGCCCATGAGACACTCCATGGAACCACTTGCTCCAGGATCGGTTTTTGTTGAATCCCCCTATTGTTTCCGCTGCCCATTGCGGTTAAAATACCCTGATTGTGAAATTGCCTGTGCCGAAGACGTCAGGCGGATTATCGAGTTTGAAGGGCCTGATCAGATTTCGTGTTTTATAGGTGAGCCCATGCAGCAGGGGTTCGGGGCACTGGCCCCGCCACCGGAATACTGGCCCATTATCCGGGACATCTGTAACGATTTCGGTGTGCTGCTAATCATCGATGAGATCATTTGCGGGTTTGGGCGGACCGGTCGTTGGTTCGGGATTGACCATTTTGGTATTCAGCCCGATCTGATCACCATGGCAAAGGGTATCTCCAGCGGATATGTTCCCCTGGGTGCGGTTGGCTGTACCGATGAGGTTATTGACCCGATTGATACCTTTGAACATCTACACACGTACGCCAACCACCCTGTGGCCTGTGCGGCTGGCTTAAAAAACATTGAAATCATTAAAGATGAAGACTTGGTCAAAAGGTCGGAAGAGATGGGAAGATATTTTTTAGATGCCATAAAATCGCTGGAAGAGCATCCCATCGTCGGAGAAGTCCGAGGCAATGGCCTGTGGCTGGGTATTGACTTCACTACCGACAAGAAGACAAGGGCCTTGTTCCCCATGAGTCGACTCAACAGTCTGGTCGATCGGGCATATCATAAAGGATTAATCATTAAATTGATGGGACTGGCACTTGAGTTGGCGCCTCCTTTAATTATAAAGAAAAGTGAAATTGACAGGGGAGTTGAGATCCTGCACGAGTGTATTAACGAAGAGGCGAAAGCAATATAAAAAAAGGGTTTTTCGAATCTGGTTTGTTTGGCATTGGCCGCGGCTTTCCATGTGCTGATCTCAGATATCTTTAATATAGTTCACCGCATTCCTGAAGATATTGATCCCTTCCCCCTCCTCCTGCAGAGTCCCTTCGCCTTGACGTACAAGCTCTTCTTTCTTCCTGGTCCAGTCAGGATGATTGGTGAAATGGTTAAAGGCCTCGGGATGGGGCATCAGACCGAAGACCCGGCCGGTGGGATCGCATATTCCTGCAATGTCCCGGAGTGATCCATTGGGGTTGAGGGGCCACAGGCCGGCTGCTCCTTCTCCATTTTCATCGGCATACTGCAACACCACCTGATTATTTTTAAAGAGCTGGTCAATGGTTTCATCAGATGCATAAAACTTTCCCTCACCATGCCTCACAGGAAATTCTAAATCTATAAGCCCCTTAGTGAAAACAGAGGGCGCCTCAGGGTTGACCTTGAGCCTGACCCAGGTATCGATGAAATTGCCCGAATCATTATAGGTCAGGGCAACACGACGCTCCCGGTACTGACCTCCGAAACCAGGAAGCAGACCAAGATTCACCAGGCACTGGAAACCGTTGCATATACCGATTATGAGGTTACCATCTTGAATAAATTTCTCTATATCCTCACCGAGATGATGTTTCAATTTGGAGGCCATCAAGACTCCTGCTCCATGATCATCTGCCCAGCTGAATCCACCCCCAAAGACTAAGATTTGATAGTCGCTCAGTCTGATTTGAACGCCATCCTTATTGCCGCTGATCAGCTCATTGATGTGGACCCTGTGGGAATCAGCTCCCGCTGATTTTAGAGAAAAGTCGGTTTCATAATCGCAATTGAGCCCGTAGCCCGTAAGGACCAACGCTTTTATCTGTGTCATATCAGCTCTCCAAAAGGCCTTTTCCATGAATCCTTTAATCTGAATATATCTTCCTCTATGATAGGTTCACCGTTATAAGATCTTATTATAAGCAAAGGGGATTCTGTGATTGTGCCAACCTTCTCCATATTCATGCCGGTAAAAATATCCTCGAACAGCTCCTTTTTCCGGGGATCGACTGTTATGATAAATCTGCCGCACGATTCTGAATAGAGTGTCTGGCTGGGAGCGAGCCCCGCAGAACCGGGGAACAGGGGAAGATCTATCTCTATCCCGAGTTCACCTGCCATGGCCACCAGGGCAAAATGCACTGCAAGCCCTCCCCTTGAAACCGCGTGGCACGATGAGACCAGATCTTCCGACATGGCCCTGTGTAGAGCCAGGTATTGAGGCCATAACGCCTTTGCGTCCACCTTCGGGACATTTAGACCGACATAGTTCATCATTTGGTAGAGTTCACTCCCACCTAATTCATTCCTGGTCTTGCCCAAAATATAAACAATGTCTCCGGGGAATTTGGCATCCATGGACACGCACTTGGTTATCTCCCTGATTACGCTCGATACTGTAAA
>JACNJD010000244.1 GCA_014382715.1 Candidatus Desulfacyla euxinica | reverse complement strand
AGTTGGGGAGGCTTCGCGAGCTCACCCTAAAGGGCTCGCTCGCCTCCCCAACATCCATAACTCGGAAAGGTACCAGGTTCAGGGTTCAAGGGTTGATGTGCCAGTAAAAAGCCGTCACTCCCGCGAACGCGGGAGTCTCCCGCCGCAGCGGGATTGATTCCCCTGGATTCCCGCGTTCGCGGGAATGACGAAAACGGGTTAGTGACTTTTTATATGGGTATCATGCTTACACGTTCCAAAATAGCGGCAGAGGACAAGCGGGTTAACGAAAAGACGTTAACGCTGAACCTCTGAACCCAGAACCTTTGAACGCTTACCAAAAGAGATAGGAGAGGGACTTTATATGCAATTTCGAGATGCTGAAATTCCGGAAGATTTGAGTTACACCAAGGACCACCTGTGGGTAAATATGAAGAATCGTCTTTATACCCTGGGTTGGACCGACTATATCCAGATTAACGCAGGAGATGTAAACCACATTGATCTGCCCGCGAAGGGAACCCTGTTGAATGCCGGGCAGGAATTTGGCTCTATTGAGACCAGTAAATGGGTTGACAGGCTTTATTCACCCTTTGAGGGCCGGGTGGACGAGGTTAATAATAAAGTACTTGATAATCCCGAACTGATAAATGACGCCCCGTTTGGCGAAGGGTGGTTTATTGCCGTAGAGCCATCGGGAGAGATAAAATCCGAAGGGCTCATGAGTCCTGAGGAATATTGCGAATATTTGAAGGTTTGCGAAAAAACTGAATAAATATCTGAATTTTGAGGCATAATTATGGGATCACCAGAAACTGTCAGATTGAGTATAGCCGCAGCAATGACCCTTGGGTTCAGACGGGGTAAGTTTTTTCGAAACGCCAAATTAGGCTGTATCAACCTGCTTATGGAGTATGACAGGGGCTGCATTGCCAACTGTCTTTATTGCGGTCAGGCCAAGGAGATTGCAGACGGTCCTGATTGCAGGAGCCTCATACGTGTAGAATGGCCGTCTTATCCGCTGAAGGATGTGATAAAGGCGATAAATGCGAGCGCTCTGAAGAATCGTTTTATCCAGAGGGTATGTATTTCAAGTCTGACTTCGCCAAAGGCTCCGGAGGACCTTATAAGTATTGTGAGGAAAGTCAAATCAGGCACCAGTCTCAAGGTTTCCACCCTCATAACGCCCACCTCTTTCACAAAGCCCCATTTTGAATCTATCAAGGCTGCAGGCGTACAGAATATCACCATAGCTGTTGATGCGGCAACAGAGGGTCTCTTTGACAGGTTGCGTGGAAAGGGAGCAGGAGGCCCGCATCGATGGGATAGATACCTGAAGGGTGTTGAAGAGGCCGTTATGGTGATGGGAAACGGACGAAAGAGCGTGGGGATTCATCTTATTATCGGTCTTGGCGAGACAGAAGAAGAGGCAGCAGGGCTCATCCAGCGCTGTTACGATATGGGAGTGAGTGTTCACCTGTTCTCTTTCTACCCCGAAAACGGCACCGGCCTGGAAGACTGGACCCAACCACCCATTGAGCAGTACCGGAAGGTGCAATTGGTTAGGCATCTAATAGACCGGGGGTTGTCGCGATTCGAAAAAATGAAGTTTGAATCCGGGGCTTTAAAAGAGTTCGGGTTGCCTGAAAACGAACTTCTATCCATCGTCCGGAACGGAAAAGCCTTTATGACAACAGGCTGTACCGGGTGCAATCGACCCTTTGCAAATGAAACCCCCACTCAGGCCATGAAAGGCCTGCTGCGAAATTATCCATTCCCACCCAACGCCCAGGACATCCTCACAATTGAAAAACAAACGGAAATGGCCGTTTCTTAGGAATAACTATGGAAACCTGGCGCCTGTTAGATACAGGTAAAATATCTGCAGCTGAAAATATGTGCCTGGATGAAACGATCCTTGAGGCAAAGGCCGAAGGGATTGTTCCCAATACACTTCGTTTCCTGCAGTTTCGTCCACACGCCTGTCTTGTGGGGTTTCACCAGAGCGTGGAGCAGGAGATCCGGGAAGATTATTGTAAGCGCACAGGGATTGAAGTCAACCGTCGCATTACGGGCGGTGGGGCTATTTATTTCGGTGAAGATACCCTCGGTTGGGAACTCATTGCAGGGAAGGATGCGGCCTCACGTGATGTACCCGGGCTTTACCGTTTACTTTGTGATGCAGGTATTCAAGGCCTTCGCTCGCTCGGTATAGACGCTTCATTCAGGCCTGTGAATGATATAGAGGTGAATGGCAGAAAAATTTCAGGAACAGGCGGAACCGAGGCCCGGGATGCTTTTTTATTCCAGGGCACCTTGCTCGTAGATCTGGATATCCAGGTCATGCTGCGTGCCCTGCGGGTCCCAACAGAGAAATTAAAGGACAAGGAGATTGATTCACTCAAGGAAAGGATGACATGTCTTAAGTGGGAACTTGGCAGAGTTCCGCCTGTTCAAGAGATAAAGTCAGCCATAATTGGCGGGTTCTCAAAGGCCTTTGGAGTGAAATTTATGCCGGAAGACCTCACCGACTGGGAAGAAGAATCCTTCTGCAGGCGTCTTCCCTCATTCCAGACTCCTGATTGGATATACAGGGTCCGCCGTTCCTTAAAGGATGATCGCGCCCTTTATTCCGTTTACAAGGCCCAGGGTGGGTTGATCCGTATTTCGCTCCTGCTCGATGATGTGCATGAACGCATCAAGACAGTTCTCATAACGGGTGATTTCTTTTCCTATCCCAAGCGGGCGATCCTGGATCTGGAGTCCAGACTGAAGAATTGCAGATGCAGGAGGTTGGAAGAGACCATCAAGTCCTTTTTCAGAGAGACAAATCCCGTAATGCCCGGGGTAACCCCGGATGATATCATAACTGCTGTCAAAGAAGCGCTTAAGAAGCGTGATCTTACAAAGCTGGGATTGAGCCTGAAAGAGGCCAACTATATTCACATGGTTAATGACGCCATAGAGCAGTTGCCAGATGCCAGTGTAATCCTCCTCCCGTACTGCGCCAAATTAGCAGGTTGTGAGTATCGGTTTGACAAAGACTGTATCTCATGTGGAGGATGCACGGTGGGTGTGGCCTACGAACTGGCCCGCAACCACAATCTGGAACCTATCACTATTGTCAATTTCGAGGATCTGCAGAACACGCTTGCCGATATGAAAAAGAGGGGAGTCAAGTCCTTTTTAGGATGTTGCTGTGATCCATTTTTTGTAAAGCATCGTCAGGATTTTGAGAAAGCGGGTATGTCCGCCCTGTTGATAGATATTGAAAATACCACCTGCTATGATCTGGACCAGGAAGATGAGGCTAAGGATGGTGCTTTTATGGGGGAGACCGACCTCAATCTTGAAATCCTTGAAAAGGTGATAGCCTGCAGAAGATGAATGATAGAAATTGCTTTGACGTCCTTATAGTCGGTGCCGGCCCGGCCGGATCTTGCGCAGCGCGCGCTGCTGCCGAGGCAGGGGCGCGTGTGCTGATGATTGAAAAGCGCATGAAAATTGGTGAGCCTGTGCAGTGCGCCGAATTTGTCCCCCGCCTGCTGACCCGGGAGGTGAACATCCCTTCAGAGACCATAGCCCAGGAGGTTCAAGGGATGGTAACCTTTATGCCGAATGGTGAAATCCTCAGAAAACGGACACCGGGCTTCATCCTCGACCGGGCGGGGTTTGATAAGGCGCTCGCCATGGAGGCAGCTAAGGCCGGTGCAAAGATCCTTACGGGAACACGGGCTGTTTCAAGGGAGGGTGACAGGGTCAAAGTGCTTGGACCCTCCGGAGAATACGAGATTAGATCAACCATCAGTATAGGGGCAGATGGCCCGGGTTCTGTGGTGGGTTCCTGGATAGGCCAGAAAAACAGGAAATACATGCACGCTTTACAGCACACTGTTAGCTTAAAGCAGCCCGCCGAAGATACCGAAGTCTACTTCAACAGGGCATATCCCGGAGGATACGCCTGGCTCTTTCCGAAAGGGGAAAAGGCAAATGTGGGAGTGGGGGTTTTGAAAGAATTGGGTGGTGAGGCCAGACAGGCCCTGAAGATCTTCAAAGAGAGAATTGGTGATCGAATCGGGGAGGTCTTTCAGATAACAGCCGGAAGGATTCCGGTTGGAGGACCGCTTCACTCTATAGATGTGGACGCCGGAATCATGTTAGTGGGTGATGCCGCCGGTCATACCCATGCAATAACCGGCGGCGGTATTCCCCAGGCGGTGATTGGTGGAGGAATGGCAGGCAGGGCAGCCGCTGCCTGCATCAATGGTGATAAAGAGGCCATAGAAACTTATTTTGATCAATGGAGAAATAGATTTGGAGCCATGCTGGATAAGGCAGTAAAGAAGCGGGAGGAAATGGATGCGGGATGGGGGGAAAGAAATTTAACGAGATTATTGAAAAGATGCTGGATAGCATATGGGGAGTATTATGATGAGGCCTGAGATCTTCTACGACTGGGAACAGGTGCAATCCTGGGACCTAAAAGCGCTTTTAGAGAAGGCTCGGAAGCTTTCATGGGAGATTCACGGCAAGGAGCTTAAGTGCTTTATCCCGGGTAGAATGTTCTTTATGGGGGAAAGGGGACAGTATCCTGCTATCTCACTAACAGGCAAGTCCTGTGCCCTTAATTGCGATCATTGCCGCCGGAAGATTCTGGAAGGTATGATCTCTGCTCCGGAACCGCATGTCTTGAAGGAAGTCTGCCAACGACTGAATAAAGAGGGCAGTTTGGGAATACTCCTCAGTGGAGGATCTGATGACCAGGGCGCCCTCCCGTGGAATAAGTTCTTGGAGGCCATTGAATGGATCAAACAGCATACCAGTCTCAAGATATCAATACATACCGGGCTGGTTGATCACGAAACGGCCCGGGGTTTCAAAAATGTGGGTGTAGATGAAGTGCTCATTGATGTTGTCGGGTCTGAGGAGACCATGCGCCAGGTGTATCATTTTCCAGGTGGCCTAAAGGCAATGGTATCTTCTCTGGACGCCCTGGCGGCCACAAAACTCCCTCTCATTCCGCATATTGTTGTGGGTCTTCATTATGGTAAAATCGAGGGGGAAATGCATGCGTTGGAGATGGTGGCGAAACATTCCATATCCGCGCTTGTTATTGTGGTTCTTCAACCCCTGCGACAGACTCCCATGGAAGATGTTCAGCCCCCGGCACCCGAGACAGTAGCACGGTTTATTTCCGCAGCCCGGCTGAGGATCCCCCAAGCGCCTTTTTCCCTGAGTTGTGCCCGGCCTCTGGGTCCCCATCGAGTGGAAACAGACATTTTAGCTTTGGAAGCGGGAATAAATCGTATTGCCATGCCCTCTGAAGAAGCCCTGGAAAAGGCACGGGAAATGGGTTTGGATATAGAGTTTCACAAGACGTGCTGCTCAAAAAGCTATTGAACCTTCTATACAACCCTGATACAGGGCTCCTTATTCGGGAGGACATTACCAATTTGAGCTGCTGCTTCAATTCCTGCGTCTTTCAATGCTTTCACCAGCTTTTCTGCCTGGGAAGAAGGCAATGATATGAGCAGGCCTCCGGACGTCTGGGGATCAAAGAGCAATTCCTCCTGCTCCGACCTGAGATCCGCGTCAATTGTCAAAAAACCTTCGGTCAATTTCCGGTTGTCCAGGTTGCTGCCCGTGGTTTCTCTTTTTTTATACATCTCTAATGCATTGGGGTAAAAAGGAAGTTCTCCATACAAAAGTTCTATCTGCACACCGCTTCCCTGTGCCATTTCGAGAGAATGCCCAACAATGCCAAAACCTGTCACGTCTGTACATGCGTGGACTTCGTAATTCCCGGCCAGATCGATGGGTTTCTTATTGAGAGCGGCTACGTGGGGAAGGATCTGTTCCAGTTCAGGCCAGGGGAGGCTTTTTGAGCGGCACGCATTGAAAAGCACACCTGTCCCCAAGGGTTTGGTCAGAACGAGTGCATCCCCTTCTTTTGCCCCAGAATTGGTGAGAATACGGTCAGGATGGATCACCCCGGTAACGCTCAGGCCGTATTTGGGTTCATTATCATCTACGGAATGTCCACCGACCATTGAGGCACCTGCCTCGGTGACCTTATCATGACCACCGCGGAGGATCTCTTTCATGAGGTCCATCTCGAGCTTCTTGGAGGGAAACATGACCAGATTAAGGGCGATCAGGGGCTTAGCACCCATGGCATAGATGTCAGAAAGAGAGTTTGAAGCGGCAATCTGCCCGAACCAGTACGGATCATCCACGGGGGGTGTGATAAAATCTACGGTACTTACAAGGGCGGTGTCCGATGATATCCGATATACGGCCGCATCATCACTCGTCTCGAATCCCACCATCAGGTTTGGATCCTTTGAAGGCGCAAGTGTGCTCAAAACGTCCGACAAGACTGTCGGACCAATTTTTGCCGCTCACCCGCAGGTGCGTGCCAGTTGGGTCAATGTCTTTTGTTTTCCAAAAAATGCCATCAATGCCTCCCGTCGGAATATTTGCACGATCGGTAGAAGTCTTAGTAAATGTTGAGGTCTATGTCCAGAATATTATGGGCAGCTTGGAGAATCAAAAGAACGTATCGATGCTATCGAGGGAAATCCGGTTGTTGTCTATGCCGAGCAGATCGGTATCCATATCCATGGCGAGCCCCAGGAGCTGAGGATAGAGAATGGAGGGCAGGTCATAGGCATTGCCGCGATCCGTGGCAATCTTGGCCTGGATAGAGTCGAACTGTACCTGACAGAAGGGGCAGGAAGTGCAAAGAAAATCTGCTTTCCAGGCCTTGGCATCTGCTATCTTCTTTTCACAGAGATCCATTGCCAGCTGCTCATCTGCACCAAGGACGGGCCCACCGCAGCAAGAGGCTTTAGCACTCCAGTCTACGCTTTCAGCTCCTGTTGCTTCCACCAGTTCATCAAAAAATACAGGAGGAATTGTGCCGCTTTGAACTACTTTACTGGGTCGTACGGTATGACAGCCATAATGCGTGGCTATCCGCAGGTCTTTATAGGGTCGAACAATCCGCTTCTTTATGGTGTTTACTCCCACGTCCTGGTGGAGTACGTTAAGGAAATGCTTTACCGCAATCTTTCCGCCGTAGGCCAGACCTGTTGGCTCCAACTTTTTGTTTATGTCTTTTCGAAGTTCAGAGTCTTCCCGTAGTTGATGGTTTACATCACTGAGAGTGCTGAAACATCCACTGCATAGACACATAATGTCTAAGCCCTCCGTTTCGGCCAGTGCAAGGTTACGGGCGCCGACCGTCAAGAACATATCAAATGAAATTGAGCGCAATGGTACGGGTCCACAGCAACTGAACCGCTCGATATCAAGTAGATCAACCCCAAACTCTTTTAGAACCATTCGAGACGATGCTTCATAATGATTCACACGGGCGGGGATGGAGCACCCCAAGAAGAAGGCATATGGTTTCATATTTCAAACCTCGGCGCTTATTTTTTTTAAAACTGTAACAGAGACCTTTAAAAAGTGGTCACAACTTTTCTCACGATCCTTCCTTGTCAATGAGTTGAGGCAAACCCAGTTGTCCCAATAACTCTTGGAGCTCAGCATCTCCAGCCCCACTGAGTTCCGGAAGTTCCAGATCTTCGCGCTCCCAATCCATGATCTCAGCTGTACGTCCGTTGTCAAGGAGGGCATGGGCAAAGAGACGAAGACCCCTTGGCATCAAGTCCTTACGCTCCTTAATGGCCAGATTCTTAAGTTCATAAATAACATCGCATACGTGCACCCCTTGAGGACAATATTCCGTGCACATATAACATTCCGTGCAAAGCCAGAGCATCTGCGATTCCAAGACCAAATCCTTTAAGCCAAGACGTACCGCATACATGAGCTGATGTGGCAAAAGATCCAGTTTTTCCTTAGCCTGTTCCCGGTAGTTCAGGACTATGGGGCACCCGTTTGTGCATGTGATGCATCGGAAACAATAGGCAGAGGTTCGTGCCTGGATCGACGAAAACATGCTGTTGATAAACCCTTTGTCTCGATCCGTATTCATATTTAAGGGAATGGCCGGCTCCATAATGCTCCTCCGTATAGCTTTCAACTCTTGCCTTTCGTTTTCCAGACATATGTAAAAAGGCAGTTAGTCTGCTATCTTATTGTTGAACCAGAAATGGTGAAATACATCATATCTATACATTAAAATTACCACGATGTAGCACTCGTCGTCAACTAAAAATTTGCTATTTATCGGAAATCAGTGCTTTAATATTGACGCCCATGTAAAAAATCTTTTTTACATGGATTTAGAGATTCAGGAATTTAGGAATTGCGAATTATTGTAATCGGTTAGCGCTAAGGACATTACTCAAAACCCCGAACTTTTTGACTTTTTGCGAGACCATCAATATTGATGTCCGGTTTTAAATAGAGGAGTTGAGGGAAAGTCAGTCTAATGATTGACGTCCATGTAAAAAGGACTTTTTACATGGACGTCTTGTTTTTGGTACTCGTATCGTAGCCCGTTCTATTAACTCAGTTGGATTGAAATGCGTCTATGGGGTAAATTGAAGCACTAAATATTTCCAGAGATGGCATCTGCGCTGGTCTTGGCGTCACCGAACAGCATCCGCGTGTTTTCTTCGAAGAACAGCGGATTTTGAACGCCGGCGTAGCCTGTAGCCATACTGCGTTTCATCACAACAACAGTTTTTGCCTTCCACACCTCCAGTACGGGCATGCCCGCGATGGGGCTGGCGGGGTCTGTCTGGGCCGATGGGTTAACGATATCATTGGCGCCGATGACCATGACGACGTCTGTGTCCGGTAAGTCATCATTGATTTCATCCATCTCCAGTACGATGTCATAGGGCACCCTGGCCTCAGCGAGAAGCACGTTCATATGACCCGGCATTCGTCCGGCGACCGGATGAATGCCGAACCGCACATTGACCCCCTGTTCACGCAGCTTTTTGGTGATCTCAAAGACAGAATGTTGAGCCTGGGCCACAGCCATTCCATATCCAGGCACGATGACCACGTTTTTGGAGTCTTTCAGCAGCTGGCTCGTCTCTTCAGCGGAGATAGCAACTACATCCCCCTGCTCAACTCCTTCAACATCCGCAATGGTTCCGCCTGCGGTGCCGAAACCACCTCCTATTACTGCAAGAAACTGTCGGTTCATGGCGCGGCACATGATATAGGATAGAATCGCCCCGCTACTCCCCACTAATGCCCCGGTAACGATCAGCAGGTCGTTGGAGAGCATAAACCCCGTGGCTGCTGCTGCCCATCCGGAATAACTGTTAAGCATGGATATCACCACCGGCATATCAGCACCGCCGATGGCCATCACCATGTGTACGCCGTATAAGAAAGCAATGAGTGTCATTATGATTAGAGCTATCAATCCTACGTTGGGATTTTCAGCGCCCACAAAGACGAAACCAAGCCACACGCATATAATCCCCAGACCCAGATTCAGCCAATGGCGTGCAGGAAGGGTCAGGGGTTTGCTGCCTATCCTGGCACTCAGTTTGCCAAAGGCGATTACGGAGCCGGTGAAGGTAACCGCGCCGATCAAAACACCGAGGTAGATCTCCACCTCATGGATAGTTTTTTCCACACCGGTTAAGGGGTGTCCCGTATCGAGGTAATTGCAGAAACCGACCAGTACCGCGGCGAGGCCCACCAAACTATGCAGTATGGCGACCAGTTCAGGCATGGCGGTCATTTGTACCCTGGAGGCCACAATGATCCCCACAACAGCGCCAATGAGCATACAGACCGCCACCACGCCGTAGCTGGTTACTTGAGCGCCCGCTATAGTGGCTATCAGGGCTATGGCCATGCCGATGATACCGTAAATATTTCCGCGGCGGGCGGTTTCCTGATTGCTCAGCCCTCCCAGGGCAAGAATGAATAAGATGCTTGCTGCAATGTATGCAGTAGTGAGTAGCCCTTCAGTCATTACGAATTCCCCCTTTACTTCCTGAACATGCGCAGCATGCGCTGGGTAACGAAAAAACCACCAAAGATATTGACTGAGGCGATCAGGATTGAAAATGCGGCAAGGCCCAGAACCAGCTTGTCCGGACTGGATACCTCGATCAGGGCACCAATGATGATGACGCTACTGATAGCGTTGGTTACACTCATGAGTGGCGTATGGAGGGCCGAGGTGACATTCCAGACCACCATATAACCCACGAAACATGCCAGTACGAACACAGTAAGATGAGCCAGAAAAGCAGGTGGCGCCACACTGCCGAGGCCGTATAACAGTAATGCCGCCGCGGCCATCAGCGCAGGGAGTTTCCAGCCAAAGCGTCGTTTCTCTGGTTGCTCTTGAACCTGAGGCGGCGCTGCGGTAGCCGGTTTTTGTTCAGGCGGAGGGGCGGCCTGGAGCTTGGGAGCGGGAGGAGGCCAGGTGATTTCACCCTCTTTGATAACCGTAACGCCCCGGGTTACTTCCTCCTCCATATCCACAATTAACTTGCCATCCTTTTCCCCGCACATATCGGTGAGCAGGTTGCGCAGGTTGGTACCGTACAACTGACTGGATTGGGCTGCCATGCGGCTGGGAAGATCTGTATAGCCGATAATGGTAACGCCGTGTTTCGTAACAATTTTGCCGGGTTCGGTTAGGGCGCAGTTGCCACCCTGTTCCGCCGCCAGGTCTACGATAACACTACCTTCCCGCATGGACTCCACCATGCCTGCGGTAATCAGCTCCGGGGATGGTTTGCCCGGTATCAGGGCGGTGGTAATGATGATATCCACCTCCATGGCCTGACGGGCAAAGAGCTCCATTTCCGCCTTGATGAATTCCGGACTCATTTCCTTGGCATATCCGCCTGTGCCGGTGCCGTCCTCTTCGAAATCCAGAACCAGAAATTCTGCACCCATGCTCTCGACTTGCTCTTTGACCTCCGGACGGGTGTCGAATGAACGAACGATGGCACCCATGCTCCCAGCTGCACCAACGGCCGCCAGACCCGCTACACCGGCACCGATCACCAGAACTTTTGCTGGCAACACCTTGCCGGCGGCAGTCACCTGACCCGTAAAGAACCGTCCAAAATTATTGGCTGCCTCGATCACAGCGCGGTAGCCGGCTATATTAGCCATGGAGCTTAAGACATCCAGTTTCTGCGCTCGAGAGATCCGTGGGACACAGTCCATAGCAAAGATGGTGGCCTTGCGCGCCGCCAGCTTTTCCATGAGATCCTTGTTTTGCCCGGGCCAGATAAAGCTGAAGAGATATCCTCCTTCACGCAGCAACTCTGTTTCATGTACACCGAGGGAGGGATGAAATTCAGGGGCACGCACCTTCAAAATGATGTCTGATCCTGCCCAAATCTCCCGGGTATCTTCCAAGACCTCCACATCTTCTGCCCGGTAGGCATCATCGACACAACTGGCCTCAACACCGGCCCCAGCCTCAATTACCATTGAAAAACCGAGTTTTTTTATCCATCTGCTCGTTTCAGGGGTGGCGGCGACACGCCTCTCTCCCGCACTGATTTCCTTTGGAATACCGATTTTCATTATATTCCCCCTTTTTGTAAATATTTGGTCCAGTATTTGCGCTTTACCCCTGCAAGAGGGGCGTCTAACCTGCCCATTTTGTTTGGTCTGGAGAAAAATTAATATTTTAGTCTAATTTTTAAAATTAGCATATCGTGACTTTATTCGTCAATAAAAAATCGGAAAAGGCAGGGTAAACCGGTTTCTTTTTTGTCGGCAGGTGTTCACCGTTAAGGAAATGGGCAAATTATTGCAGCGAGAGTCGGCTTTTTGAAAAGGGATTTGGAATTATCCGGTCAGTTCGCAGGGTTATCCCTTCCTTTGATTTTTTCGATCAATTTCAGAACGAGTTCATCTCCATTTGCCCTGGCGAATGGATTCACCTCAACCAGTTCCTCCCAGGCCCTGATAGCCCCCTCCGAGTCGTTTAAATCATGAAGCAGAACGACACCTTTGTTGAAACGGGAGGCCTCATGGCGGGGGTCAATCTTAATGGCCTTGTCAAAGACCTTGATCGCCTCTAACGGCTGGCCCTTGCGGCGATACATTACCCCCAGATCGGTCAGGACATCGGGATTGCCGGGATTGAGTTCCAATGCATTGTTGTATGCCATGATCGCCTTTCCAGGCTGTTCAGTATCAAAGTAGAGATTGCCTAACCGGATCAATGCCTCTATGTTTTCAGGATGAAGCGAAATTTCCTTCTCGAGGTCGTTAATTTCCTGTGCCAGGTTGTTCGAGATATCTTGTTTTTGAGCGGTTTGGCCCGAAGGACCCGGGGCCGACCCATCCAATCCTACGCCTGACTTGTATGCGCTGAAGACGACTCCTCCCAGGAAACCCACTATGACAGCAACAAGAGCAACAACCAGCATGGTCTCCTTTTTTACGTATTGTCCGTCAGTTTCTTTCTGCTTGCCCATACCACCTCCAGATAATCCTAATATCTAATAATTCATCCCTTTTCCCGGGGAAAAGAACAATCGATCGAGCCATTTACTTTGTTTGTAACGCCTCCCCGGGTTGCCGCACGGCAGCCACAGGAAGACTCAGATGAAGTCCTGCTGTTGCAGCAATCGCCGGCTTCCCCTCTCACTTTTTTGCGGAGCCACCGTATTGTCATAATCAACGCCAGCCCTACGATGAAACAGGTTATTATGATTTCTATCATGATTTTTCCTCCAGAATAGATTTAATCGTTTGTTCATCGGGGATTTCAATATTCCACACCTCTTGTACCACCCGGTCACGCACCAGGAAGGTTCTGGGTACATTGCCATCTCCCAGCAGACGCCAGAAATCTTCCTCGGCGATATGTCCGATGGGAAAGATGACCTGAAGATCTTTCCGAAACTTCTCCAGCTGATCTACATCGTTGGAGGACAGCCCAATAATCTCGGGTAGATCAGGGTCTTCTACAAGCCAGTTCAGTGCGGCGACTGCATCCCGGCAATGTGAACAGTCGGTGTCCATTAAGATTAATAAATAATCGCCATGGGCCAGGTCAATAGAATCCAGTCCTTCAATTTGAAAATCGCCTAAAAGAATGTCGCCTGCCTTGGTTTGGTTCGGGTCGACACGTGTTACAGGAAAACCAAATACCAGAGGTAGAATCAATCCGGCGAGACATGCAACCACTATGGCCCATGTCTTTGAGCGAGCCTCGGGTTTTCGTGTAGGACGGGATATGCCCCAGGCAATGAGTGTTAATGCCAGCAATATCAACCCTTCAATTACTGCTTCTCCCGGGGTACGTTTAACCCACGCCCCGAAACACCCGCAGTCTTTTGTGGCGTCTGTCAGCCAGGCCCAACCGGTTGCTCCTACAAAAATCAAGAATAGCGCTGATGTTAGCAGGAGCGTCAGCTTAGGCCTGTAAAAGAGCAGCAACCCGACTCCCAGGGTGCACTCGAGGGCAATCAAAGCCCGGGCATTTATGCTCAGAAGGAGATAATTGGATATGATGCCGTAATCTCTCATCTGCCGGATGAATAGATCCAAATCCGTCATCTTTATGAAAGCTGCGGAAAGCAAAACAATCCCCACGACTCCGGCAATCAGGTGCGGGACATTAGACCTCCATCCTCTTTGAGTGAAACTTTTTAGTCGAGGCATAAGCAAACCCTAACCCGGAAAAGTGCCTAAAATGCCTAAAGTTTGAAGTGCCTAAAGTTAAGGAACTTCGTGACATTTTATAAGGAATTGCTTTCGCAAAACCTTAGTCGATAATTTTAGACAGTTTGAGAATATTAAGAAGTACCTTCAACTTTCATCCTTTCCAATCAAACGGCCGTCTGAAACCTGCAAAATCCTTTCCGCATAAGCAGCACAATCCTGGCTGTGGGTTACCATGAGTATGGTTGTGCCCTCCCGGTTCAGTCTTTGAAGAAGGCCCATGATTTCGCGTGTTGTTGAGGAATCAAGGTTCCCGGTTGGCTCATCAGCGAGTATTACCGGAGGGTCATTTACGACCGCCCGGGCAATGGCAACCCTTTCCTTTTCTCCTCCCGAAATCTGGCTTGGAAGACGATCTTCTTTGCCTGCCAAACCTACCTGATCCAGGGCTTCCTCTGCAAGGACACGTTTCTTTTTCTTACTCATCTTCACGGTAGTCAGCGGAAGCATGACGTTTTCCACAACCGTAAGATAAGGCACTAAATGAAAGCTCTGGAACACAAACCCGATAAACTCCCTCCGAAAATCCGTTCTCTTTTCAGATCCTAAACGATAGACGTCAATCCCGTCTACCACGAACTTACCCGAACTTGGGGGGTTCATGGCTCCCACTATAGAAAGGAGGGTTGATTTCCCTGCACCCGATTCCCCCATTATACTGACGAATTCACCGGCCTCCACTGTAAAATCCATATTGTGAATGGCCAATACGGTCGCGTCACCGCTTCCATATTGTTTTGAAAGGCCTTCTGCCTTTATGTAGCTCATTTTTTACCTCCTAAATTGCGTTCAATGCCTGATTGGGATCCATGCGTGAAGCCAGATAGGCAGGGTAGACGCTTGCCATAAGACCCACCAGAACGGCCAGGACAAAGGACCCGCCAATTAACTCAAGATTTGGATGGATGGAGGCGCCCCCGCTTTCTGAAAAGAAATGTATGGCGCCCTTTGTGACGGCAAACCCGGCTATATAGCCTATAATGCCCGCCGCTGCAGAAATAAAGCCGGCCTCAAGAAGCACGATTCCGAAGACATGGCTTTTCCGGAACCCGATAGCCCTGAAGATACCGATCTCCTCCGTCCTTTCCCTTACGCTCCCCATCATGGTTACCAGGACTACAAGGCTGCCTACCAGCACGACCACGATAGAAACTCCATAAGAGAATTTCTTGAACTGGGCCAGGGCCTCCATGCGGCTCTTTACCACCTGCTGGATGGCCATTACCTTGGCCCCGGGAACCACGTCCGAAATCTGCTTTACCATGGCCTCGATCGGGCAATCCTTGCACAGGGCAGCCACTTCTGCCATGGAGACAAGCCCCTCTTTGTTCAGAACGGTCTGTGCTGTTTCAAGGGGCATGAAAATCAACTGGTCATCCTGGGATCCTGTTGGTTTCAGAACTCCGGAAACGATGAGTTGTCTCCCTTTTATGGTCACAGGGCTGCCCTGATTCAAACCCAGAACAGCGGCGGTTTCAGACCCCAAGACAACGCCTTTTTCGCCCGGTATAGTCCCATCGATCTTCCACCATGGCTTCAGAATCCAGTTGGCCTTGAAGTCAATACCGGCTAACAGGACCTTGTGGTCGTCAACATTGACCACACCAAAAACCATAGGTCCCAGTCCAGCCACATTTGCGGCGTTCTTTATTGATTTTATTTTGGTCAGGTCCTGTTCGCGGATTTCCTGCATCTCGAACGAAACACCGCCCAAGGAGAGCCCGCCATAGGTGAGCGAAAGGTTTTCGGTTTTTGGGACAATCAGGATATTGGCCCCGTATTTCTCAAGTTTATGATTTATGTTCTCGGTCATTGCATCTACAAAGCTTATAAGTGCGACCACCGTTGACACTCCTATGGCAAGACCTGCAAGAACGAATAAGGCCTTTGCCTTGCGACGTAGGAGATTCTTAAACGCAATATCTCTTAGATTCATTTTTTACCCCCGCTTTGAGAAATTGTAATACTGTTTTCCCGAAAGGATGTCATTAATCTGTAACACCACTTTTCCATCCTCAACTTTTCT
>JACNJD010000147.1:5657-15675 GCA_014382715.1 Candidatus Desulfacyla euxinica | reverse complement strand
GGTTTTATTCCGAGATCCCTCGCTACATAGCTCATATCACCTTCAAGATCAGAAACATTTCCACTGACAAGAATCGACTCAAACCGCTCCGGGTCTAGCCCCTTGGTGAGCAGGCTTACATGGATCGATGGGCCACCTATATTAAGACGCGTTATAATACGGAGGATTTTTATCTTTTTTTTCATTCAGATCATCTCTCTCAAACTGCATTGATTATTTTCAAGGTTTCGTCTGCACATTTCTTCCATGAAAACTCGGCCGCCCTCTTAAACCCCTTTTTTATCAAGCCCCGCCTGAGGGGTTCATCCCCCAGAAGCCTGTTCATCGCGTCTGAAATGGCGCCGGTATCATAGGGATTCACCAACAGGGCTGCACTCCCGGCCACCTCTTTCATGGACGAGACATTGGATGTAATCACCGGAGTCCCGCAGGACATCGCCTCCAATATGGGAAAGCCAAAACCCTCATATAATGAAGGGAACATAAGACATATGGCGTTCCTGTAGTAAGCTACCAGTTGATTGCGAGGCAGATATCCCGGCATACGGATTTGGGCCTTTAGAGGGTGTTTAGCTACCATTCCCAAGAAATCCCGGTTTTTCCAGCCTTCCCCCCCGACAATAACAAGATGCAGCCTCCGGCTAAGCGGTTTCAATAACTCAAACGCCTTGAAAATACGCTCGAAATTTTTTCTTGGATCAAGGGTTCCGACAAATAGGAAGTACTTGGCTGGAAGGTCATTGATTTGCCCCGTGCCACACTCGGGTTCTTTAGGAAATATCGGGGTTCCGAGATGGATCGTATCTATTTTTTTTGCGCTGAGTCCAAATTGACCTTCAATATCTGCCGCAGTAGAGCGTGAGTCAGCTATAATAGCGTCAGAACGTTTCAAAGACAACTTCATCAACAACCGCTCGACGAATAAATTCGGCAACGCCATAGTGCCCGGGTAGAGGCGATTTACCACGTCATGAACAGTCACCACAGTTTTTATTCCTGGCGACAACAAGAGCGGTAGATGATGTCGGGAACCCCAAAAGAGATCAAAATTCATCTTAGATGCAATAATAGGCACATTTATTTGCATCCAAAGCGTGCTCAACAGTTTTCTGTTGAGCCTTCCTGCGATCTTGGACCATCTTGGATTATTCAGGTCATAATTTATAGGTCCATTTGATATGAGATAATAATCGTTTTGATGATCTATCTTTTGAATTTCATCTAATAGATGCTTCAGATAAACACCGATCCCGGTTAGCTGATAACTGAGTGGTCTTGCATCAACCCCTATTCTCATGTCAACACTCAAAAACGAAGAAAGTTAAGAAAGCCTTCTGAGCAGACTTAGACTGTGGCTTCTGATCCAGCCGTATTGTATCCGAAGCATATTCCAGGTAATGCGTCTGTTCCATCGTAAAGAGGCAAAAAGGGAAATGAATACCGCAGACATTGCAAATAACGCTGACATAAACACGGTGCGCAACCGTTTGCCGGCAAAGTTATCCTTTGTTGGTTCAGGTAGCAGTGTATCTAACCGACCCCCAGTCAGACGCCTCTCTCCTTCCCTGTTAAGAGAAACCCGAGCATAGCTGAGCAGCCATTCATCAGGGACATATCCCAGGCGTTGGTGCAACATGTCCATTGTTTCATGTATCACCTTCATCCTTTGTCCCAAGGTCTTCGAGACAGGGTGGAGTCGTGTAGCAGCGAGCGTTTGCCGGATATAGGTGAATCTTGCCCCGCGTGCCGCAATCCGCAACCAGAACTCATAATCGAGACAGTATTGCAATCGCTCATCCAATAAACCAAAGCGACTAACCACATTACGTCGAAAAAAGACTGCCGGCTGACACAGGAAGCAGAAGCTTTTCAATCGCTCAGGGTCCCAGGGTAAGGTATGATAAGTCTCTATGATCCGGTCTTCGGTATCAATATGGTTTCCATCACCGTAGATGATATCAACTTCAGCATGCTCATGAAAAAACGCAAGCACCGTCTTAAGAGCATCAGGATAATAAATGTCATCTGAATTGAGCCAACCGATTATGTCTCCCTTTGTAGCTTTTATACCTTTGTTTACAGCATCTGCCTGACCTTTATCCTCTTCTGACACCCATCTGACACGCCCCTCGAATCTTCGCAAAATTTTCAAAGTTTCATCATCGCTGCCCCCATCAATAATGACATACTCCAGCCCGGGAATATCCTGATTCAAGACACTCCATATTGTCCGCCCTATAAAACCTCCCTGATTAAGCGAGGGTGTAACCACGCTTAGAGATGGCAGCAAAATATCACCTTCATATATGTATTCGGCCGGGATTTCAGGTCGTTTAAGGAATGAATTCAACCAAAATCAGGAAAGATAATTGCAAAAGGAACAATGAAAGATCAGGATTAATTCACCATTTTGCAAACAGCCTAAAGCTGCTCCAGATACCATTGATAAGCCCTTCTTATTCCTTCCTCCAATGGCGTATCTGCGTGCCAGCCAAGGGCTGTCAATTTCGAAACATCGAGAAGTTTGAGCGGGGTTCCGTCCGGCTTGGTGTGATCGAACCTGAGATCGCCTTTAAACCCGACAACTTTGCCAACCATCTCAGCTAACTCCCAAATCGACTGGTCTTTGCCCACGCCGACATTTACAATATCATTCTCATCATAATTATTCATCAGATAAAGGCAAGCATCGGCGAGATCATCCACATATAGAAACTCACGTCTCGGCTTTCCAGTACCCCAGACCTCCACTGATTTATCGCCCCCAATCTTTGCCTCATGAAACTTCCGGATCAGGGCAGGGAGAACATGGGAGGTCTTCAGGTCAAAATTGTCACCCGGACCATAAAGGTTGGTGGGCATAACACTGATAAACCGGGTCCCGTACTGGCGGTTATAAGATTGGCACATCTTTATACCGGCGATCTTCGCAACGGCATAGGGCTCATTGCTGGGCTCCAAATAACCGGAAAGGAGGTGTTCCTCTTTCATAGGCTGTGGACAGTGTTTCGGGTAAATACAGGAACTTCCCAAAAAAAGAAGTTTTTTTGCCTCATAAAGATACGATGCGTGGATGATATTCGTCTGAATCACTAAATTACTGTAGATAAACTCAGCAGGAAATTGCGAATTGGCCAATATTCCTCCTACCTTTGCAGCGGCTAAGAATACATACTCGGGCCGCTCCTGGTCAAAGAAAGCCTCAACGCGCGCTTGCCTCTCAAGATCCAGTTCCTCATATGTTCTGAACACAAGGTTCTCATACCCCGAATCCTTGAGCTTTCGAACGATTGCTGATCCCACCAAACCATGGTGACCTGCAACGTAAATCTTGGAATCTTTTTTCATATCTTTAAGCTCCCACACGAATCTCTATCTCTCCGAAAAAAGATAAAGGCGCAGTTTTAAATAAATTATGTTGATCCTGTCGAGACTAATTACTGGCAGATTAGATACTCTGCTGTAACTGTTCCACTGCTGATTGACAAAGAATCTACTGTTGTGTTTGACGTTCGAGTTGTAAATGCCGTATCCCATCCACCTTGAAGTGTGAGAACCTTTGGGCTGCTTAAAGTGAGATCTTCATAATATCTACCCTCGGCTATCTTTATTGTAGCCCGTGAACCCGCCGCATCGATGGCTTCCTGGATCGTTAAATAACAGGGGGTGTTGCCACCACACGACCCGGAAGGTTCTACATAATGAACTTCCTTTTCAATATTGAAGTCAATATCTAAGGTCTGCCAATAAAGATTGTAGGTCCCGGTTGAGTCCGCACAGTCATAGTTCACATCGATGTCCACCCGCTGCTTCACCCTCATCGCTAACCCCCCAATAAGCAACTTGCCCCCGGAAAAGCTCGCAAAAGCGACAATTTCTTTGGCGATGCTGTCATTATGGACCCCGCGGTCTTAAACTCAATTAAGTAACTTTCGCCATTACGGATCAACTGTTTTCAGATTAGTCTACCTTGTTTCCATGGGCTGATAAGCTATTAAAAAAAGGAAAATCAGGCTACAGCAACCTCGCCGAATTCTTGAATCACAGGAGACTCTTTCTCAGCAAACCAAAGATCTACTTTTGCCTGCATGAATAGCCAGCTTTCAGGGGATGTCTTTGTAGCTTTACCTATCCTGACCGCCATTTCCGGGCTCATAGATGCTTTACAATTAATTAGTGCAGACAAAGTTTTCCTCGTAACCCTTAAACGCTTTGCAGCTTCCGTCACAGTTAACCCAAGGGGTTTAATAACATCCTCCCGCAAAACTTCTCCTGGATGAGTAGGTTTTTTCCGGTTATTCATTTCAATCCCTCCAAGTCTTCTAATGGTAATCTCGATAATCAACGACCACGGCATTAGTTCCGTCAAATTGAAACGTGACTCGCCAATTGCCGCTAACCCACACTGACCATGTTCCTTTTTCTTTGCCCGAAAGTCCGTGTAATTTATAACCGGGTAAATTCATATCTTGTGGTCCTACCGATGCATCTAAACGGTCTAAAATTCGGGTCAGTTTGGCCGCATGTTCAGGGTTAATTCGGCTTCGGTCATCGTTGTGGAAAAACTTTTCTAAACCCTTGTGTCTGAAAGATTTAATCATAGATGGTCTTGTAAAAAGTCTGAAATCAAATTTTTCTTACCTGTAAGCCCTTGATTTTAACACATGCCGATCTGATTTCGTGTGCCTTTTTGATTGTCCAGTTTACTTAGTTAAATCCGCTTTTGCCTTTATTTAACAGGGGTGGCTTCATCAAGTTTATTCTGAAATCAAGGGATCAAAAACCGTTAAACCCAAAAGATCAGCATCCTTTGTCAACAACACAGAATCCAACAATTTCGTCGATCCAATAGAAACCGAACTCACATCTGAGCAATCCCCGGGACAGCCCTTAGTATAACTCAGAACCGGACTACCACCAGATAGGGTCAATATATGTGTATAAACAATCACAATCGTATACTCTACTACCAGTCCCCGTTAATATCCCGCAGCCTCCGGTGTTGGCATACAGGCTCCAATTCAGACTTGCCCCGCAGTCAAATTCCTCACAATCGCTATATACTCCGGTTACTGACGTAAGCGCCTTACCATCGATGGTCAATGTAGCAGTAAAAGAGCTGCCACCACAAAGCAAATTGTTATAGAATACGATACTGGCTACTTGTTCAGAGGTATCCGTAGTAAAGCTCTGATCATCGCCATAAGAGGTCCCCGCACTGTTACTGTTGGTCGCTATAAGCCGATAATGGTAGGTGGTGTTGGAACTGCGCCCGCTTATGGAGGCATCCACCGACACATCACTCGTACCTGACCCAGCGCTCGTGCTCGTCGTGCTTGACCCGTAACTCGTGCTCGTTCCATACTGAAAATAGTATGTCGTGCTGGACCCATTCGGGTTCACTGTGCCGTTCAGGGTGGCAGAACTGGAAGTCACCGAGGTCGCTGATCCAGTTGTGGCGGTAGGTGGCATCTGGGCACTTGCGGTTTCCAGGACAAGATTATCGACCGTAATAGACCCATTACTAATTGTCAGGGAGTTTACAGTTGTGGTTGATGATTGAGTTATAAACGTGGAATCATATCCCCCCTTAAAGGTCAGGTTCTTGGATGTGCTCAGGCTGACATCTTCCCCGTAGCTCCCGCCGGCGATCTTTATCGTAGAACCGGAGATTGCACCGTTAATGGCTGCTTGGATGGTGGAATAGCAGGGGGTGTTGCCATTACATGTACCGGAAGATTCAACATAAATATCTTGCCCCCCAATATTGAAACTCACATCTAAGGCCTGCCAGTAGTAACTCCAGTACCACCCATCGTCATAAAACGTGCAGCCATAGTCCATGTCCATGTCCAACCGGAAAATCCCGTTCGCACGATCACCGCCGGACGTACCCCAGCTATTCAATATTATCCAGTAGGAATTCTCCGGATCATCATCATTATACCCCACACACAAGACCGCGTGGCCGCCACCCCCTGAGTCCCATGTATGGCCGCACCCATAGTCCAGATTTGTGGTGACAGCCTCCCCTTGAGTATTCCAGGAGCTCCGGAAAGTATCCCAGTCAGAACCTCTGGGTAAAAACCAGGCAAACCAAACGGCCTTATTCTGGTTCAGGACATTCTTTATATTGGCAATGGCCTGAGCCTGGCTGACACCTTGAGTTTCGATGGTCTGTGCCTCTATAGAGGCAATACCATAACTGGGCGAGGTGGCAACAGAACCACAGGGAACATTACAATTCCCATCACCATTCTGCCAGTCTGCATTAGTATTCGACCATGGGATCGTAAAACCCTCAGTCGTGTAAAACTCGGCCAAATCGCTCAACCATCCGCCTTGACAACAGGTTTTTGCAGTATTACAAGAACTTATAAATTGAACCGAAAGGCGGTCTAAGATGTTCTCTTGAACATCAAGGGCGATTCCCATCGCCCCTGTTCCGGCCCACGCCCAGCAGTTCCCGCAACTGGCCTGATTCCTCTCGGAGGGGGTGTATTGGAGATGACTCAGCAGGCTAAGTGATCCCCCGGGCATGATACTGAAATCGAGTAATTTATCTATGTATGCCCTGGGAGCCATTTCATAATCATGTATCCATCTTAGCCGGGTCTCCCTGTCAGGCTTCATGATGGTACAGGGGCCGTTGCTTTCATCTGACCAGGCTCCGCCCGCACAGGAAAGCACCAGGAAAATCCCTAAAATCCCTAAAAACAATTTTCTTTTCATAAAAAGCTTCCTATTCACTTTCAGAATAATCACTGAGATCAATGGCCGGAAAGTCAAAAAGAACAGGGGTACATGTCCCCCTGGTAATAACTTTCAAATAGCATTCAAAGCACTTTCCCGGTTTGATTCCATACTTTTTTAGAAACCATGGCCCTGGATAACTCGAATTGGCCAGCAGCAAAAGATATTCCTTTCCTTCCACCTGGCCATACCCCTCCTCTATTTCCTCATGGGGCGTGAAAGAAAATTTGACCTCATAGACAGCGCTTAAAGATGCGCCGGCCTTGGCCGGGCGTTCCTTTTTCTGGACGGAAACAATTGTAGCCCGGCCCGGGTACGCCTTGTATTCGCATGGGCCACCGACAACACGTCTCTCAGCAGGCTTATCCATTGCCCAACATGAAAATACCCAAAGAAAAAAGAGTAAACCAGTTAAAAGCAAGCTGCGCGGCATTTGGGAATCACCGGGCCTGGTCCGCTTTGAGGAATCGTTCATTGTAACCGTTCACGGGTTCAAAGGTTGAATTTTCGTCACCGTACGCCATGTTGCAGACGTTTTATCCTGCAAAACCGGCATCTTCCGCATGTCCGGAAATCGGGAACATGGTAGTTGTAGCTGTTGTGGTAAAATCTGTATTTTCCCCCGGCATTTCGGGGGCCCACTTTCAGTTTTTTCCCGAACCCCGAACGTTGAACCCTGAACCTGTGAACGGTTACGATTTTTCTTCGAACCCGTGCTACGGGTTGAAAATTGCGGCCCACGAAAACCCGTAAATCAATCACGGTTATTTCAGTTGCTTACGAGGCGAGAATAGCATTTTCCGGAATACGGGATTTATTGCATCACGAGATACTCCGCGGTAACGGTCCCCTGGCTATTGCTGATCGTCATGGAGTTGACTGTGCTATTTGAAGATCGAGTCGTGAAAGATGAATTCCATCCACCTTGTAGCTTTAAGTCTTTGGATGAGCTGAGAGTAAGAGCTTCATCATAGCTGCCCCCGGCTATTTTTATAGTCTTTCCGGAGCTTGCGGCATCAATGGCGGCTTGGATGGTGGAATAGCAAGGGGTGTTGCCTCCGCATGAGCCTAAAGGCTCTACGTAAAGGATGGTGGAAGAATAGGTGAAGTAGCAGAGCTTCGGGTCTGAATAGCCGTAACCACTAACGATCTTTTTTCCATCCTCGGAGATTTTGACATTCATCACGGAATGCCAATAAGGGTGCTCTGAAGTATCTATGGAGGCGCTGCCTGCGTGGCGCCACAGCACGTTTCCCTTAGAATCATAAAGAATTGTATTGTAGTTTCCTCCTCCAACAGCTATGTACTTACCGTCGGGCGTTATGTCCAGGCCATCATGGCCGGCGCCACCACTTCCATCCGTTCCGGGCACCAGGCGGTACCACTGGAGTTCTCCTTCCCCGTTGTAACAATACAGGTTGCCGTTATGACTTAGAACAACTACGACCGATCCGTCAGCAGACATCCCCCCGTAGGTTGTAACCCTGTGCTCTTTCCTCCACAGCAGGTTTCCACTGCCGTCATACATGGAGGTAATATCACCTTTCGTGGGAACGAAAACCCGAGACCTGTCTGTACTGGGGCATATAATGTAGGGCAGACCGACATCCTCGTTGCGACGCCATATTAATTGGCCACCGCGGGTAAAGAGATGAAGAGGAGGCCCGAGGAAAATATACTGCCCGTCGGAGGTAAAGGCCGTCTGGCGCACTCGCGCAAGTCCTGTATCATAAGTCCACTCTTCGGCGCCGGTCAGGGCAGTGTATAGGACGAAACTCTTACCTCCCTCAGATGGGCCTGTGGCAATGTACTTGTTGTCGGGTGAAAATTTTATGACAGTCGACTGCGAGGTTATGGTCTTTTTCCAGACTTCATTGCCCGCGGAATCCCACAGGTAACAATAATTGTTGCCGCTGGCATGGGTGGTGCATGCTATATAAGAACCGTCGCTTGTGACGTCAATTGCCCAGCTCTGGTCATCCAGTGATTTTGACCAGAGGATATCCCCCTCGTTGTCTAAAAAAGGTATCAATGTGGGGAGTGTCTCGGGGTCACCCGCGTCGGGATGTTTCCCCATTGCCGCGGTAAAGCGGTCCCACGCCTCTGTAACCGCAATCCCCCAGACTCCCGGTGAAGAAAGAGGTGTCCCCCATTGAAGATCAAAATCCACTTGATTTTCCAGAGGGGTCAGACTTGCGTTGAAGGTGATGGGGCTACCATGCTCGGGTTTCACAAACTCGTCATGCACGTACGTCTCGTAGCCCGCCTTCTGCACGACCAGCATGTATCCCGGAACCGTGAGATAGGGAGAATAATAATTGTTAAGCACATCCACACCCCAGCACGAAAGTCTGTAGAATCCCGCGGAATCGGTGGCCTCAAGCATGTCATAGGGCAGGATTTGAATGGAATACCCCAGCCAGAGCGTGACCTCGGCAGCAGAAATCGGGCTGCCCGTGGTCGCATCGGTGATGGTGCCCTCCAGGGTGGCATCACCTTCGGTATATCCAGCCGTCGTTACTTGAGGAAAAAACACTAAAGTGAACGTCAAAGACACGGTTTCCGCATACTGTTCGGAAGAGACTTTGTAGGTGAAGGTGGCCTCTCTTTTGCCTGAATAGGCATGATCAACTCCCGGAAACACCAACCCCAGATCGCCCTCATTCCCTGGAAGCGGTAGCGCAGAGCTTTCCCCCGGCGCTGTCCAGCCCTCCGGCACAGCCGATGTCAACGTGAAAGAGAAACTATTATCGCTGCCCCCCAGGTCCTTAACATGGGCCCACACACCGTACGTGGTAAAATCATCCAGAATCACGTATTTATCGGAATTCAGCGTAACCTCAAAGGACGAGTTGGAGGCGGTGATGGAGGAACCCGCCTCTAAAGGCAGGACGTCGATGGTATACCACCATGAGGGCAGATCATCTATGAAACCACCGGGTGAAGCAGTTTTTCCCCTCGGGGCTTTAATGTCAGGAGAGCGCCCATTATCAGAAGCCGCTGGAGAAATATTATCGCCATCACTTTCCACACCCACAGTTCCAAGAAGGCAAAAAACAATGAAAAACAACAGGCCCATGTATTTAAAAGTTTTGAAAAAGCCATTCGTCTTTTCCATAATCTATCTCCCATGTGATAAAGCGCAAAAAAAATATCCGAAAAAACGGTCTTTTTTGACAGGATCAACAGGATGGACTGGATTATTTTTATTTCTTATAACCCTTTGATTTTACCATATGCGAGTTGTAGGTTTTGTGACTTTTGC
>JACNJD010000147.1:0-5517 GCA_014382715.1 Candidatus Desulfacyla euxinica | reverse complement strand
CGGCTTCATCAAGTTTATTCTGAAATCAAAGGATCAAGAACCTTTAAACCCAAAAGATCAGCATCCTTTGTTAACAACACAGAATCCAACAATTTCATCGAACCAATAGAAACCGAATTTACATCTGAACAATCCCCGGGACAGGACTCAGAGGTAACCAGAACCACATTACCATCAGAGAGGGTCAATACCACTTCGTATAAACAATCACAATCGTATACTCTACTACCACTCCCCGTTAATGTCCCGCAGCCTCCCGTGTCGGCATACAGGCTCCAATTCAGGCTTACCCCACAGTCGAATTCCTCACAATCGCTATATACTCCGGTTGCTGACGTAAGCGCCTTACCATCGATAGTCAATGTAGCAGTAAAAGAGCTGCCACCACACAGCAAATTGTTATAGAATACGATATTGGCCATATAGCGTTATGTTCATAGTAGCCCTAACATCACTTGACCTGAAATACAATAGTGGTCGCTGGGTGTCCACTCCCGGCGTTAGGACGTCTGTACCCCGTGGGAATCCAGGCTATTGGTAGCTACAAGTCTAAAATGATATGTTGTGCTGGAACTGAGACCGCTTATGGTAGCATCCACCGACACATCACTCGTCCCTGACCCAGCGCTCGTGCTCGTCGTGCTCGACCCGTAACTCGTGCTCGTTCCATACTGAAAATAGTATGTCGTGCTTGCTCCATTTGGATTCACAGTGCCGTTAAGGGTGGCAGAGCTTGAAGTCACCGAGGGCGCTGATCCAGTTGTGACGGTAGGTGGCATCTGGGCACTTGCGGTTTCCAGGACAAGATTATCGACCGTAATAGACCCATTACTAATTGTCAGGGAGTTTACAGTTGTGGTTGATGATTGAGTTGTGTATGAAGCATTCCATCCGCCGGAAAGCGTTACCTGTTTGGATGTGCTCAGCGTTACATCTTCGCTGTAACTCCCCTGTAGGATCTTTATGGTAGCCCCGGTGCCGGCAGCATCAATGGCTCCTTGGACGGTGGTATAGCAGGGGGTGTTGCCGCCGCATGAACCGGATGTGTCTACATAGAGAGTAGAACCGCCATTCAGCGAATTGACCGCCGCTTCAAGATCGACCCTTGGCTTGGTAATGCTGACTTTTTCGTCTGTAATCGAGTCACCAGTGTCAACAAGCTTAGATTTTACCTCGCCGGGGGACAAATAAGAGCCCGTAACAGATTTGGCCGCACTCTGAAGACAGGCTGCCGCCCCGGCGGCGTACGGGCAGGCGGCCGAAGTCCCGCCAAAACCGTTTGCCGTATCCCAATAACCTCCGCCCAATTCTGTGGTGTATGCCCAGTTGGAAGGGGCGAGCAGACTCAGAAATGACGCGGTGTTTGAGTAGGTTGTTACCTGATCCGCATTGGCAGGGTCATCCACATACCATTTTTCATCGCATGGTGGGGCTGGGGTCCCGACACAGGAACCACTCTTGATGCATCCCACATACCCAGATGGTGGATTCCTTCCAAGATTCGCATCATAAACAGCTCCTACAGAGATAACATGTGAAATACAGGCCGGCCAACCAATGGAGTCACAATAGCCGTCATTGCCAGATGAAACAAACAGCGTCATGCCTGCAGCCACGGCATTGGCTGCAGCAGTTGTCATTGCCGTTGAGGCGCTGTCACAGGTGCTATAATACCTGCCACCGCCAAAACTTGTACTTATGATCATTATTGGATTGGAAGAGTCGTCATTTTGGTGGGTGATACACCACTCCCAGCCTTCGATCATGTTCGATGCGCTGGCACTTCCCGTGCTTCCGGTGGAAATCTTGACGGCATAGAGTTTGCTATTGTAGGCTACACCTCCAATGTAGTCCCCTACGGTTCCGAGAGTCCCTGAAGTAATTCCTGCGCAGGCTGTTCCATGGCCTTCTTGGTCCATGGGATCAGTATCATCGTCCCCACAATCGTAGCCCCCGATAACTTTGCTGTTCGGAAATCCACCCCCGCCCAACATGGAGTGCGTGTAATCGATCCCGGTATCACAGATGGCGACGGCTAATCCTGAACCGTTGTAACTGCTTCTCGAGGTAGACGCGTTCATCAAAGGGATACCCTGGGCCAATTGGGCGTGGAGAATCCTGTCTTTTTCGATGGAAAGGACCTCGGGGTTGTCTATCAAGTTCTGCAGTCCTTCCAGCGTCACCTCACATGAAAAGCCAAATATGTATACAAACCTGTTAGTAATGCGAATTTCCTGCAAGTCCAGGGTGTCGATAAGGCTGTCCTGGGACTCCCTCACAGCTTCCTGGATTTGTCGTCGAACCGCCATATTTCTAAAATTTCGCAATTGGCTTGCGTATGCAGGCTTTCGAATATTTACAATCACGCGGGTGGTCGAGCCTCCATTGATGAAATCCTCCAGGATCGCCTGTGAATCTGTCAGTTTTGGACTCTTCGAAAGTGACCGAATGGCCTCAGTCTGGATTGAATCGGCCAAGGGGGCTTCAATTTCCGGGATCTCCTCTGCAAATGAGGGGCTTGGGAATAGAAACAAACAAAATCCGAATATTAGCCCAAAAAGAGGAATGAGGAGTAGCAAGAAGAGTATCGACTTTTTCATGACTTACTTCCTTTTTTTGATCTTTTTTCAAAAAACTGCCGTAATTCAGCGTTTCGGGGTTGTGAAGCCTATCTTCAGCGTGTCATAATGGCATACAACTTGCTTCGAATGGTCTAAGAAATTCTCCCCCAGCGTTTGCGTTCAAGGACGAATAGGTCCCGCCTCCACTTCCAAGCCGGGGGGCAGATCTTACTGCTACATCACTCCTGCTTAGCGCCTGGGCGGAATAGTCCCCTCAACCTTGTCGATATGCCTATGTATGGGCACCTCCTTTTCAAGATGAAAAGAGGGGTAATGTTTCCGCGATGCCCTGCCTTGAGAAGATCCGTTATTGCATTATCTCGAGCTGCCTACACTCGCCAATGTCGGGTTTCTCTCCAATTTCAACTGCCGTTCAAGCTCACTCATCTTCTTGGAGAGTTCAGCTATGGTCTTCTGCTGCTCCTGAACCACCTTGGTCAGCACTGCCACCACATCCATCGAGCTCATCCCTTTCTTGTCTTTTGAGGCTACAAGTTCAGGCGCATCTTCAGCGATAAAGCCCACATGCTTTTCCTGTGAGTCAGTTTTATATGCAAATTCAACTGGATCGAGTTGTTTCAAGGTATCAATGGCTTTCTGTGTGGAAAGTCTCTTTATGTCTGTTTTGTACTCCCTGCTGGATGCATTGGTCCACACACCGCCTGTTGTAACATAGGCGCCGCTTCCCATCTGTAGCGGGTATGAAGGATTGCTGGTTCCGATGCCCACGTAGCCACCAAACGGTGCAAGAACAAAGTTTTTGTAAGCAACACCTTCTTGGAGTGCGAAGATTTCCACATATTCCATAGTAGCCCCGGTATTCCATCCGAAATAGATTCTCTTGGGATTAGTCGCTGCCTTATCTGTGATGATCATCCCCCTGTTACCGATATTCTGCCCGAGAACGAACGGCGCGGCGCCCACTCCTGATGCACCATTTGTATAAAGCCTGGACGCAGCTGTTGTAGCCCCGCTATCTTCCACCTTGAAAGTTGTTGTCCCGCTTCCATCCTTTATAACTAATTTGTCTGCGCCAAAGGCCGAAGTGGGAAGAATAGTGAACATAAACAAAGCTAATAAAACAATTGAGGTAAGCCCTATTGTTGATAATGTAAACAATTTCCCTAACCGTTGTTTCCCAAAACTAAGCTTTTTCATGATGTCCTCCTTTTTAATATAGTTAAATGGTTGATGGGCTGTAATGAAGTCAATTATGCGCGATATGAGCGAACAATTCATGCAGCGACCCCAGTTAAATGGAGATCCTACGATTTAACTGGGCAAAAAGGTGCAACATTTACAGAAAACGCATAACCTGTTGTAACATCAAGGCTTTATAGACAAGAAAAATCCGACACCTTACCTCTCGCAAGACAAAACACATTATATTATGATCGGGCATGGAAAAATAGTCAAAAAAAAATAGGTTTGACCCGTATAAGAACCAAACGCGGTTAAGCCTTCCATGCCTATCCGGATGCATGATGGTATTCGTATATAACTCCTCATCTGCCCCCGCAATGGAGATTACGGCTAAGTCCAGAATGAAACCCAGGACCAGCCATAATAATCCCTTTTCGGCATAGATTTTACGACATCCTTCCTTATTTTTCACTCTTTTCGAGTTCAGCCATTTTCTTTGATAGCTCCGCTATCGTCTTCTGCTGTTCCTGAACCACTTTGGCCAGAACTGCCACTACATCCATCGAACTCATCCCTTTTCTATCCTTTGTGGCCACCAGGTCGGGGACATCTTCAGCGATAAATCCCACGTGCCTCTCTTCTGGATTACCTTTGTAGCTGAATTTCACCGGATTCAGCCCTTTCAACGCATCCATCGCCTCATCCCTTGTCAGCTCATCGATATCTCTTTTGTATTCCCTGCTGCATGCGTTCGTCCATACACCCCCTGATGAGACATAAGCGCCGCTTCCCATCTGTAGCGGGTATGAAGGGTTAGTGGTGCCGATACCGACATAACCGCCATTTGGGTTCAAGATGAAGTTCTTGTATGCAACCCCTTCCTGGAGCGCAAAGATTTCAGCGTAATCGAAAGATGCCCCGGGATTCCATCCGAAATAGATCCTTTTTGGATTGGCTGCTGCTTTGTCAGTGATCACAATTCCTCTGTTCCCGGTATTCTGGCCAAGAACCATGGGGGCTGAACCCACGGAACCGGCCCCGTTAGCCAATAATTTGGATGCCGATGTGATAGAGCCACCATCCTGTACTTTGAATGTTGTTGTCCCACTATCGTCTTTCACAACTAACCTATCAGCCCCGAGGGTCAAATCCGGGATAATCAGTCTAATAAACATCAGAAGCGAAATCCCCGTTAACCCCAATGCAAATCGTCTGACAGACCTTATTCCCTCCATTATATTTTCTCCTCTTCTCTTTTTCGTTACGAAGAATCCACGCAGCATTAAAGCGTGTAACCGGCCTTGAGCGCATCATCATGGAACATTTTCACAGTATCAAGTGAAAATTCGTTCAGATCCTTCCCTATTAAACTCAATTTTTTAAGGACGTCGTTGGTTACCGTAATAATGTGGCACCCGATAGCATCTGCCTGAAAGACATTCAAGAGCTCACGAGGGCTCGCCCAGATAAGTTCTAAATTCGGATAATCGGAACAAGTTTCCACGGCCTCCGCCATAACAGGCACAGGATCCCGGCCTGAATCGGCAATCCTTCCCGCAAAAACAGAGACGTAAGCAGGCGGGCCACCAGCCAGCACATTTACCATATCTTTCACTTGGGCCAGGGGCATCATAGCCGTGACGTTCACTTTCACTCCTGCATCAGCAAGCCTGGCCACGAGATCCAATGATGATTCACCCCTAGTATTCGTCACCGGGATCTTAACATAGACATTTTCGCCCCATCTTGCAAT
>JACNJD010000017.1 GCA_014382715.1 Candidatus Desulfacyla euxinica | reverse complement strand
CGAAATATGATCACAAAGGCCGCAGAACAAAACCCAGGGAAAATAGTCGGACTCCTCTTAAACAGGAATTATGGCCAGCATTCGGCTATTATGGCCGGTTTTGCAGAGACAAGGGGGGATATCGTCATTACTTTAGACGCAGATCTCCAGAATCCGCCGGAGGAAATTCAAAAGCTGGTCAAGAAGACCGACGAGGGGTTCGATGTAGTGGGAAGCGTAAGGATACACAGACGCGATACGCTTTTCAGGAGGTGGTCGTCCCTCATGATCAACAAGGTTGTGCAGATTTCCACCGGCGTGGATATGCATGATTATGGCTGTATGCTAAGGGCCTACCACAGACGAATAGTTGATGCCATGCTGCAATGTCATGAAAGGAGCACCTTTATTCCTGTACTTGCAAACAGCTTTGCAGGGGCTACATCAGAGGTGAATGTAGATCATGCAGAGAGGTCTGCCGGTGATTCAAAGTACGGATTATGGAAGCTCATTAACCTGCAGTTTGACCTGTTGACCAGTATGACAACTTTCCCTTTGCGTCTCTTGAATCTGCTCGGGGTAATCATATCCGCCCTTGGTGTAGGTTTTGGCATATTCCTCTTTGTAATGAGATTAGTGTACGGTCCTGACTGGGCCGCTGCCGGGGTTTTTACCCTGTTTGCCATTCTTTTTATCTTCATCGGGGCACAGTTCCTCGGGATGGGTCTGCTTGGAGAATATATAGGGCGAATCTATAACGATGTGAGGGCGCGGCCACGATATTTTGTGGAGAGTGTTATGGGAAAGAGCAACCTCCAAAAAAAGAAGCAATGACAACCACTCAACCACTCAACTACTTAACCACTCAACGAGGTTGTTATATATGAAAGCAGTAGTCTTAGCCTATCATACCATCGGATGCAGGGGCATTGAAGCGCTTCTGCGGAACGGTTTTGAAATTTCCGCGGTCTTTACGCACCAGGATGAGCCGGATGAAAACATCTGGTTTGAGTCTGTTGCAGAGCTTGCTGCCTCACGGAACATCCCGGTTTATGCTCCGGCAGATATCAACCATCCCCTGTGGGTCAAGAAGATCAGGGAGATTGCACCTGACATAATTTTTTCTTTTTACTACCGTAATCTTATCCGGCCCCCCATATTGGATATCCCGCCTGCCGGATGCCTGAATCTCCACGGCTCTTTTCTACCGAGGTATCGGGGGCGAACTCCTATCAACTGGGTGCTGGTGAACTGTGAGAAAGAAACGGGGGTTACTCTGCATTATATGACGCCTCGCCCTGACGACGGAGATATTCTTTGTCAAAAAAGCATTGAAATATCAAATGGTGATACGGCAAGGTCTCTTCATGAAAAGGCGGCAAAGACCACTTATGAAATGCTGGACGAGATTCTCCCACTCATAGTGGAAGATACGGCACCGCGCTACCCCCAGGATCACTCCAAAGCAACATATTACGGGGGGCGGGGCCCTGAAGATGGCGAAATAGACTGGTCCGGATCTACTACGGAAGTCAGGGGCCTGGTGAGGGCGGTGACCCGGCCCTTTCCAGGGGCCTTCAGCCATGCAGGTGACAGGAAATGCTTCTTCTGGATGGTGACGGAAATTGAGGATAAAGGGGAAGGATCAAGACCAGGGACGGTTCTATCGGTCGACCCGCTGGTTATTTCCTGCGGGAAGGGGGCTGTGGTCGTTGATTTCGGGCAAACAGAAGGCGGCGTGTACATGAGCGGGTCCCAGCTCAGTGCCGAGCTCGGTCTTGTGGAGGGGATGTGTTTTGGAGATCGGGCAAGCAGCCGGGTAGAAGCGGGAAAGCAAAAGAGGGTCCTGATCCTGGGTGTTGACGGCTTTATTGGTAACGCCTTAAGTGAAAGACTCCTGGAGAGTGGTAAATACGAAGTGCACGGGATGGATCTGCGGTCTGACTATATTCAGCGCCTTTTGGGCAGACCCGGATTTCACTTTGATGAAGGTGATATTTCGATTCATCGCGAGTGGATCGAATACCACATAAGAAAATGTGATATCGTCATACCATTGGTTGCTATTGCTACCCCTATTGAGTATACCCGGAACCCCTTAAGGGTGTTTGAGCTTGATTTTGAAGAAAACCTCAGGGTGGTAAGGTATTGCGACAAGTATGGAAAACGGATTGTTTTCCCCTCTACCTCAGAAGTATACGGGATGTGTGAGGATGAGGACTTTGATGAGGACAATTCCAAACTGGTTTTAGGCCCCATCCGCATGCAGCGGTGGATTTACTCCTGCTCTAAGCAGTTGCTGGACAGGGTTATCTGGGCATATGGTGCTCAGAAAGGCTTACGGTTTACTCTGTTCAGGCCTTTCAACTGGATCGGGCCAAGACTGGACAGCCTTATGTCAGCGCGCATCGGCAGTTCACGGGCCATAACACAGCTAATCCTGAATCTTGTTGAAGGCACCCCGATCCAACTCATTGATTCTGGCAACCAGAAAAGATGCTTCACGGATGTCTCTGATGGTGTGGAGTGTCTTTTCAGGATTATAGAAAATGAAGGTAGTGTTTGCGACGGCAGGATAATCAATATCGGCAATCCCGAAAATGAGGCCAGCATCAGGGACCTGGCCCAGCTTTTGGTGTCTAAATTTAATGAGCATCCTTTGCACTCAAAATTCCCACCCTTTGCGGGTTTCAGGGAAGTCGAGAGCAGAACCTATTATGGTGAAGGGTACCAGGATATGGATCACCGCAAACCGAGTATTCAAAATGCCAGGCGGCTTTTGAACTGGGCTCCTGCTGTTGAACTTGAGCAATCCGTTGAAGAAACCTTAGACTTCTTTTTGCGGGAAGCAATCAGGTGTGGAGAGTTTGAGATAATAGATAAGGAATCAGTAGTGTGCAAATAATGCCTGAACAAAAAATCCCAGTTTTCCTTCAGGCATTAAATAACATATAGCAGGTTTCCCATGCATATAGGCCTGAGGATCGATGTTGATACCTTCAGGGGAACGAGATATGGCGTCCCGGCGTTGTGCAGACTTTTAGCTGATCATGCAGTCAGCGCATCGTTCTTCTTTTCGGTTGGGCCGGATAA
>JACNJD010000165.1 GCA_014382715.1 Candidatus Desulfacyla euxinica | reverse complement strand
ATGGCCATTGGACCTGTGATTGCAGAGATCATCATCGGGGAATTTGATTTCAAGTATTTATTCCTCGTAGCGGCTGGTTTGGCATTTGTCGGATTCTGTCTGCATCTCCCCCTGGGGGAGTCGTATGATGCTCACATAAGCGGATCAGACACGTCTTTTTTCGCTGTCCTGAAAAGAAAGAAGATGTTGCTGGTAGCAGTTTTGGCCATACTTTTTGGTTTTGGTCTGGCCGCTTCGGGCAATTTTGTTTCTCCCTTTGCCAAAGAACAGCACATAGCTTTTATCTCTCTTTATTTTATAGCTTACTCATCGGCTGCGGTGATAACGAGGTTTTTCGGCGGGCGGCTTGCTGACAGGATTGGAGAAGATCGTATCATCCCCTATGCCCTCATTATTACGGGAACCGGCTTTTTGGTGCTCATCGTTTTAGGAGGGGATACGATACTCATCGTCTCGGGACTTCTGTCCGGATGCGGGCATGGATTTCTTTTTCCGTCCCTTAATGCCCTTGCCCTTCGAGAGGAACCAAGAGGCATCCGGGGCAAAATAAACGGCATCTTTACCGGAGGAATCGACGCGGGGGCGTTTCTCGGTTCCATTATTTTAGGGTATATTGGGGAATGGGGTGGATTTCAAGCCCTTTTTCTCATAGCCGGTATCGCCTTGTTTGCTGGATTTATCATCTACCGGTTGAAACCGATTCGACACTCTTTGAAAAAGATGAGAAATCGATCTTTGGAGAGAGAAAAAGCTTGACAAATAGATCTGCGTAGAATAAGATGCATTATTAATTCATAAACCCATACAACTTCGTGCTAAATCGGTTTACTCATGATTTATTTTTCGCAAAACATTATCGTCATTATCAACGCAACAGGGATACTTCTGTCCTTGTTGCTCCTCCTTTTGGTCGTCAGACTAAAATGTCCTGGCCTGATAATGACATGATTTAAAAAAACCCTTTAAAATCCGTTATCAGGCAAGCCTGGTAACGGATTTTTTTTTGGCATTAATCAAACGGGGAGAAAAGATGTCAAACAAAATTATTCTCTACGACACCACCCTTCGTGACGGTACCCAGGGGGAGCAGGTCAACCTCTCTGCCGAAGACAAATTGAGGATAGCAAGAAAACTGGATGGTTTTGGTATCTCCTATATTGAGGGGGGATGGCCTGGCTCTAATCCAAAAGACGCCAGGTTTTTTGAGATGGCCCAGGAAGTCGATTTTAAGAATTCCAGGTTCACGGCCTTTGGGAGCACACGCAGGCCCGGGACAACCCCTGAAAAGGACGAGAACATCAGGGCTCTTCTGAAGACTGAAACAGAGACCCTAACTATTTTCGGAAAGAGCTGGGATCTTCATGCCACAGAGATCTTGAAGACGTCATTAGAAGAAAACCTGATGATGATTGAAGAAACCGTGGCATATCTAAAAGGAAAGACAAGGGAAGTGATCTATGATGCGGAACATTTTTTCGATGGCTACAAGGCCAATCCTTCTTATGCCATGAAAACCATAGCCGCTGCAGAGAAAGGTGGTGCAGACGTCATTGTCCTTTGCGATACCAACGGCGGCAGCATGTCCCGGGAGATTGAGGAGATCGTGGGCAAGGTCGTAGCCCATATGGGTATATTGATCGGTATCCATGCCCATAATGACTGCGGTCTTGCCCTGGCAAATTCTCTAATCGCTGTCCAGGCGGGTGCTCGAATGGTCCAGGGAACTATCAACGGTTATGGAGAGCGGTGCGGCAATGTGGATTTGATCTCCGTTATTGGAAATCTTCAGTTGAAAATGGGTTATATCTGTATTGCAGAAGAGAACCTGAAACAGCTCACGGAACTGTCCCGCTACGTGAGTGAGGTGGCCAATGTACCCCCACTTAATCAGCGCCCTTTTGTGGGGAAAAGCGCCTTTACCCATAAGGGCGGAGTCCATGTGAGTGCCATTCAGAAAAACCCGGCTGCATACGAGCATATGAAACCGCAAAGGGTGGGTAATCGGCGAAGGGTGTTGGTTTCAGATCTTTCAGGCAAGAGCAATATCGACTACAAGGCCCGTGAGATGGAGATTAAGCTCGGGGGGAACGGATATGACAGCGAGAAAATTGTTGGAGAGATCAAGCGATTGGAGGATGAGGGCTATGAGTTTGACGCTGCAGAGGGGTCTTTAGAACTCCTGATAAAAAAGGTAACCGGTCAATTCCAAGAGCCGTTTACCCTCGAGTCATTCCGCGTGACAACTGAGAAAAACGGCCTGGATCCGAGCGCCTGTCAGGCCACTATCAAGATCTCTGTGGGAAAAGAGGAAGAGATCACTGCAGCCGAAGGGGATGGCCCGGTCAATGCACTGGATAACGCATTGAGAAAAGCATTGACCAAGTTTTTCCCACAAATTGTAGAGATGGGCCTGGTTGATTTTAAGGTGCGCGTTATTGATGGTGGTGGTGGTACTGCCTCCAAGGTCAGGGTCCAGATCGAGACCAGAGATTCACGTGAGATCTGGTCTACTATAGGTGTTTCAGAGAATGTCATTGAGGCCAGCTGGCAGGCGTTGGTGGATAGCTTTCAGTATAAACTTTCCAAAGAACTTCAAAACACAACCCGGAGTTGAATAATGAGAATAGATAAAGGTCACGGCATGGAGGAATGCGCCGCAGATTCCCGAGAACCAAGGGATCTGCGGAGGGTCCTTAGGTATAGCCTTCCAGATAAAGATTTTGGGCTGCGTTATCGGTCGGAATCCTCGACGGCGTACGGATATGTACGACTTACTCGGATTCCTCTCTCTGGCCTTGCCAAAATAATTATCTGAAACGCTGTAAAACTTCGGGAAAGAAAAATGTTTAACGGGGAGTTAGTGTTCACTATCCCCCACTCAATCCCGCCTCAGGCGGGACTCAACTATTTGACGAACTCTAAGGAGGGTATTCCATGAAAGACCATGTAACCATATTTGACACTACACTCAGGGACGGGGAGCAATCCCCAGGGGCAAGCATGAATGCCGCCGAAAAACTGCGTCTGGCAAGGCAGTTGGAGAAACTCGGCGTGGATGTGATGGAGGCTGGTTT
>JACNJD010000018.1 GCA_014382715.1 Candidatus Desulfacyla euxinica | reverse complement strand
CTCCCCATTTCTTGTAGTTTGATTTGTATACCTCGACTCTATTTGGAATCCAAAAATGACCGCCCTCAAAAGGACAATCTCCCCCCTTGAGGCTCTCCTATTGGCGCTTTTTGAAAGGCCTTTTGAATTAACCGTTCCACATAGAATTTATAGGGTTTGGCTTTATGTAGAAGAAGATTAAGCTCCCAACAGGCAAGAATCGCCTATTAGGAGCAAGGCATATACATTTTGAGGTATTTTTTCATAGGGTAACCTCCAGAATAGAGGTTGAATGGTTGGTGGAAATAGCTACAGTTAATGAAACGACAAACAACGTCTTCTGTCAAGAAAAAAATGGGTTTACAGGCTTCACACTGAAGCAACGATTTTGGCCTTGAGAAAAGAAACAATATGGTCAGGATTTCTTTGGTATCTGGCAGCACCCTCAGGTGTGACTTACGTGCATAAGCCTCGCACGCCAACAGTCTGATTTTCAGTGAAGTTTTGAGTTTGTAGTCATGCATGCGCAGTGCCGATATTCGTGAAAATCAACACCCTACGCCTTCACATAAATGCCCTTTCCGCTATTTTTGACTTTGCCCTCTATTTTTTCAACCTCTGAACGATATCACTGATTTTCCGGCGTCAAAACCAGTCTTGTTTCTTAGAGTTAGAGTGCAACGTCAACGCTTCTACCAAATCAGAGTTGTTCATGGGCCTTTCTCACAAAGTCATCCAAGTCTTTCTTTTTTTAGGCAATTTTACCTTCCCTGCTTTAGGAGTAGCCTTTGCCTTTCATTTCTTGACCCTCTGAGAATTCTTGTGACCTTCGTTGATCCAGTTATCGATATCTGATGGAGAATGGTCGCGTTGTCCTGGACAGTGATGCTAAGAAAGACCCTCGGGGACAATGCCGATGTAAAAGAGTTTTACTTAGGTCTGACCGCGGTGGGCAAGAAGAGCTACCGCGATGTGAAACACTACCACAGGAGGAAACGCTGGCTGGCATAAAGCATCCCCTTTTTTCCGGTCTCTCTCGTTGAGAGCTCAGCAATACTGGAGAAGCGGCAGAACGGAGCCAGGCAACAGGCGTCACTACCTAATCGATTCCCTCAGGTCTTTTGAACCAATAGCCTCGACGCTCTGCCATCCCTTCTTGAGATCGGGTGTCAAGACTTCCTCAACGTGTTTGGATATCTCGACTCCAATTTCTCTCTTCAAAACACCTAAGACAGCCCGGGTGACAACATCTGCCTCCCTGAGGGATTTGAGCCCCGCCGAATACATGACACTGGTCAAAAACTTCTTGCGATCGACCATGCGACATCACCTCCTGTAATTGGAATTTTTCTTTGGTGAGATACTAAGATTTTTCTTTATTGTAGTTTTGCAGAAAGACGACCCGGCGTCAAGGGCAAAATAATAGGAGGAGACGCCCTTGCTCGTTGCTTCAAATGCTCAGACTACCAACACAAACCTGGAAAATGGGCAAAAACGAATATGGACCCCAGTCCTGGGATCTAACTCCCCTAAATTGCCATTGTTACCCAAACCCATACCCTACCTATAGGCTCGACGAATAACCCCTCTACAGACGCCCACCCAACCATCAAAACATCATTTTACAATGACGAAGGCCGGATGTGCCGGAGGTATCGTTTTGAGAAGGTAACTGTGGAAATCGAACCCGGAGACAAGCTTCACCCGGAATTGCATTTGTATAACAGTTACGATGTCACATGGCCTTTGATAGTGGCATTAGGCGCTTACCGTCTTGTCTGCGAAAATCGTATGGTTGTGGAAAAAATGCTCTTCCGGTTCAAAAAGCGGCATGTGCTTGAGCTTGAGAGGATGGATTTTCAGAGGGATGTGTCTACCGCCCTGACAAGGTTTAACAGTCAGGTTAAAACATGGAAGGAATGGCGGACGCAACCCCTGTCTTTGGAAACGTACAAGAAGGTTATGAAGGCAATGGAGTTCGGGAAAAATGCTACAGAGGAAATTGATCAAAGAATGATTCAAGAAGCGGAGAGTTATGACGATTACAGCGATTTTCCCATTATGGATCTATGGGTGTTTTTCAACATCCTAACCTGGTACATTACCCATAAGGCGGTTTCTCTGAATCATCGAGTTGAGCTTGAGAATCGTCTCAGGAGAGCCATCAGCTATTTTTACTAATGACCAAAATGCCCTTTGCTTTTTCCATCCTGGTTTAGCGGAGAACCCGTGAACCCCTACAATAGTTTTTCCATTGCGCCAAAGGCACCCTCTATCCTGTCTCGAAGTAGGAAGCAGAGCCTTTCCAGCAAGACAAAACCGAGTTCACTGTTGCTGGTCATCATCTCTCTGAGGTCTGATCCCTTCACAGCCACTACCTCAGTTGGTTTTTGACAGATGGCCGAGGACATGAGGTTGTGCGGCTCGCCTAAGAGGGTAGACCAGCAACCTAAGATCCGTCCCTTGCCGAGGACCCCTATCACAGCAGTGCCCTTGCGTGCGCCCAAGTCTACAGACCTCTCCAGAGATATATGACCATCGGCAATGATGTAAAGATGCTCTCCGTAATCACCCTGGGAGAAAACAGACTCTCCCGGCTCATATGTTTGTATCTGACAGAGGCTGGCTATCTTTAAGAGATAAGTCCTGTCTAATCCTCTGAAAAACTCAGATTTTTCTATCGTATGTTCAACCTTTGAACGTTCCATAGGCCGCCTCCAAGCTCTTGATAAGAGTTAATCATTATTGTGAGGATTATATGTCGACAGACCACGCAGGCATTTATAAGAGCTGTTGATATCTTACGTTCCATCTCATTTCGATTTGAGTACTCCACGGAAGGGAAGAGTTTAAACTATAAGAACTTGCTTTTTCGGAGAAGAACTATAGGAAAATTTCCCTTGTGAGTCAGGGACAAAGTGATCACAACATGGGTGGTATCAGGCCGTATTCATTGGATCCGGTCGCGCGAGAAGATTACGTGCATTAATCTTCCCGCTCATATCGCTCCAAAAAAGTGAAGACTGCCAGCCCAAAACGTGAAAATTCCCTGATCCATATTTTCGTCTGCCGTTATGAATAATTCAAGGGCCACAAAATGTCAAGATTTCGTGCATTA
>JACNJD010000220.1 GCA_014382715.1 Candidatus Desulfacyla euxinica | reverse complement strand
AGTTGGGGAGGCTTCGCGAGCTCACCCTAAAGGGCTCGCTCGCCTCCCCAACATCCATAACTCGGAAAGGTACCAGGTTCAGAGGTTCAAAGGTTGATGAACCCGTAAAAAATCAGAAAGCACCCGTTTTTGTCATTCCCGCGAACGCGGGAATCCAGGGAAATTAATCCCGCCGCGGGAGTGACGGCTTTGGAGATTTTTTGCGAGGCCATTAAGGTTCCATCCCTTATTTTTAACCCTGAACCTTTATAATATGTGAAAGGACGGACCATGGAAATCAACAACAGTGCTGCAATTATCACCGGTGGCGTGTCGGGTCTCGGAGAGGCCGTCGCCAGGACCCTTATAGATGGCGGCGCTCGAGTAGCCCTTCTGGACCTGAATCAGGAGCTTGGAGAGCAGGTGGCGGCTTCCCTCGGGGACCGCGCCATGTTCTTCCCCGTAAATGTGTCAGAACATAAGGAGGTGGACGGGGCAATAGAAAAAATCAAGACCGCTTTTGGCACGTTTCATATTGTGGTGAACTGCGCGGGAATCGGTGGATCGGTCAGGATTGTGGGGAAGGAAGGGGTTGTCTCCCCTGACTGGTTTACCAATATCGTAGATGTCAACCTGGTGGGCACCTTTAATCTGCTTCGTGCCACCGCGCCGGTACTGATGGAGAATTCCACCAATAATGAAGGGGAGCGGGGGGTGGTTATCAATACCTCATCCGTGGCTGCCTTTGACGGTCAGGTCGGGCAGTCTGCCTACTCGGCTTCAAAGGGCGGAATTGTTTCCATGACCTTGACGATGACAAGGGAGTTCGCCAACAACGGGATCCGTGTCATGACCATCCTTCCGGGGATATTCGAAACACCGCTTCTCGGAAAACTCCCCGAGAATGTAAGAGAACGTCTGGGCAGGCAGGTGCCCTTTCCACCACGGCTCGGGAAACCCGAAGAATTTGCGTCATTGGCCCGCCATATTATTGAGAACCCCTACTTGAACGGTGAGTGTATCCGCCTGGATGGGGGATTGCGGATGGGATTTGGACGAAAATGATCCAGAAGGGACCTTGAAAAATGAACTTTGATTTGACCGAAGAGATTGTTGCCATGCAGGATATGGCAAGGAAATTCGCAGAACAGGATGTCCTGCCAAGAGCAAAGGAAGACGTTTTCAAACGCGACCTGGTGGCAAAGATGGGGGAGTTGGGGCTTTTCGGATGTGCCTTTCCACCGAGGTATGGCGGGGTAGAGGCGGGCTTTCTGGCCCACTCGGTGGTATGCGAGGAGATATCGCGGGCCGACTCGGGGCTCCGTTCGCTGTTTAATCTTCAGGCCATGACCGTCCCCTATACGATCATGGAATGGGGAACCGAAGCAGCGAGGAAGAAGTACGTCAGAGATCTTGTCTTAGGGCGGAAGATCGGGTGTACCTGCTTTTCAGAGCCCAATGTGGGATCGGACATAGCCGCTACCGAGACCCGGATCGAGGATCGGGGAGACCACTTTCGAATCAACGGCGCCAAGACATGGATCTCAAACGGTACGGTGGCGGACGTGGCCATCGTGTATGGTTCATTTGACCGGAAACTTAAACATCGCGGGATGTGTGCCGTGGTCGTGGAAACGGATCAGCCGGGCTGGACACCCAGAGAGACCCCCAAGTTGGGGGACAAATCTTCACCCATTGCAGAGATTCACATTGAGGATGTAACGGCCCCCAAAGAAAATCTCCTGGGCATATGGGGTGAAGGGTTTAAGGTGGCCATGACGGCCCTTGACCGGGGTCGTATCAGTGTAGGAAGCGGTGCGGTGGGTCTGGCCCAGGCCTGCCTTGACGCCTCGGTGAAGTATGCCAATGAGCGGGTCCAGTTCGGAAAACTGATCGGGGAATTTCAGCTCGTCAAAGGGGTCATAGCAGAAATGGTCTCAATGGTGGAAGGGGCCAGGCTTCTGGTGAGACGTGGGGCTTGGCTCAATGACCAGGGCCGGCCCTTTACCCGGGAAATCGCCATTGGTAAGTATGCTGCCGGTGAGGCGGTGGTAAAGGCCGCAGGAATGGCCATGGAGGTCCATGGTGGAATGGGGTATTCCTTAGAGATGCCGGTTGAAAAATATTACCGGGATGCCAAGCTCTATCAGGTGGGAGAGGGAACGGCAAACATCATGCGGCTTCTCATCGCGGATGATGCCCTTGGAATAAAGAAGGCCAACAGACCCAGAGTTCACGTGCCCGATGATTTCCGTGATTTGGATTAACCAAGAAAAGACCACTATATTATAGTTGAATTTTGACCCTCCCCACAAAAACAGAAGAGTACGTCTGGTAGTCCAAACAAGAGAGGTGGCCCTTGCCCAGGAGTTAGGGGCGGGAAAGTATATTAAAAAGCCGTATACTCTGGGAAAAGTCGGCCTCGCTGTTAAGGAAGAATTGGAAAAATAATAGGTTTTGAACGTGAAATGTGATGCGTGAAACGTGATGTCTGATGCAACAGTGGCTGTCTTTTGAATCAGGGCAGGATCCGGGCAGACGGTCCAAACCGATGACAAAAGTTCCTTTGTCGACCTGTTTGAGATACCCCGGTGTTTCAATGACCTGGAAGGCCGTTTTATAGGATTCTGAAAAATAGTCAAGACTTTTTTCTATTAAGAATGGAAAATGGACAGGTATTCGGGAGCAGGGGATGTCCCCATTAACACACGCCTGAACGGTTACGGTTTTTTATTGCATTTTATGGGCTACTTATATAGACTAAGTAAATAGACTAACCCAAAGAAGGTGATTATCATGGATGTTGTTAATGTGCATGAGGCAAAAACACACTTTTCCAAATTGTTGGTTCGTGCTCATACCGGTGAGGAAATCATAATTGGCAAGGCGGGTAAACCCTACGCTAAATTAGTTCCACTGTCTCCGGTGAAAGAACGCGTTCCCGGCATTGCAGAGGGGGCGGTGAGCGATTCATTTTTTGAGCCCTTGCCTGAAAATGAATTAAAAGCCTGGGAATCATAGCCATGTTGCTGGATACCCATATTTTCTTATGGTGGCTATTTGATGATCCTAAATTGCCGACTGGGATTAAAGGGTTTGTAAAAGATAGAAATAATGCAGTATTTGTGAGCGCTGCATCGGTTTGGGAAATCGCCAAGAAATTTCGTTTGGGGAAGCTTCCTGAAGCTGCTCAAGTCGCGAGAAATGTACCTGAATGGATAGCACGAGCAGGTTTTGAAGCAATGCCTGTGACCGCTGAACATGCACAGCTTGCGGGAGAATGGGATCTTCCGCATCGTGATCCATTTGACCGAATGCTTGCCGCGCAAGCTAAATTGGAAAAAATGCCTTTGGCTACGGTGGATATTTTACTTAAAGATTTTCCCGTGGAAATTTTTACGGGCGAAAAAACGTGATCTTAGACCCGCAACGCGCAACCCAAACCCTCTCTTTCAGAAGACGCAGGGTTCCAGTGTTGAAAGGGTCATGGAATCGGTATCGAGTTGCGCGGGTATACCAAGGGGGAGGGTCAGGTTTGTCATCCCGTGTCCTACGGGAAACCCGGTTATCAGGGGGATTTTCAGGTTAGACACGGCAGTATTGAGCAGATCATCGATGGCAGATGGGTCCCTACAGTCGATAAACTCTCCACCGATCAGACCGGCAATTCCTTTCAATTGCCCAGCCAACGAAAGATGGGTGAGCATACGGTCTATGCGGTACAACGGCTCCCCTTTGTCCTCAATAAAAAGGATACAGCCGTCAAGGAATGGAAGAAAAGACGTCCCTACCAGATAACAGATAAGACTCAAATTGCCCCCCATAAGGGGTCCGGCAGCCTTTCCTGAAATCAGAGAATTCCCTGCCATGGGGCTGAATGAAACCGGCTGATCTGATGAGATGAGATTGAAAAGGCTCTCCCGGCTGGTGTCGTGAAGGGCGGAAAGCCCACGAACCATGGGTCCGTGAAAAGTTACGAGCCCGGTCTTTTTGTTTATGGCCATCAAGAGGGCGGTGATATCGCTGTAGCCTACGATTATCTTAGGGTGTTCCCTGATCAGATCATAGTCAATCTTGTCAAGGAGTCTCAGAGTTCCATATCCTCCGCGGGCACAAAAAATGGCTTTTATCTTTCTGTCCTTGAACATGGCATGGAGATCTGAAAGCCGGGCCTCATCATCTCCTGCGAGGTAATCATGCCTGTCATATACATGAGGAGCAACATGAATTCTGAAACCGGAGGATTCCAGCAACTCCAGATCGGGTTGCAACTCGGATTCATCTACAGGTCCGGCAGGAGAGATAATCCCGATCAGATCCTCTGGCCTCAGCCTTGGCGGCTTGATAAGGGGCAGTCTCTGGGGTTTAGAGTTTGGCATGGAAATGTCGGGATCCCTGGATTCCCGCGTGCGCGGGAATGACGAAAGCTGGTCAATGACTTTTTACGAGTTTGTCATTACTGGTTTCTCTTGAAGAGGATTATAAGCCCCTGTAGGGTCAAAAATTCCTCAACATGGGCTATTGTTTCCGAGACTTCTGAGATAATAGGCGCCAGACCTCCTGTGGCAATAACCATTGGCTCTTCTCCTGATTCATTTCGCATCCTGTTGACAATGCCGTCCACCAAACCCGCATAGCCATAGATAATCCCGGCGTTCATACTGCTGATGGTGTCTTTTGCTATGACCGTGTTCGGCCGGCTAAATATCTCGACTCTCGGAAGTTTTGAGGCCTCTTTAAAGAGGGCTTCGCAGGATATTATTACCCCCGGGGCAATGGCGCCGCCCATATAGGAACCCTCCTTTGAGATATAATCAAAGGTCGTGGCTGTGCCAAAATCGACCACGATCAGGGAGGTGCCGTATTTTTCGTAAGCGGCTACCGCATTTACAATCCGGTCGGCGCCCACTTCCTTGGGGTTCTCATATAGAATCGGCATCCCTGTTTTCGTGCCGGGACCGATAACCACGGGCTCAACTTTGAAGTAGCGGCGTGAAAACTCTTCCACGGTATTTAGCAGCGGGGGGACCACACATGAGATAATCGTATCCTGGATATCCTGGAATTTTATATCCTTCCATTGGAAAAAAGTGCCTATAAGGATGCCCAACTCATCGACAGTGGTCTCCTTTTCGGTCCTGATCCTCCAGTGGTGCAGGATTTGTTCCTGATCTGTCACCCCCAGGACAATATTTGTATTACCGATATCAATACAGAACAGCATAGGTTTCACCCTTTGGATTGATGATTGTTGATTGTCGATTGAAAAAAGTTGGCAAACTGGAAAATTCAGGCCAGGTTCCCGGTATTTGGTCCAAGTATCCATGCAGGCATTATGGTCTCGTCTCGTAAAAAATCCCCAAGTCCGTCACCCCCGCGAAGCTTGTCCTCGACTCCGACCGGGGAGCGGGGGTCCGTAAATACCTAGTTTTCCTAGATTCCCGCGTTCGCGGGAATGACGAAAATGGAAGATTCTTGACTTTTACGAGTTCATCAATTTTATTTTTTTATGACTTTTGCGCCTTGCGGCTACACCATCATCAATCGACAATCAACAATCATAAATCATCAATCCGCAGTTCTCCCGCGTTTAACCGCATCAATGATCCTAACCGTCTCCACTGCCTTTTTTACGTTATGCGCCCTGATGATGTGAGCGCCATTCATTACTCCCGCAGCCACAGCAGCCATGGAGCCTGTGTCCCTCTCGTGGGGTTCTCTATCTAAGATATGACCTATGAAGGCCTTGTTGGAGGGGCCTAACAAAACGGGTCGTTCAAGAGATTTGAATCGGGAAAGATCTCTGATGATTTTGAGATTATGATCAAAGGTCTTTCCAAAACCGATGCCGGGGTCCACTACGGTTAATTTCCTGCTGATACCGGCCGCCTCGGCACGGTCAACCGCATCTTTTAAAAAGTCCAGGATCTCATTTATCAGGTCATCATATACAGGGTTTTTCTGCATGTCCCCGGGTGTGCCCTTCATATGCATAAGGATCACGGGAACACCTGCCTGGGCCGCAATTTGGGCCATTTCTGGATCGAACCTGAGGGCGCTGATATCGTTGATGATGGATGCCCCGGCCTTCAATGCTTCTTCTGCCACCGTGCTCTTGCAGGTGTCTATACTGATGGGGGCGGAGATTTCACCCTGGAGCGCCTCTATAACCGGGATCACACGGTCTATCTCTTCTGCAATAGAGATTTTTTTGGAGTACGGTCTGGTTGATTCCCCTCCGATGTCGATTATGTCTGCGCCGTCTCGATCCATCAGGAGGGCATGTTCCACTGCCCTGTCTGCCTCAAAATAATGGCCCCCGTCTGAAAAGGAGTCGGGGGTTATATTGAGGACACCCATGACATGGGTCCTTATGCTTAAGTCGAGGCGATGGGCTTTCCAGCTTAGAGTAAATCCCATTCCTACTCTTTTCCGTCCTCAGAAGACTCAACCTCAGCCTCTTCTATGTCTGACGCGGTGCGCGGCCTGGCTTTTTTTGGAGCAGATGCTTTCTTAATTTTGGCCTTCTTTTTTACGTCCGGCTCCTGATCCTCTGCCATTATCTCGTCTATATCTTTGCCGGTGAGGGTCTCCTTTTCAAGGAGGGCGCTGGCCATTCTGTGTATGGTATTTAGATTATCCCTGATAAGCCGGCAGGTTTTTTCGTAAGCGTCGGTAACGATATTGCGCACTTCCTCATCGATCTTTCGCGCAGTATCTTCACCATAATCCCTATGCTGGGAGAGTTCACGCCCTAAGAATATCTGTTCCTCTTTTTTCCCGAAGCTCAAAGGACCCAATTCCTTACTCATGCCAAAATCGCAGACCATTTTACGGGCAAGCTCTGACGCCCTCTCAATATCGTTTCCAGCGCCGGTTGTTTCGGTGTTCAGAACGATTTCTTCAGCGGCCCTTCCCCCCATTAATATTGCGATGTTATTCAAGAGATGTTCTTTCGGGTAGGTGTGCTTTTCGTCTATCGGGAGCTGTTGGGTGAGACCGAGAGCGCGACCTCGCGGGATAATGGTGACCTTGTGAATAGGGTCTGTGTCGGGAAGTAACCTGGCTATCAGGGTATGCCCCGACTCGTGATAGGCAGTAAGTTTTTTCTCTTCTTCGCTGATAATCATGCTCTTTCGTTCTGCGCCCATCAGGACCTTGTCCTTTGCATCTTCGAAATCATCCATCTCCACCCTGTCTTTACCCCGTCTTGCTGCCATCAGGGCGGCCTCATTTACCATATTTTCGAGGTCAGCGCCTGTAAACCCGGGTGTGCCCCTTGCAAGCACGGAGACATCCAGATTATCCTCCACCAGCTTTTTCTTGAGATGAACTTTGAGTATACCCTCACGTCCCCCGAGATCTGGGACCGGCACCACCACCTGGCGGTCGAAACGGCCAGGCCTCAGCAGGGCAGGATCGAGCACGTCCGGCCTGTTGGTCGCCGATATGAGTATGACTCCCTCATTGGACTCGAAACCGTCCATTTCCACCAGGAGTTGATTAAGGGTCTGTTCACGCTCATCGTGTCCGCCCCCGAGACCGGCTCCACGATGACGGCCGACAGCGTCTATTTCATCTATGAATATGATGCAGGGCGCATTCTTCTTGCCCTGGTTAAAGAGATCTCTGACCCTCGAAGCCCCTACCCCGACGAACATCTCCACAAAATCTGAGCCGCTGATGGTGAAAAAGGGGACACCTGCTTCGCCGGCGATGGCCCTTGCAAGAAGTGTTTTTCCCGTGCCTGGAGCACCTACGAGCAGGACGCCTTTAGGGATTCTGCCCCCGAGCCTGGTAAATTTCTTGGGATCGCTCAGGAACTCCACTATCTCTCCAAGCTCTTCCTTGGCCTCATCAATACCCGCCACATCTTCAAAGGTGACCTTTTCCTGAGAATCGGTCATGAGTCTGGCGCGGCTTTTGCCAAATGACATGGCCTTTCCACCTCCTGCCTGCATCTGCCGCATGAAAAATACCCATACGCCTATCAACAACAGCATGGGGACCCAGGAGAGAAAGACCTGGAACCACGAGGAATCTTCCTGGGGCTTTGCGGTTATCTTGACCCCTTTACTCCTGAGCAGGGTGATGAGTTCAGGATCTTTAGGGGCATAGGTTTTGAAGGGCCCCTGCCCGGACATCCCGGAGATATTTTCCCCTTGAATAGTCACCTGGTTGACGCTTCCACTGTCCACCATGTTCAAAAAGTCACTATAGCTGATAGCTATACTGGCCCTGTCTGGCTGTTTGAAAATCTGAAAAAGCATCACCATCATAAGGCTGATTACAAGCCAGAGGGCAAGGTTTTTGTAAAATGGGTTCAATTTAATATGACCTCCATTAAAGGTGTTTAATAATTACAGTTCGTTGTTGATGCTCATTGTTCACTTAAGCAAATCAACCTTTCGAATCAAAACTCTATTATTATAGTTATAAATTTTATAAATTCCATATAAATTTCTAAGATATCGTTAAGGGCACATGCCATTCTGCCTCTGTTTTTTGGGTGTTTGTGCAGTTTTTTGTTGACATCCGGGATGCTTTCGCGATGCTGGGTATTGGGTACTGGCTACTCGTTACTCGTTGCTCGTTACTGGTTACGGGATATTTGATACTTGATGCTGGATGCTGGTCGAAGATCCCGTTTTTAAGCGGGAATGTTAGATGGGCACGAATTAGTAGATGAACATTATTTGGAGCAAATTGTGAAACGAGGCGCAGATGGACAAGAATATTTTTTCCGATAAGGATCTTAGGCAGATAGAAGAGCATGGGCTTAATATTGATGAGGTCAATAGACAGCTCGATTTATTTAAAATGCCTAAATTTTTTCTTAAATTGGCTGGCCCCTGCATTGTTGGGAATGGCATTATGGTCTTTGACCGGGAAAATATGGCCTCTCTGATCGAGATCTATGAGACAGGGGGACCGGTACATGGCTGTGTCAAGTTTGTTCCGGCATCAGGAGCTGCCTCAAGGATGTTCAAGGTCCTTCTCCGGTATCTGAATCAGGGGAATGAAATAACGAGGGATGATGTTTCCATTGAGGCATCGACAGGGGAGGGAGATGCCCAACAGCTCCTTGATTTTATGGATGGGCTGAAAAGATTCGCATTTTTCAGGGAACTCAAATCGGCATTATCCGATCAGGGTTTCAACGTGAATGCCTTATCAAAAAAGGGGTATTTCAGAGACATTCTCCGCTTTCTTCTCAGAGAAGAAGGTCTCGATTATGCGAATCTTCCGAAAGGGCTGCTTAAGTTCCACGAGTATCCGGAGGGGAGTCGGACAGCCTTTGAAGAGCACCTGGTTGAGGCTGCTTCCTATGTGGCGGATGAAAATGGACGGTGTCCTCTTCATCTTACAGTCTCACAGGAACATTTGAATGGGTTCGATTCCTCTTTTAAAGCAGCCAGACCCATCTATGAAGAGAGATATGGTGTAGCCTATGATATTTCCTTTTCCATGCAGGCAAAATCCACCGATACCATTGCGGTTAAATTGGATAATACACCTTTCCGGCAAGAGGATGGAAGGTTGTTGTTTAGACCGGGGGGGCATGGGGCCTTGCTCAAGAACCTGAATGAAATCGATGGAGACATCATATTCATAAAAAATATAGACAACGTAGTGCCTGATTATCTTAAACCGGAGACCTTCAGATGGAAAAAGATCATTGGCGGTTACCTTATTTCCATTCAGAACCAGATCCGGGGTTATATGAAAAAGCTCGCATCGGGTGATGCAGACCACCAGAAGATAAAAGATGAACGTCCAACATCGAACATCGAAGGTCCAAAATCGAATGAAAAACAAACATCAACTTTAGGCACTCTTTTAGACGAGGCTGCCTCTTTTTTAGAGGAGAAACTTCTTCTTTCAATCCCCGGACATATAAAGAGCGCATCCCCTGAGGATAGGAGAATTTATCTGATGGAGAGACTGGATCGTCCCGTAAGGGTGTGCGGAATGGTAAAAAATGAAGGAGAACCCGGTGGCGGCCCTTTTTGGGTGGAAGACGAAACAGGGGAAAGGTCCCTTCAGATAGTGGAAACCGCCCAGATCGATCCCGATTCAAAAGAACAGCAGAATATCCTCGCGGCTTCTACCCATTTCAATCCTGTGGATCTTGTATGCGGAGTTCGTGACTGGCAGGGAAAACCCTTTGATCTGCGTAGATTTACTGACCCAAAGACCGTTCTTATATCCCAAAAGTCAAAATATGGAAAAGATCTCAAGGCCCTGGAGCACCCGGGGCTGTGGAACGGGTCTATGGCTCGATGGATAACCCTCTTTGTGGAAGTGCCGGTTATTACTTTTAATCCTGTTAAGACGGTGAATGACCTGCTTCGAAAGGAACACCAGCCGGGTTAGTGTCTGAACCACGCCTTGGCGTGGTTCAGACACGATTTTAGATTTTGGATTGCGGATTTTGGATTTAAAGACTCACTTAATAAGTGAAGGAAGATGAAGAAGAAACTCGAAAACATAAACACCAATACCCGCTATTCTTCATGGTTTGTGGTGGTGGTTGCCATTTTTATAACGAGTCTGATTGTTGCGAATATAACTTCAGTGAAGTTGATCGGGGTGCTGGGTCTTGTCTTACCCGCAGGTGTGATCATATTTCCTGTCAGTTATATTACTGGGGATGTCCTGACCGAAGTGTATGGATACTCTCAGGCGAGAAAAGTCATCTGGTTGGGGTTTTTCTGCAATCTTCTCGCGGTAGCTGCTATCTGGGTGGGCCAGATAATGCCTCCGGCATCATTCTGGGACGGGCAAGCCGCTTATGACCGAATATTGGGGTATGCGCCAAGGCTTCTCGCCGCCTCTTTTTTGGCCTATCTTGTTGGAGAGTTCTTTAACGCCTATATAATGGCAAAGATGAAAATAGCCACAAAAGGCCGCTGGTTATGGACCCGCACCATAGCCTCCACATTAGTGGGCCAGGGGATCGATTCCCTGGTTTTTATTGTTCTGGCCTTTGCCGGAACCATCCCTGCCAGGGCGTTGGCTCTTGCCATCATTACACAATGGCTTGTTAAGTCTGCCTATGAGGCCGCTGCTACACCTGTTACTTATAAAGTGGTGGGCTTTCTAAAACGACATGAAGGATTAGATGTGTACGACGATGACACGCGTTTCAATCCATTGCTGATCAGACGTTGAAGTTCTTGAAGATTTCTCTGTATTGTGTTATAAAATTGACACCCATGTAAAAAGTCCTTTTTACATGAATTCAGGAATTTAGGGATTCAGGAATTGGGCATTATTGTGAGTGGTTAAGACTAAGGGCGTTGTTCCAAATCCTGAAGTTTTCGACTTTTTATGAGACCATCATCCTTTAAGCTAAGAACCATATGAACCTGCTTGACCTGATCATAATTGCCTGCATGGTTTTCTTGATAGTGCGCGGCATATTCCGGGGATTTATCCGGGAGGTGGGATCTCTTGCGGGTGTCATTTTAGGCATCTGGCTTGCTTCTGTTTATCAACCACAGCTGACCGACTTCCTGAAGCCGTTCGTCCCAGCAGGAAAATACCTTGCTTTGATAAGCTTTGCGCTTATTTTTTTTGTTGTCCTTGTCTTCTGTAATGTAGTTGGCTGGCTGCTGAAAAAATTAGCCAGGAAGCTTTTCTTAGGCTGGGCAGACAGGACCCTCGGTGCGGCCCTCGCTGTCTTAAAGGGTGTTCTGATAACCTATTTTGCTATTGTTTTGCTTACTTTTTTTGTCCCTTCGAAGTCAAATCTCATAACTGATTCAAAACTGGCGCCCATCATTATCAATTCCTACCAGTCCATCATCGGACTCCTGTCTCCAGGGGCCTATCAGAATTTGAAGAAGAAATTTGTCGGGCAGAAGGAGAGGATCGAAAAGGCCTTTTCTGAAAAGATCGAGAGAGTCATCAAGGAGGATGGACATAAATAGATCAGCAGATGCAATTCGATCTCTCGTGAAGTTAGTGGCCCGACTAAGGGGTCCTGGCGGCTGCCCGTGGGATGCCGAGCAGACAGATGACACCATTAAGATATATCTTCTTGAAGAGGCTTATGAGGTCTTAGACGCTCTCGAAGGCGTATCACCCCGGGAGGTTTGCTCGGAGTTAGGTGATCTTCTGTTTCAAATCCTTTTTTTGGCCCAATTAGCATCGGAGAGGGGGGAATTCGATTTCAACGAGGTTGTTGAAGGAATCACCGAGAAGATGACCCGCAGACACCCCCATGTCTTCGGCGATACAAGGGTAGATGGTGCCGAAGATGTTGCATCCAACTGGGTAAAGATCAAAAGGAAAGAGACAGGGAGGCCCAAAAGCACCTCGTTTCTGCTCCAGAGTGTCCCTTCGGATTTACCGGCCCTGTTAAGGGCGCACAGGTTGAGTGAAAGGGCCTCCAAGGTCGGGTTTGATTGGGCAAATCGGGATGAGATCTGGGCAAAGGTCCGGGAAGAGGTTGAGGAATTAGGGTCTGCTATAAACGATGGGGATCAGGAAGGGATTGTCGAGGAAATGGGCGATCTTCTTTTTAGCCTGACGAATCTGGCAAGGCACTCGGGGGTAAATGCCGAAAATATCCTGAGAAAGGGAAATCATAAGTTTTTGGAGCGTTTTGAGAAGATGGAAGCGCGATTAGCAGATTCGGGAACGGGGCTGGAAGAGGCCACCCTGGATCAGATGAACCGGGCATGGGAAGATGTGAAGGAAGGTCAGGGGTAATTCTGTTTTGCCCAGGAAGAAGAAGAAAAAGAGGTTTTTACCCCGGATTCTGAAATGGATAGGGATTGCCCTGTTCTTTTTTGTGATTCTGAGTGTCCTACAGGTGGTCTTGTTGAGATTTATAAACCCACCCTTTACTGTGATGAGTGCCTGGGAGGGAATCCGGAACATGGGGTCTGGCAAGGAGGTAGCGTCTATAGAAGAATGGCGGCCGCTAAATGAGATAGCTCCCCATATCAGAAAGGCGGTTCTTGCAGGTGAAGATCAACGCTTTTTGTCTCATAATGGATTCGATTTTACGGAGATAAATGAAGCCATGAGAGATATGGTTTCAAAAAAGGGTTTCAGGGGCGCAAGCACCATAAGCATGCAGACGGCAAGGACCGTATTTCTCTGGCCCGCCAGAAGTTTTTGGAGAAAGATCCTGGAGGCCTACTATACCGTCCTGTTAGAGATATTCTGGACCAAGGAAAGAATCCTTGAGATCTACCTAAACACGGTGGACTGGGGAAAGGGGATCATGGGGGTGGAAACGGCTTCAAGGACCTATTTCCATATTTCATCAGCCCATGTTTCCAGGCGCCAGGCCGCCCTGTTAGCGGCCATCCTTCCGAGCCCGCACCGCTGGTCTCCAACCAAACCAAGTCCCTATGTATTGAAAAGACAGAGAAGGATCCTCAGGGATATAAAAAAAATGCCCCTGGTCTCTGCCAGAAATTGAATATTGAATATTGACAATTGAAGATTGACGTCCATGTAAAAAGTCACTGACCCGTTTTCGTCATGCCCGCGAACGCGGGAATCCAGGGAAATCATCCAGTTCTGAACTCCCGCTTTCGCGGGAGTGACGGCCTTGGAGACTTTTTACGAGACCATCATGTTTTACCGGGTCTATTTGAGAAATGTGATCTTTACAGAACGATGAGGGAAGCAATTTTAATTTTAGGCATTTTAGGCACTTCAAACTTTAGGCATTTTCCCTTCTGACCATGTTATCAGACTTCATATACCGGATCCAGGGTATCAGTTTGAAATGGAAGCTCTTGATCCCCTTCCTTATGTTTTCCTTCCTGGGGACCACGATGCTGGTGTATATCGGTCTGAGCTCGCAGCAAGACCTCATTAAGAGGGAAGAGCGAAAGGAAATCCTCGATTTCTACCATCTTTTTTTGACGAGGATCGGACATAAGGGAGATCAGGCCCTTTCCATGGCCACCATCGTCGCTCAAGATCCCCGGGTCAAGGGGTTATTGGCAAATGGAGATCCTGAGGCCCTGTACGTCTACGTCTTGCCCCTGTATGATCTTCTCAAAAGAGATTTCGGGATAAGCCAGTTCCATTTTCATACCCCTCCAGGAAAATCATTCCTGCGGGTGCATGCCCGGGATATTGGTGAAGAGATGATCTCTTACAGGAAGACGATCATGGATGTTATGAAGAGTGGAAGGGGAATAGCAAGTCTCGAGTTAGGACTGACAGGCTTAGGTATTCGAGGGGTTGCCCCTGTATATTACAGGGATAAGCTGGTGGGCAGTTTTGAGATAGGATACCCGTTTGGAAGGCCTTTTTTAGAAGATCTCAAAAAGAGCTGGGGCGCTGACATCACCGTATATGAAAAAAGGAGTAAATCTTACACTCTTCTTTCAACCACCATACAGGAGATAAAGGCCTCCTGCCCTGATAGACATCTGTCTGAACGACCACCTGAATACCCGGTAATCTCGATTTCCCCATCCAGTCATCCAGCAAGCTGCATATTGGTGGGGCCCATAAGAGACTATTTTGGAGATGTGGTGGCTGTGGTGGAAATGGACGCAACCCGTCTGGCAATAGTGGGGCGATTATCAAAGACAAGAAATCTGATGATTCTTGTTGGGGCGGCCGGGATTTTAATCTCTTTTGCCCTGATATGGGCGGTTGCCATACTTTTTATCCGGCCCATAGAGGACATCGTAACCAAAGCCGGGGAGATAGCCGAGGGAAAGAGAGAGACTCGCCTGGAGTCAGGGCCTGACGATGAAATCGGGTTATTGACCCAGTCTCTGAACACCATGCTGGATTCCCTGAAACAAAGAGAGAGGCAAATAGAGGATTATGCAAAGACCCTGGAGAGGAGGGTCCAGGAAAGAACTGCAGATCTGGTTTCTTCCGAGGAAAAATATCGCACCCTGGTTGATAATCTGCCACTCAGTGTATACAGGATTTTATATGATGGTACCACGGAGTTCATTAATCCCTATTTCACGGAAAAATTAGGATATACCATAGATGAAGTGGTCGGAAACAGGAGGTTCTGGCAGGAAAAGATCTGGGGGTGTAACAGGGAGCAGGCTGAAGAGATATTGAGATCTTTAAAGAAGGATGCAGAAGGATTTCGGGTCCAACGGGTAGTGAGAAATAAGGCGGGACGCAGGCTTGTACTTATAGATCAGGCCATTCCCTTCAAGGATGATGATGGGAAGCTCGAATGGCTTGAGGGGATTATGGTGGACATTACCGAGCTGAAAAAATTGCAGGAAACGGCGCTGCGAACCGAGGAGATCAAGGTCCTGGGGGAAATATCGGCACGGTTTGCCCATGAAATGAGAAACCCTCTAACCACAGCCGGCGGGTTTGCACGCCGACTGAGAGACTCCCTTCCTGAGGATGATAAGCATCGGAAATTCGCTGACATCATCGTTGAAGAGGTGGCCAGACTTGAGCATATTTTAAAGATCATCCTCTCTTCCATAGAGCCATTTACCCTCTCTGTGTCAGATGTGGACCTGAACCATCTCCTCCACTCCTTGCTCCAGGATCTACAAGATCAGATCGACGCGAAAGAGATTGATCTGATAGAATCCTTTTCTCGGTCAGTCACTGGTATTCAGGGAGATGAGGGGTTGCTTGAAAAGGCCCTTGGCAATCTGTTGAAACATTCAGTCCTGTCCATGCCTGAGGGAGAAAGACTCTTTGTCTCCACAATGATGGAAGACGAAAACCCGGTTATTACAATCAGGTACAGGGCCGAAGGGCTGGCGGAAGATGATCTGGAGCAGTTCTTTTTTCCCAGGTTTACGGGAAAAGCAGAGCCCACAATGCATGATCTGCCCCGTTCCAAGATTATCATCCATCGACACGGCGGAAAGATCGA
>JACNJD010000144.1 GCA_014382715.1 Candidatus Desulfacyla euxinica | reverse complement strand
AAGTAGCGATACTTGGCGTGGGAATGACCAAATTTGGCGTTTCGGAAAAGACAAATCTGGAGATGTTTGCCGAAGCAGGTCATGAGGCCATAGCCCAATCCAACGTCGATCCAAAAGATATGGAGGCCCTGTATTTTGGAAACTGTCTGGGCGATTTTGAAGAGGGCCAGATGCATATGGCGCCCTTTGCCCATGCAGAACTCGGTCTGCCCGTGGGCGTACCGGCGACCCGATTTGAGTCGGCATGTGCAACAGCAACCGTTGCCATTCGTCACGCTGCCCTGCTTGTGGGGTCCGGTGTGTATGATATGGTTCTGGCAGGAGGAACGGAGCGGGCCTGTGCCATGGGAACTCCACTGGCGACCAGGACCTTTGCCATGGGCCACCATGCACAGTATGAATCAACGGTAGGTCTGACCTTCCCCGGTGTATTTGCCATGGCAGCCCACATGTATTCCGAAAAATATGACGTTCCATTGAAAGACTTGAAACAGAATATGGCCGAAGTAGCGGTGAAAAACCATTACCACGGCGCTATGAATCCAAAGGCACATTTTCAAAAGGAGATAGACGTCAATACTGTATTGGGCGGTATGATGGTGGCCGACCCGCTCCAGCTTTTCGACTGCTGTCCATTTTCGGACGGCGCCGCGGCCGTAGTGGTGGCCGAGGCGGGCAAGGCAAAGGAACTTGTAAAAAAACCGGTTTATATTGCAGGTATGGGACAGGCATCGGCCGGCCCACTGTATCTGCAAAAGGACCTCAGCAGGGTCATGGCGAGAGAGGCATCAATAGCTCAGGCCTACAAAGAGTCAGGTCTGGGTCCGGATGATATAGATGTGGTGGAACTCCACGATTGTTTTACCATTGCAGAGATCCTGGCTTTGGAAAGTTTCGGGTTGTACGAATTCGGAAAGGCATATGATGCGGCCGCGAAAAGAGAGACATATTTAGGGGGTAAAGTGGTGGTCAACCCCTCGGGCGGACTCAAGGCCAAGGGACATCCCATTGGCGCAACCGGGGCCGCGCAGGTAACGGAAATTGTAGAACAGCTCCGTGGAGAAAGTGGACCGCGCCAGGTGGAAGGTGCCCAGGTTGGCCTGGTTGACACCTTAGGCGGAGACTTCGGAACCATATGCAATATTATCCTGAGGAATTAAAAAATGGACTATAAGCTTACTTATGATCAATATCAGCAGGGGTTAGAGCGGGGAGAACTCCCGGGCCTCAAGTGTAATAGCTGTAATAACGTGACCTTTCCACCCATGGCCCGATGCCGGGAGTGCAGCGGCACAGATCTGGAAATCACTGAAATAGCCGGTGAAGGGGTTATTCGGACCTTTACAGTCATCAGGGTGGCGCCGGAAGGGGTACCCGCTCCATATATTGTTGCCATGGCGGAAATAGATGAAGGGGCCTGGGTCATGGGAAATCTGGTGGATATCGACCCTGATGATGCCGATATGAATTTGATCGGAAAGAGAGTTACATTAGGGAGCCGGGTCGTCAAGGGTGACACTTATTCACATGGTGATTCCAGGGTTATTACCTTCAGCCTGATGTGATTTGCTCCTTTCTCAAATCGGTATGGGTGCGATTACCTGTGAGGAGACAAACATCCAGGTAACCAGTGAAGCATTGACCATGGCTCCAAGGTATATCTTGCCTGTGAGTTGATAGAACCAGGTTGAGATCGGTGTGGTTATGATCAATACACCGATGATGTGAAAGAGGTTGATCACAAAGGAGACAAACATCCCTCCCGGACCCACAAGAGGGATAAACCCTGTGGTAAACAGCGGCACGTACTGGATCATCAGAAAAAGGATCAGGGGCGCAACCAGGGCGAAGGTATTGGTGAAAGACCACGCGATAAAGGTATTGAACCAGATCTTTTTCTTTGGTCTGCGCAGCTCTCCATGCAAGAAAATCCCCATCAGGACAAAACCGGTAAGGATAAAGGGGAAGTACACAAGACACAGGATAGCCCTGTAGAGAGTCAGATCGCTGGCAAAGGGAAAGATGAATCTGAAGTCAACAATAAAAAAATGCTCCAGCACGTGCTCGCTCAAGTAGGCAAAGGCGAACAGGGTCAAAGCTAAGAGAATCGTTTTTCCGATCACTGTCCCGTCCAAGGCAAATCTATCAGGTCTGTAAGATATGCCAAGGTCTGCCAGGGTAACACCGCTCTCCCTTGCCCGCTTCTTGAACCAGCGCCTAAACATCAGAAAGCCTATGATATTAATCCAGACAAACCACCAGACAACCCCGTTGACCATCATCATGGGAAAGGCCCTGTCGATGGGTATGAGGTAAATATGGATGGCAAAAAGGATTAGAATCAGGGGGAGAAAGAGCCACATCAACAACCCGTTGATCCCGACAAATCTGAAATAGGACTTCCCCGAGCAGGCGTATGCCCCGGAAAAAGGACCCTGGACCGAGCTAAAGAATCTCGTCCTCAGCAGCATGAGCCCCAGGGGAAGAAGGGATGCAAAACAGGCTAACATGGCTGTCAGTGTAGCCCATTCCTTGATCTGCCAGGTCTGGTTATCCGGGTCGATCCAGTATTTCTGCGGGGGATGAAGTGCCTTTTTCATCCACTTCAGGGTCTCGGCGATGGCGGCATGGCTGTGGGATTCCTGGATGTGAATAGTCCTTGGAACAAAAACCCTCCGTGCCGTTCCGTCTCTGAACTCTCCATAGGTCTTGCCGAGTTTTGGATCCTTAACAGGGAAGGCCTTTTCGGTTTGAGGAGTGCTCATCCACTCCTCTTCAAAGTGCCTGGTCCCTGTCATCCTCTTCCGGAACTCGTCCCATCGGCCCAAAATCATCAACATGTTTTTCGGCTGCTTCCGCGTGACATCCATGGTGTAGGCAAAACCGGTTATAACCAGCGCCTTTACCTGCGGGTCTTCCAGGGCCACCTTATATGCCATTTCAGCCCCGAGGCTGTGGCCTATCATGCCTACCGCCTTTGCATTCACAAAGGGGAGAGACATCAGATACTTCAGGGAGGTGCGGCCGCCGTAGGTTTCGTCGAAATCGGGCTCATCCGGGTCTTTGGGGATGCCTGAATTCCCGCGTCCGATCGCGTCGATATTAAGGACAGCAAAACCTCTTTTTGCCAGTTCAATACAGTAGGCGTCACCTGTTTCGCGGTTGTTCTGGTAGCCGTGGATGTACACGATCCCGGGAACACGATCATCAGGCATCGCCCCTCCGGGTTTCAGCAGCTTGGCCCGAACAGGGATCCCGTTGAAATTCTCATACGTTATATTGGTGACCTCAACTCGACCGAAATCGGTTTGTATCAGGGACGACAGAACCACAGAGGACACCATGATCACGAGACAGATGGTAAAAACCATGACAGCCTTATTACCGTGATCGGTATGAAAAAGCCTTTCTGTATTCATTCCTCTCTAAGCCTCCTTCCCCGGTTTCCGGGCCTCGTCGAAGTGCTCCGACCCCGGTTCATCCCTTGGAATCATTATTGTTAAGCCCGGCACCCATTTCTTGATAGGATTTCCTACGTTAGGCATAGGTTAGGAAAAGGGCCTTGAAGTGTCAAAAGAAAAATTTTTTGGGTGTCAGTTCGCCTCAGGAAGATCAAGAACACGGCTGGGGTTACAGCATAGCGGGTCGAATGAGTTTCTTGGTAAATGACACTTCCCGGGGAGAGGTCGGGAAGTGTCACTGTCTAATGGCAGTTTTCTTGCCAGGGGTTTAATCCTTAACCAGCCGAAGTCAGCCCGTTTCCTCAGGGCAGTTCGATGATCATTGCCATTCCCAGGCCGCCGCCCCCACATAATGTGGCCAGTCCGTATTGGACATTGCGCCGCCGCATTTCATAGAGAAGTGTGGTCAACATACGGGTTCCGGTGGCGCCCACAGGGTGTCCCAGGGAGATGCCGCTGCCGTTTACGTTGATGATGTCCCGTTTATCGGTGAGCCCCAGGCCCATCTCACAGGCCAGGTATTGGGCTGCAAAGGCCTCGTTTATCTCAATCAGCCCCAAGTCCGAGAGCTTCATTCCGGTTCGTTTCAGAAGCTTTTCCGTGGCCGGCACGGGGCCCCATCCCATATAGTCGGGATCCACCCCCACCACGCTGAAATCCACCACACGGGCCATGGGGGTGACACTCAGTTCATCGGCCCTGGATTTTCGCATGATCACCATGGCGGCTGCGCCGTCGTTGATGCCAGAGGCGTTGCCCGCCGTGACGGTCCCTCCCTCTTTGAAGTTGGGTTTTAATCTGGCAAGCCTCTCCAGGGTGGTATCGGGTCTTGGATGCTCATCCGTATCCACCACAATGGTTTTCCCCTTACGCCCCTGAAGTTCAATGGGGACGATTTCCTCCTTGAAACGCCCTTCTTTGATGGCGGATACGGCCTTCATATGGCTTTCATAGGCCAGCTGATCCTGGGCCTCACGGCTGATGTTGTACTTCTCGGCCAGGTTTTCCGCCGTGATCCCCATGGCAGGCCCCACTCCGACAGCCGTGACCCCGTCCCACATCATATCTCGCACCACCACGTTGTCCAGGCGGGCCCCCCAACGCAGGGCATCCAGGGTATAGGGAACGGTGCTCATGCTCTCAACACCGCCGGTCAGAAAAACGTCGTTGTATCCCTGTCGAATGGCCATGAACCCCTGAGCCACTGACCACATGGAGGAGGTACACACCCGCATCACCGTAAAGGCCGGGACCTCTACCGGGACCCCGGCCTCAATGGCCGTGACACGGGCCACATTCACTTCGTTTTGGGCACGCTGGTAGCAGCAACCCCAGCCAACATCATCGATCACGGCCGGATCGATATCGGCACGGTTGATGGCTTCCTTCATGATAGGAACACCCAACGGAACATTCCGGGTTTCCCTGAATTGACCGCCGTAGGTTCCGATTGCACTGCGAACTGCCGAGACAATGACCACATCATTTAGATCCATTTTCGACCTCCTTCAAAACTTGTTTAGGTAACGCCCCCGGGCTCAAAGGATTCGGCCAATAATCCCCTACTATGACCGACCGTTGATCCCCAAACCCTGATCCTTTACCCTACGATCGGATCCCGGCCCGGGTTTTAGACCTTCCGTAAGACGTGCTTGCCAAAAACATGCCAAGAGGACGGAGTAAGGAAGGATGGCGTGAAAAGAAGGCTTTCTGTGCAAACACACCCGGCATTGAACAGTATATGGTTCATCAAAAAACAGCATATGGCCTTCTCTTCTGTAACCGACCCCTTTCATTTCTGAAATCGGTGAATGGCTACGGCTCCGATTCCCCCTTTATTCAACCCTCTTTCCTCTCATTGGGTGACGCAGGAAGGCAGCGGCACATTTCTTGCTCTTTAATAAGCCCAAAAATGCCTGGGGTTACCATCAATCCTTTCAGATGCACCGGAGGTCCAATCAGACTCCACCAGGACCGTGGACAACCTCAACCCGAATACAAACCCCATGACCCTATTAGTCCTTGAAAAACTGGCCATCAGTTTTGGTGGCATTCAAGCCCTGTCGGATATCGATCTTCAGATAAAGCAAGAGGAGATCCTGGTCATCATCGGTCCCAACGGTTCCGGGAAGACTACCATATTCAACTGCATTTCTGGCGTTTACCACCCTGATTCGGGAGAAATCCTTTTTGGAAACGAAAACCTTCGAGGTCTTCCTCCTGCATCCATTTCCCAAAAGGGTATCGCCCGCACCTTTCAGAACCTTCGCCTGTTCCTCCATATGTCGGTCCTTGACAACCTCCTGCTGGGAAGACATTCCAAATTCAGGAAGAACCCCATGTCCGCTTTTTTCAGGCTGCGCAGGGAAGAGCTGCGCCACCGGAGGACCGTGGAAGAGATCATGGAATTCCTTGATCTGCAGGCATATCGACAGGCCCTGGTATCCGATTGCCCGTACGGCATTCAAAAACGGGTGGAGATCGGCCGTGCGTTGGCAATGGAACCAAAACTGCTTCTCCTTGACGAACCGATGGCTGGTCTGACCTCTGAGGAAAAGGAAGAAACCGCTTATCGTATTACAGAAATCCGGGGCCGGTACAAGACAGCCATCCTTCTGGTGGAGCACGACCTCAAAACCGCATCCAGGCTTGCAGACAGCATGGTGGCCATCGACTACGGGATCAAAATCGCCCAGGGAACCCCGGAAGAGGTCCAACGAAATGCCCAGGTGATAAAGGCCTACGTGGGCGAGGAACAGGGGGAATGATAGGGTGAAGCCTCTGCTCAAGATTACCAGTATAGAGACCCTCTACTACGACCGCATCTATGCCCTTCACGGTCTGTCCCTGGAAATCCAGGAAAAGGAGGTATTTGCCGTTCTGGGGCCCAACGGGGCAGGCAAGACCACCCTCCTGAAGACCATCGCAGGTCTCCTCAAGGACCAGCCCAAGAAAGGGACTATTCAATTTGAGGGCAAAGGGATCCACAGGTTGGCCCCGGAGCGCATATCCTCCATGGGAATTGTCTATGTTCCCGAGGATCGGGGTCTGTTTCGAGAGCTGACGGTCAGGGAAAACCTGGAACTGGGCTGCTGGGGCCGGAAGGATGCCTGCATTCAACGGGACATGGCCTTTGTTTATGAACTCTTCCCAATCCTGAAGGCCCGATCCGGGCAGCAATCGGAGACCCTCAGCGGCGGAGAACAACAGATGCTGACCATGGCCCGTGCCATGCTGCGGCAGCCCAAGCTGCTGATGCTGGATGAGCCTTCTCTGGGGCTCGCACCCAAGATCAGTCAACAGGTCTACGGTGCCCTTTCACAGATCAGCAAGGCAGGAACCACTATCCTGATGGTGGAGCAAAACGCCAAGATGGCCCTCGGCATTGCGACCTTCGGCTACGTGATGGAATCGGGCCGTATTGTCCTGGAAGGAAATGCCGAGGAGTTACAGGCCAATGAGGATGTTCAGGAGCTGTACTTAGGGCTTGGGGGCGAGACAGCCTCCCCAAAGGGGTGGCGACTCTATAAAAAAAGGAGGACGTGGTAATGGGAAGTCCTCCGGCCACCTTTCCCGCCCTCTTCTTCGAACAGGTTGAAAACCAGAAAGAAAGGGAAGCCCTGAGGCGCAAAGAGTATGGCATCTGGAACAGCATCACCTGGCGGGAGTATGGGCAAAGGGTCAGGGAAACGGCTGCAGGAATGCTGTCCCTGGGGGCAGAGCCGGGCGATTTCATCGCCATTTTGGGGGACAATCGCCCTGAATGGCTGTTTTGCCACCTGGGCGCCATGACCATCGGCTGTGTCACCTGCGGGATCTATCCCACCTCCGCACCCAAGGGCATCAACTACGTCCTTAACCATTCGGAGGCCCGAATCCTCTTCCTCCAGGACGAAGAGCAGCTGGATAAGATCCTTGAGATTCTTCCGGAAACCTCCCTGAAACAGGTGGTGGTCTGGGACCCCAAAGGGCTGTGGGGCTTCTCCCATTCGAAAATCATCTTTTTTGATGAATTCAGGGATCAGGGGGTTTCTTATCTGAAGACCCATCCCCATGGTGTGGATGAACGGATGGCGGCCATTGACCCGGAAGACACCGCCATGGTCATCTACACATCGGGAACCACCGGCCCCCCCAAAGGGGCCTTGATCTCCCACAAAAACATCCTGGCGGTTACCGAATCCTACATGTCGGTGCTCCCGGCGGATTCATCGGACGAGGTCATCAGCTACCTCCCCTTCTCCCACGTCATGGAAAACCTGAGTTCCGTATTCATGGGCATCCATGCGGGACTAACGGTCAATTTCGTGGAAAGCCCGGACACCCTGGCCATGAACCTACGGGAGGTGTCTCCCACCCTCTTTGGCAGCGTGCCCCGGGTGTGGGAAAAATTCGCATCTGCCATGGAAATCAGGATGGCGGATTCAACGCCCATAAAAAAGGTCTTCTTCCGACTTGCCATGGCGGTTGCAAAGAAACGGGTCAGGTTAAAACTCAGGTCCAGAAATTCCATCCCTTTGAGCTTCATCTACTGGCCTCTTTACTGGCTGGTTCTTGTGCACCTCAAAAGACATTCCGGATTAGAGAAGATTCGCTGGGCCCTCTGCGGTGCGGCCCCGGCCGCTCCTGAACTGTTTGAGTTTTTTAACGGGCTGGGAATTCCCCTGGTGGAAGGATACGGCCAGACCGAATCCACCGGCATCATCGCTGTCACCCGGCCGGACAACCCCAGGCTGGGATATGTGGGTGAGCCTATCCCCGGTCTTCAGGTGAAGATCGCCCAGGACGGAGAGATCCTGGTCAAGGGTCCGGGGGTTTTCAAAGGGTATCATAAGGAACCCCAGCTCACCGCAGAAACCATCAAGGACGGATGGCTCTATACCGGAGATGTGGGGGTTATGGAGAATGGTTTTCTGAAAATCCTTGACCGAAAAAAAGACATCCTCATCACTGCAGGGGGAAAGAATATCACACCGTCGCACATGGAAAACAAGCTGAAGTTCAGCCCCTACATTCAGGACGCCATAGTGATCGGCGACGGCAGAAAATACCTGGTGGCCCTCATCCTTATCGATGAAGACAATGTAACCAAATATGCTCAGGACAACCGGATCCCCTTCACTACGTTTGCGGACCTGACCCAGAATCTCCATATTAGAAAATTAATCGAAGGGGAAATCGCCAAGGTCAACAAGACCCTTGCAAGGGTGGAAACCATCAAAAAATTTGCCCTGCTGCCCAGGCGTTTTTATGAAGAAGACGGCGATGTGACCCCCACAAAGAAGGTTAAGCGCCGTTTCGTGGAAAAACGTTACGACCATCTGATCGACCAACTCTACCGGGGATAGGAAGGCATGGATCTCGTTAAGAGCTACAGGCAGGAACTCCAACTGATTCGAAAACCATGGACCCGTGTGTGGGTGGCCTTCCTGTTGTTGATGCTCCTTGCACTGCCTTTGGTTACACCCGAATATGTGGCCCACACCGCCGCCTTGATCTTCATCTACATGATCGGGGTCCTCGGGCAGAATCTCCTCATCGGGTATACGGGGCAGATCTCCTTTGGCCAGGCTGGGTTTCTGGCCATCGGGGCCTTCACCTTCGGGCACCTGAGCAGAATGGGGGTCCCCTGGCCGTTAGGCCTCCTCTGTGCAGGGATCGTGTCGGGCATTTTCGGCGTCCTGGTAGGATTCCCTTCACTTCGGCTGAAAGGACCCTACCTGGCCATCGTGACCCTGGGCTTCGGCATTGCGGTCTACCAGGTCTTTGTGAATTATGAATGGCTCTCCGGGGGCCGAATGGGGCTGATCGTACCCAGACTCACGCCCCCCTTCGGTCTGTCCGAGACCCTATTCAACTACTATTTCAACTTTCTGTTTGCTATCCTGTTTACCCTGCTTACCTACAATATTATTTCATCCTATATGGGCCGGGCCTTTATCGCCATACGCGACAACGACATCGCAGCGGAAGCCATGGGTGTTAGCCTTACCAGGTACAAGCTCATCTCCTTTGCCGTCAGTTCCTTTTACATGGGCATCATGGGAGGCCTCTACGGTCTTTTCCTGGGATATCTGGAGCCCAACATGTTCACCTTTGCAGAATCCATCACCATTTTCGTGGCCGTCATCATCGGCGGTCTGGCCGCCGTGGAAGGATCCATCATGGGAGCGGCCTTCGTGATCCTGGTCCCCCAGGTCTTCAGTTCCTACAAAGAGATGGTGCCTGCCATCTTCGGGGTCACCATCATCCTCATATTGATCTTTGAGCCCATGGGGCTCTACGGGCGGTGGTTCAAAATGAGACTCTACTTTCGAAATTGGCCCTATCGCTAAATGGCGTGTGAGGGCTTTTAGGGGAGGTTCCGGGAGGGGGAGAACCGATGACAAATTTTCTACAATACGCCGTTGGCGGGTTTGCGACGGGGAGCATCTATGCCCTGGTCGCGTTGGGGCTTGCCCTGATCTATCGCTCCACACGGATTCTCAATTTTGCCCATGGTGACATCACCACGGCGGGGGCCTTTGTGGCATTTGCGCTGCTGGGAATCGGCCTTCCCTTTGCCCTGGCCTTTGGGGCCGCCCTTCTCTCCGGGGCCCTCATCGCCATCCTTTTCTACTTCTGTGTCCTGGTGCCGGCCCAGAGGCGTGAGGCCACCCAACTGAGCCAGATCATCCTCACCCTCGGTCTGGGGCTGATCCTTCAGAGCCTGGTGGCCTATTTCGGGGGAAAGGAACCCCAGCCCTTTCCCTTTCCACTTTCAGATATTGAGATCTATGACGTGGGCGGCGTTGTGATCAGCCAACTGAGCCTCGGGATTCTGGGGGCCGCCCTGCTGGCAAGCCTGCTCTTTTACCTGCTGGTCCAGAAGACCCGCCTGGGGCTGGCCATGCGGGCCACTTCGGAAAACCTCCCTGCGGCCCAGACCATGGGCATCCCTACCCGCAGGATCCTGGCCTTCAGCTGGGGTATGGCCGCGCTCTTGGGGGTCATTGCGGGACTCTTTCTGGCTCCTCTGCTCCTGCTGGATCCTTTTTTTATGCTTGAGCCCTTTTTGAAGGGCTTTGCAGCGGCCATTCTGGGCGGGTTAAACAGCCTGCCCGGGGCTATTGTGGGAGGTCTCATTCTCGGGGTGGCGGAAGCCCTGGCAGGGGGATATATATCCATTGCATTCAAGAACACGCTCGCCTTTCTGATCATTATTGCCGTGCTCCTGGTCCGTCCCGAGGGACTTCTGGGAAAAGAATTCGTGGAAAGGGTTTAAGCGTTTTTTTAATTCGGTTGTCAGCGGAACAGGCCATATGAAATTCGAAAAGAAAGGAGGTGGCTAGTCCAGGGGTTTTAACCATTAACCATCAAATTTTTTCAGGAGGGTGAATCATGAGAAAAATTATATTTTTGATCATCTTGTTGCTCGTTTCCATTTTTCTTCCCGCGGTGACCTTTGCCGCGGACAAGGTCCCGGGCGTGACCGACAGCGAGGTTGTCATCGGCATCACCGTGCCCATGTCCGGACCCGCGGCCCTATGGGGCGGCATGGGCCTTGGAAATCTCGCGTGGGCCCAGCACATCAACGATCAGGGGGGCATCCACGGAAGGAAGATCAAGGTCGTCTTAAAAGACGACGGCTACAACCCGGCCCGTGCCCTGGCAAATCTCAAGGGGATGAAAAACGATGTGTTTGCCTACGGCTGTGTGATCGGCTCGGCCATCGCCAACGCCTCCAAGGACTTTCTTTTGGATAGCAAAATCCCGGTGGTGCATGTACACGCCAACCCAAGGATGTGGGTGGGGGTTGCTCCGGAAAAGATGCGCCATATCTTCATCGCCTATCCCGACTATGTGGATGAGGCCGAGGCCATTACCCAGTTTGCCGTCAATGACGTGGGGGTGAAGAAAATCGCCCTCTTCGGACAGAACGACGGCTGGGGAAAATCGGCCAAGGAAGGCATTGAACGGGGCATGAAGAAACTCACAGGGAAGGCTGAGTTCGTGGGGTTTGTCCCCTATGAAATTACGGAGCGGGCCCTGGGCAGCCACGCCATGAAGCTGAAGGAAACAGGGGCTGACGCGGTCATCATCTACGGCGCCCCAACCCAGGCGGCCCTGATCCTCAAAGAGATGGCCAAGGTGGGATATCGACCCAAGATTTTTACCGCCAACCCGTTAGGGGATCCGCTCATGTACAAGATCGCGGGCAAACTCTGGGAAGGGGCCTATCCGGCCGTATCCGCCAATGTGGCCATCCCCGGTGTGGAGCCCGCCGGCGACAAGGTGGCGGATATCCTCGTAAAGTATCAAAAAAAGCTTGCAGGGATCAAGTTTCTGGGGGTAACCGGCGCCACCACAATGATGCTCATTGCCGAGGGATTGAGACGGGCAGGCCCCAATCTCACCCGGGAGTCCTTTACCGAGGCCATGATGGGTCTCAAGGATTTCAGACCTGAAGGGATGGGCGGACCAATCACCTTTGGTCCCAAACGTCACCACGGGCTCAATGCCATCCGGATGGCCCATGCTGAGGATGGAAAGCACGTCCCAGTGACCGATTATATTATTTTCGAACCGCTGTTCTAAGGTTGCCGGTATTACACCCGCATCGGGCGACTCCGGCAAAAGGGTGTTAAAACCGGGGCGGTCTTTTTCAGAGGTAAACAGAGGAATGGCTAATGATCCACATTAATGAAAAGCACTCGGGTTGGGACACCGTCCTTTTGGGGGTGGACGGGGTGTTGGATCAGCGGTCTGTCCCTGTTCTGGAGGAGGTCTGCCATCGTCACCTGAAAGGACAAAAGGAAATCGTGTTGGATCTGGAGGGCCTGCTGCATATTACCCGCGAAGGGCGTAAATTCCTTCAAGAGATCGAAGACCGGGTGGGGATTCTGAATGTCCCGGAATTCGTTAAGCTGGCCCCCAGGTCCTGATGCGACCGCTTTCACGATGCTCAGAAAAAATGAGGTCCCCGAAGCCCCGCACAAGCCGGTCCGGGGTTCCTCCTGGTCTCATGGACCAGGCTCTTTTCCAATGATGATGGACTCGACTTCTTGTCCTCTCATCATTATTGGAAAAGAGACGGATAAACGCAAAAAGAGAGCTTGAATGGGGTGTTAACCGTGAATGTAAGGAGGTTTGATGATGACGAGTTACGGCAAGATTTATAAGTTAACTAAAGAGGGTGAACTGGGAATTGTAACCTTTGATGTTTCGGCCGAGGGCATGAACACCTGGACCCGGGAGGCCATCGATGAGGCAGGGGGCCTGATTGAGGACCTGGAAAAAGCGAGCGATTTGAAAGGCGTCATTTTCATCTCAGGGAAGCCGGAAAACTTCCATGCAGGTGCCAATCTGAACCTGCTCGATGAAATGAAAGACCCCGAAGACACGGCCAAGGCCATGGGCGTTTTTCACACCATGTTCAACAGGCTGGAGGCCTTGCCTTACCCCACGGTGGCGGCCATACACGGCCATTGCCTTGGGGGCGGACTGGAGTTCGCCCTGGCCTGCACCGCCAGAATCGCAAAAGAATCAAAGACCACCTTGATCGGGCTACCCGAATGCAGTCTGGGCATCTTTCCCGGAGGTGGGGGGACCCAGAGACTGCCCCGCCTCATCGGCTACGGCGCCATCGAACTCATCTTAAAGGGAAAAATGTTACCCGCCGCAAAGGCTCACAGCACGGGAATTGTCGACCTTCTGGTTGGTCCGGAGGGCGATCTTCTAAAAGAAGCCATCCGATTCACGGAAAAGATCGCAGCCGATCCGAACACTCTTCAGCGGAAAGATCAGGATTTCTCACAGATCGACGCGGTGGCGGACATGGCCCGTCAGGAAGTCCTGAAGGTCACCCGGGGACGGGAGATCCCCGGTCCCATGCTGGCCATCAAGGCGATCCAGGAGGGGGCTAAGGTCACGCTGGAAGAGGGGTTGAAAATCGAAAAGAACCTCTTTGTGGAGGCGGTGCTCTCCAACCAGGCCAAAGGGGGTATCCATATCTTTTTCCTCAAGACCATGAGCGACAAGCCCAAAAACATGATGACCAAGGGTTTTGAGCCAAAACCGATCAACAAGGTGGGCATCCTGGGATTCGGAACCATGGGGCGGGGCATCATCATTGATATTCTTCGGAACACCCAGATCCCGGTGGTGGTCAAAGATGTGCCTCAGGCACTGGAGCCCGGGAAGACTTTCGTAAAAAAGATCCTGGAAAAACTGGCGGAGAAGAAGAAATTGAAGGCCCCGGTGGAAGACCTCATGGGCCGTCTGACAGTCACTTCGGAATACGGCCAGGAACTCAAAGAGGCCGACCTGGTTGTTGAGGCGGTTTTTGAAGATATCAAGGTGAAAAAGGAGGTCTATGAAGAACTCTCCCAACTGGTGAAGGAGGACTGCATCATCGCCTCCAACACCTCTTCCATTCCCCTCAACGCAATGGCTCAATATGTGAGCCGGCCCGAACGGTTTGGTGGTGCCCACTTCTTCTCGCCGGTCTGGCTGATGCAGCTGGTCGAGGTGATTCAAGGGGCGGAAACCAGCAGGGAAACCGTGGATAACCTCCTGAACTTTGCCGCTCTGATTCGAAAACGGCCCATTGTCTGCAAAGACCATCCCGGATTCGTGGTCAATGCCGTGCTCTTTCCCTATTTTATGAAATCGCTGGAATTTCTGGAAGCGGGAAACACCATCGAGAATATTGACGGGGCATTCACCCGGTTCGGATTGCCCGTGGGCCCCATCAGACTCATGGATGAGGTGGGGATTGACATCAGCTATAATGTGCTCAAGGGCAAAGGCATGGAACAGGGCACCCTGAAGAATGTGGTCGGTGACGGGCGAATGGGATTCAAAAAGTCCGGAAAGGGATTTTTTCTGGAAGACGGCAGTGTGGATCCGACCGTGCTCCCTCTCATCTCTCTCAAGGAAAAACGGGAGATATCCGCCGAGCAGATGCAGACCGAAGTGCTCACCGAGATGGTGAAAATCGGCCACGCTCTCCTTGAAAAGGGGATTGTCAGCGATCCTCGAATGATCGATATCGGGATGATCTGGGGGACAGGCTTTCCAGCGGACCGGGGAGGCCCCATGAAGTGGGCTGACCTGATCGGTCTCAGCGACGAGCTTTTCGGAAAGACGTTCTATTAGACCATGGGATACAAAGTCATTCAATGGGCCACCGGGTCCATGGGAAAAACCTGTTTGCGGGCGGTTATCGATCACCCCGACTTGGACCTGGTGGGTCTTCTGGTGTACGGGGAATCCAAGGCGGGACGGGATGCGGGAGAGATCGCCCGTCGTGATCCCACCGGCGTTACGGCCACGCGAAGTATGGATGAAATTCTCGCGCTGGATGCCGATGTGGTCCTCCACTGCCCGCGCATTCAACCCCCGTACACGCATCATAACAAAGACATTTGCCTTCTTCTGGCCTCTGGGAAAAATGTGATCAGCATCAACGGGCACAGTTTCCCCAACCATTGGGGTCCCGAATATGTGGAGGAGATCAACGAGGCCTGTTCCAAGGGTGGTACAACCCTCTTCGGCACCGGTCTGAACCCGGGGTTTATCACCGAAAAAATTGCCGCCGCGGCCACCGGTCTTTGCACCCGGATCGATCGCATTCATGTGGGCGAGATCGTGGATTGCACCTCGGTCCCCAACCCCAATTACGTCTTTAATGTCCTGGGTTTCGGTGCAAACCCAAACGAGGTGGATCTCAACGAATCATCCTGGGCCCCCGCAGAACTCATGACCGGGATGTATTCGGAGGTGGTGGCGCAGTTGGTGGAGCGGCTCGGTCTTACACTAGACCGAGTGGAGTCCGACCATGAGGTCCTGCCCGCTACCAGAGACCTTGAAATCGCCGCAGGACGAATCAAGAAAGGCACGGTCTCCGTGACCCACTGGCGCTGGCACGGTATTGTGGAGGGGAAACGTTTCTTCACCCTGTCCATTCGATGGATTATGGAGAAAGAGCACCTTGCGGAGAAAAACTACAATCTGTGGGATGTAAAGATTCACGGCATCCCAGGAGTCGAGATTTCGGTGAATCTGGTGACGCCGGAAGACACCGGTTACAGGACTGTGGGCGAACAGTACGCCGTGGCCGGATCGGTCATCAACAGCATCCCCGCTGTCTGCGCCGCACCCCCGGGTGTAATGCGAATCCCGGTGTTTGCGCCTTATCTGCGGAGATTCAATTAACAGGTCCTTCCTTTTGATTTCAGCTTCATTTCTTTAATTTTTTTCAATACTATAAAAATTTTGCGCCGTAGGCAGTCAAACACCTCCTTCTCCTTCTATGCGGGACTATAGACAAAACCCTATTTAGATATCCCAGGTTTTCATTCCACGAGCTTTGATAGGCCTTCCCATGATATATTTCAAACGTCGGCTCACGCGTCTGAATGATGATATTACAAAGTTTGCCTTAGCTGACCTTCATGGCAGATAT
>JACNJD010000300.1 GCA_014382715.1 Candidatus Desulfacyla euxinica | reverse complement strand
GGGGTGATTATACATATATGGACGGTTACAACTATGACAGGTGGAACTTTAACGGTACCGGAGCGAAGACCTGGGTGACCAACAAGGTCCTGGGTTTTGAAGGAGATATTGACTTCAAACCGTTCGAAGGCGCAAACCTGCTGGTGGGGTCGGAATATAAACATTATACCTGGGAAAACAAAAACACGGACATCGATTCCTTCGGCGCGGACGTTCCAGGGTCTACCTCTAATACCTCTGCCAGGCTGCACACCCTGGGAATTTACGGAGAGGCCCAATACCGTCCCAGCGAGTATATCAAAGGGGTGGCAGGAGTGCGGCATGAAGACCACTCCGAGTTTGGTACGGAAGACCTTCCCCGTTTCGGTTTGATCGTCAATCCTCTTGACAGCACCGCTGTTAAGTTCAATTACGGAAAGCATTTCCGTGCCCCCACGCCCAACGATCTTTTCTGGCCTGCAGGTCCATATACCAAAGGGAATCCTGATCTCAAACCTGAAACGGGATGGCATTTCGACGCCGGTGTTGAACAGGAATTATTTGACAACAGGGTATTCTTATCTCTCACATACTTCAATTGGAACCTCAATGACAAGATCCTGTGGGCCCCTGACAGCAATTGGGTCTGGACTCCGCAGAACTTAGACAAGGCTAAGGCCAAAGGCCTGGAGGTAGGAACCAAGATCGGTCCGTTTTACGATATGACCCTTGCCCTGGACTATACCTACACAGATGCTGAAGAGGAGAATGAATTTGTAACCCGGCGGGCCACATACACACCTGAACATCTGTTCAGGGGGAACCTCACGTACTGGACTTCTTTCGGGTTGACCGCCACAGCAACGGTCCGTTATGTTGGGGATCGTTATTTCTACGGCACGGATAAAACCACTACAGATCCTGTAAGCACCCTGGATCCTTATGTGACCATGGACCTCAGACTTGAGCAGCGTTTTTTTGAAAACTGGCTGCTGTCTCTCGAGGGGAACAATCTTTTTAATAAATCGTACGATACCTTTTTCGGTTCCTTCAGCGACCCGGTTACGGGGCAGACAAGTTCGGGAAAGTACCCGGGGAGCGGGAGGTCTGTTTTCTTACGGGCTACTTATGAGTTCTGATCCGCAGATTACACGGATATCATAACCCCCTAACCCGGATAAACCGAAAAAGTGCCTAAAGTTGGTGTTTTTCCATTCGATGTCGGAGTCTTCGCTTACCTGGACGTTCATTTTTTCTTGCGGCGTACACGTGAAACCTGATTTTGAAATAGAGGGATAAGAATGAAAAAAGAAATGGCGTTCAGTGTTTATAGATTCGTGCTGGTGTTAATCATGTTTATGGGACTTTTTCTGAATGCCGCCATTGGTTTTTGCTTTCCCGAGGAGTTTGTCGATGCCAGTGGGACCAGTGTCGTAATCAAAACACCTCCCTCACGTGTGGTGTCTCTTGTTCCGACCATTACCGAAATCATCTTCAGTATCGGCGCGGGAGATGCGGTAGAAGCCATCACTTATCACAGCACCTATCCATCGGAAACAGCAGGCAAGCCGATTGTGGGAGGTTTTTTTTCTCCATCCATTGACGTGATAGAGACGATTCAGCCCGATCTGATCTTCCTTTCCTCTCTCCACAGGGAAATAAGAGAACGATTCGATGGGAGATGCCCAGTGGTTACCCTTGACGCACGAAGTATCGATGATCTTTACCTGAATATTGATCTGCTGGGCAAGATATTCAATAAGAAGGATGAGGCCAAAAACCTTAAAGAGCAGATCAAGACACGGTTTCAACTCATTGCCCGGAAAACGGCCAAAATACCCGCCGCAGAAAAGAAAAGGGTCATTCGGCTTATGGGACGTGACAGGGTCATGACCCCGGGTGATGATTCCTTTCAGACTGAGATGATCAAGGCTGCGGGCGGCATCCCCCCAGCGTTGGGGAAAAATGGAAATATTGTGGTTATCACCGAGGAGGAGTGGATGAAATTTAATCCGCAGATCATCTATGGCTGCGGTGGCGACAGAGAAACAGCGAGGAGGTTTTTTAATCGCCCGGGTTGGAAGGATGTGGAGGCCGTAAAAAGGGGAAAAATATTTTACTTCAACTGTGATCTAACCTGCAGGGCATCTACCAGGACCGGGGATTTTGTTTCCTGGCTTTCATCAACGATTTATGGAGACGAGTTTTCAAGGAGGCAAGACCAGGTACTCCAGGAGAAGATATTCAAGTCACGCAAACTTAGTATTGACATAGATTATATAAAGGATGCGCGTATATACTACAGTACGATTCGTGATTTTGAGAACAAGACTCTTATTATCGATTTCAAAAAGCCCTTAACCGTTGTCTCTACGCTGGAAGGAGAGCGTAAGGGGATTGAATCTATCGGCAATCATTACCTCCCTCCCCCCTCTTGGGGAATCACCCATAAGTCCGGTTTAAAGGACGAAAGGAAGCGGATATATGATATCCTGGGAAAATCCGAGAAGAACACCAGCTTTCTTTTCACAGGCGCCGACATGGACAACCTGGCCGTTGAGAAGGCGCGGTTTAAAGAAATGGAGGTCTATGCACTGGTAACTGCGGGTGTCAGGTCAAACGCCATGCGAATGTCTGAGGACGAAGGCAGGTTTTACGAACCGGGGACCATCAATATCATTATCCTGCCCAATATGGAACTCACCCCCAGGGCCATGACAAGGGCCATTATATGTGCCACAGAAGCAAAAACAGCGGCTCTGCAGGATCTGGATGTCAGGAGCCGTTACACCCCCCTTGTCAATCAGGCTACCGGTACCGGAACAGACAATATTATAGTTGTTCAGGGAACAGGCATTAGAATCAATAATGCAGGCGGCCACTCGAAGATGGGAGAGCTGATCGCAAAGGCGGTTTATTCCGGTGTTAAAGAGGCTGTCTACAGACAGGATGGCCTCATTGCGTCACGGAATATCTTTCAACGTCTAAAGGAGAGAGGAATAGGCATTTCTGAGTTGATCTCTGTGGATCAGTGTGAATGCAGTGTTGAGAAGGGAGATCTGTCAGGAGGTCTGGAAGGGGTACTCCTTCAGCCGGAATACGCCTCTTTCGTTTTATCGTCTCTCGCAATCAGCGATGACTACGAAAGAGGGCTGATTACCGATCTGGGC
>JACNJD010000019.1 GCA_014382715.1 Candidatus Desulfacyla euxinica | reverse complement strand
TGGCCCAGCTTGACAAAACCTTTCCCACCAATGACTGCTCCATGTGAATACTTTCTCCTAAACTGGTCGAGGTCGGCCGGCATCCAAACATAGAAGTCCTAACATATACTGAAGTTGACCGTGTGGAAGGGAACGCCGGAGACTTTCAGGTAACGCTTGTCAAAAAGCCCAGATACATTATAGAGGACAAATGCACGGGTTGTACCACCTGTGTAGAGTACTGTCCGGTGGAATACCCGGATCAATTTAATCAGGAAATATCGCAGAATAAAGCCGTTCATGTATACTTCTCTCAAGCAATTCCCCTTATCTCATATATTGATGAAAGCTGTATCTACCTCAAAGAGAAAAAATGTCGTATTTGCGAAGGTGTCTGTCAGAATGAAGCCATCGATCTTGAACAAAAGCCGGAGAAGGTAGAAGTAAATGTGGGAGCGATCATTCTATCTTCCGGTATTGAGCCGTTTGATCCTAAGGTAAAGGATGAATATGGCTATGGAAAGATGCAGAATGTGGTCACCAGTATGGACTATGAACGGCTGTTATCCTCCACCGGTCCATACGAAGGTGAAGTACTGCGTACCTCCGACAAGAAACATCCCAAAAAAATTGCCTGGATTCAATGTGTCGGTTCCAGGAGGGTTACCCCGGGCGACAACAGCTATTGTTCAGGCGTATGCTGCACCTATACCCAGAAACAGGTGATTCTGACAAAAGATCATGACACAGAGACAGCGTGTACTATATTCCATAACGATATCCGTTCTTTTGGCAAGGATTTTGAACGATACTACGAGAGAGCTGAACAGCTTCCCGGGGTTGAATTCATCAGAAGCTACGCGTCAATCGTAAGAGAGGACCCGGAAACCAAGAATGTCTTCTTAAGATATGCTACGACCTGTGACGGCGTAAAAGAGGAAGCATTCGATATGGTGGTACTGTCCGTTGGATTGAATCCTCCTAAGGATAATGAGGGACTGGCGGATAAGTTCGGAATCGAGCTCGATTCACACGGATTCTGTAAAGCAGATCATTCCAATCCTATGGAGACTACCAGGTCCGGAATCTTTGTAAGCGGGGCCTTCCAGGGACCTACGGATATCCCCGAGTCGGTTTTTACGGCCAGCGGGGCCAGCGCCCAATGCGGTGAATTCCTCGACTATAGACGGGATAAACTGGCCAAAGAAAGAATATATCCGCCAGAAAGGGATGTCTCCCAAGAGGAGCCAAAGATAGGCGTCTTTGTATGCCATTGCGGGGCGAATATCGGAAGTGTCGTAGATGTTCCTGCCACAGTTGAATATGCCGAAACCTTACCCAATGTTGTCTACGCTCAGGAACAGCTTTTTTCATGCGCGACGAATTCTGCCAAGGAAATAACAGACCTGGCAAAGGAAAAAGGTCTCAATCGAGTAGTTATTGCTGCCTGCTCCCCCAGGACCCTTGAACCGTTATTCCGGGACACACTTCGGGAGGCGGGTCTTAATCAATATTATTGTGAAATGGCCAATATCAGGGAGCATTGCTCCTGGGTCCATTCCAAACAGAAGGAAGAGGCTACTGAAAAGGCACAGGATATCACCCGCATGTCGGTGGCACGAGCACGCTATCTGGCGCCATTACAGGAATTTGATCTGCCCGTAAACAAGGCGGCCTTGGTGGTTGGCGGCGGTATCGCCGGTATGACCTGTGCACTCTCCATTGCAAACCAGGGACATGAAGTTCACTTAGTGGAAAAGAATAAAGACCTTGGGGGGATGGCGCGAAGAATTCACACCACCCTGGAAGGCATGCCTGTTCAAGCATATTTGAATGATGTAATACGCGCGGTTTATAATAACCCCTTGATACATGTATCCCATGAAGCCACCATCACGGAGGTCTCGGGTTATGTGGGGAATTTCATAACCAGGGTGGAAACCGAAGACAGGGTCAAAGAGATAAAACATGGTGCATCTATCATTGCCATAGGTGCTGAGGTATATGAACCGACTGAATATCTTTATGGACAAGATGAGAAGGTGTTCACCCACCTTGAGCTCGGGGAGCAGATCGCCAGCGGAGAAGAAAAGGTGATTAATGCCGGGACTCTGGTGATGATCCAATGCGTCGGCTGTAGAAACGAGGACAGAAATTACTGCAGCAGGGTTTGTTGTACACATGCCATAAAGAACGCCCTGAAGCTGAAAGAGATAACCCCCGACATGGATATCTACATCCTCTTCAGGGATATGAGAACATATGGGTTTAGTGAGGATTATTACCGGGAAGCGTCAGAAAAGGATGTGAAGTTCATCCGTTATGAGCCGGATGACAAGCCCGAGGTGGAAGCAACTACCGCAGAAGGCAGGCCTGTTATAAGGGTTGTCGTGACCGATCCCATTTTGGATCAGAAGCTTGCCATAGATGCCGATGTGCTCTCTCTGGCTGCCGCTGTGATTCCCTCCGCAACAACCAAAGAGATCGCCGGACACTTCAAGGTAACATTGAGCCCGGATGACTTCTTCAAAGAAGCCCATGTCAAATTAAAACCGGTTGAGTTTGCTGCAGATGGCGTTTATCTTTGTGGAACGGCTCATTATCCTAAGCATATAAAGGAAACGATTAATCAGGCTTATGGTGCTGCAGGCAGGGTCTTAACGCTTCTCTCAAAAGATACCGTCATCGCCTCAGGTTCTGTTTGCGAAGTAAATGATAACGATTGTGTATCGTGTGGGGCATGTATTACGGCGTGTACCTATGGCGCCATAGAGTTCCGTGAGACACCACAGGGCAGAAAGGCCTGGGTTAATCCTGTTCTCTGTAAAGGTGACGGGCTCTGTAACGCAAAATGCCCGACAAATGCTATTATCCTAAAGCATTTTACCGATGAAGAGCTCTTTAGCCAGATTGATGCAGCGGTTCCAGCGGAAGAAATCATACAGCAATTTGATACAGCCGTTGGAGATGTGTAGGACTATTAATGAATAAAACCGGGATAACTGACAAAGGAGGTAAACCGAATGAGTGCAGGTCTTGGATTTAAACCAAGAATTATAGGTTTTGTATGCCATTGGTGAGTATATGGCGCTGCTGACTTAGCTGGAGTTTCCAGACTGCAATATACTGATGAAATGAGGCTTATTCGCGTTATGTGTTCCGGTAGAGTCGACCTGGAATTTATACTCAGAGCCTTCTCAAATGGGC
>JACNJD010000151.1 GCA_014382715.1 Candidatus Desulfacyla euxinica | reverse complement strand
CGATTCAAGTGGTAATCTTGGAATGTTTTTTCAGGATTTGTTCTTATCCTGGATCGAGGCCAGACAGAAGGCGGGACGTGCTGCTGAGGAGACTGTTGGAGATATCCTGAAATGGATGGGGAATGATGACTATGGGTTTTGTTATGATATGGAAAAGGAACTGGCCAAGGTTCTCAATAAGGCAGGGTTTCTCGTATTCAGACGGCACTTTCAGGATCGATTTGAGGAAGCCTTTGCCCCCTTTGAACACAAAGAGACCAGGTATATTTATGACTATCCCGCAGATGTTTACCTGAGTGCGAATACGTTGAAAGATATCCATATTGTGAAGAAGGATGTTAAGGCCTATCTTGCGCTTTGCGAGAAGGTGGGTATAACTCCAAAGGATTGCGAACATATCGCTTCACTCCAAAAGGCAAAAAGGCACTATGATGACGCCTTGACTTGGGCTGAAAAAGGGCTGAAGCTTGAAAAAAAACGTGAATGGAGGAATCAGTCCAGTTATGAATTGACAGAGATCAGACAGGAATTACTCAACAAACTGGGGCGTAGAAAAGATGCCCTTGAAAGCGCCTGGGCAGAATTCATAGAATACCCTTCGGACATCGGCTATGACCGGTTGAGGAAATACATCCCCAAAGAGGATTTCCAACTTTGGCATGGGAAGGCGATACAGGAAGCGAAGAAAAGCTCATTGTCTGCATTTATTGAGATCTGTACGGGAACGAAAGAGTGGGGAGTTCTTTCAGAGCATATTCTTGATGTCGAACATAATAAGCTCGAAAAAATCGGCCATTATACCACCGAGAAGGCGGCAAAGGGGCTTGCAAAAAAACATGGCCAGGCCGCAGCCAAGATCTACGCTGCTTTGGGAATGCGGATTATACGGAAGGGAAAAAGCAAATATTATCATTACGCGCTGGAGCATTTTCGGAATGCCAGGAAGCTTTATGAAAAGGCGGGATGCGACCAAATGTGGTTATCCCTCGTAGAGCGTGTTCGCCAAGATCATTCCAGAAAATACAGTTTCATTGGAGATTTCGAGGAGATTGCGGCCGGAAATCGCCCTGAACCACCCGAGTCCTTTGAGAAAAGGGCAAAAACGAGATGGAAAAAACAAACATCAAAATGAAAGTGTCAAGGATAGGGTGTAATTTGGATCAATACGGTAAGCCCAATGCCCATTCACCAAATAATTGTAAGAAATGAAAGCAAATAAAGTGAAGAAACGAAAAGACCCTCTTGAAGGGCTCATTGAGGCAGCGAACCCTGATGTTCTGGGTAAACTGATTAAAGAGCTTGCTTCGGACAGACCGGAGATTCGGCGGGAATGCTTTGAATTTCTCAAGGACCATGTGACCTTGGCTCCAGATGAAGACACTGTTTCCGAAGCTGAAGCCCTGTTTGCACTGTGGTGGGAACTGGAACCGGACCTATCCGACCTGGATGAGTACGGTGGAGGGGATTATGATTTAGTGGACCACGTCGGCGACCTCATTTATGAAGTATACAAAGGGCTCCAAGACAGGAAAATCCCCCGTGAATACCGCCAGGAGCTTCTCGATCAAGTGTTGCCGTACATCCACAGCAGCAACGCCGGGTTAGACGATGCACTTTACGATGTTGCTTATGGGGCTTGCCATGATGAAGACGACCTTCGAGATCTGGCAGAACGGTTTGAAGCCATTGGCCGTGACTGGCCCCTTGTGAACGCTCGGCGCATCTACCGGAAAATTGGAGATCATAAGAAATATCTGGAGTTACGCTCTCTTCGCATGGAATTTGGCGCCGACTATTATGATCTGGCCACATTTTACTGGGAAACGGGCGAGAAGGACAAGGGTATTGAAATCGCTAAGAAAGGGTTAAAAGAGGCGAAAGGACGAATGGATGAACTCCGCTCTTTTATGATGGAACGTGCTCAAAAATTGGATGATCGGTCCGGATATATAGAGCTTCAGTTCGGCCAGGCAACAGATCCATTGACCCTGAACGGTTACCAGATCTTCAAGAAAATGTGCACTGAAAAAGAGTGGGGTGATTTCGAGCCGCGCATGCTCAGCATTCTTGAAAAGGCACGGGATGCTGAAAGATTGAAGATCCATATGTTCCGCAAGGAATATGATAAGGCTTTAAGCCTCCTGAAAAAATCCCGCTATCCAGATTTACAATATGGTGGAAATGAAATCCTCAAGATAGCAGAGGAGCTGGAAAAGATGTACCCAGAAAAGATTTTATCTTTCTACATGACCGGACTTGGCAACCTCAATCGCAGTCTTGACCGAAGGACATATGCCCGCAGAGCCTTGGTGATGGCCAAAGTTCGACATATTTGGGTTGATGTAATGAAAACTCCTGAAACATGGGAGAAATTTGGATACGAAGTAAAGGAGATGAACCGAAAACGGCCTGCATTTCAGGAAGAATTTACTAAAGCATTGCCTGACTGGAAAGCGTTATGAGCAGGCCATATTTTCTGGTATTGGAGGTTGAGGCAGGAGCTTTTCTTGAAAACGGTTGCTCAAGATATGGGGTTAGGGCCGGAATCCGAGCAGGCTCGATGGGCCATTCGGGAGATGAAGGCATTTCTTGATTCATTTCGGCAGTCGATTCACAGCCTGGTCCTGTTCGGCAGTTATGCCCTGGGGAATGCCACACGCCACTCTGATATTGACTTTCTTGTCCTGCTCCAACCCGGAAAAGAGACGAGAAGGCTTCGCAGAATTCTATTTGATTTCAAGATGAGTCTTGGAAATGACGACAAAGATGAGGCCCCGGTTGCAATTCAGATCGTAGATTTTGACGAGCAGGGGATTGAGAAGATTTTCGAGCTTTCGACCCCTTTGGCCCATGCGGCCCGCCACGGGGTGATTATCCAGGATGATGGATGGTTTAAGAGATTGCTTCTCAGGCCCTATCCCAAGTGGCCCACAAAAGACGCTGCAGTTGTTGCCTTTACTCGTTGGATCGTGTGGATGTACTACCGGTGCGCAATCGACTTGAAACGTGAGATGTCAGCTGACCATGGGATGGAAGGGATATGCACGAGAAATGGTAAATGCATGGGGCATTTCAGTGGGGACATTCTGGCGAGAGTGATATCAAGGATGCTTTATGTGACCCTGCCTGAAAGAGGCTTGTTGCCTCTGGGTAAATCTGAAACAGCAAGGATGGCAGTGGAGGCCTATGGCCCAAATGCGAGGAGGCCCGTTAAATTGGCCATTCATGTGCTGAGGGATGACAGGGCTATTTCTTTTGAGGAGTTTCAGGTGATGATGCCGTTTGCGCGCAGGCTTTTTCGTGAATGTTTGAGAATTTGTGGCCCAAAGGATGGACGGGTGATCAAAATTCTCCGAGATCAAGCCAATATTTACAGACGTCTATTTACTCGCCCTAACAGCTTTCATCGGTAATAATGGCGCAGGCGAAAGCAGCATTCCTGAAAGGAGCCTTAGACATCTTGAAAAGGATCGGAAGAAACGATCCGTGCCCCTGCGGTTCGCCTCTACGCCATTGGACGCTCTCGGTGAATTTCTTAACCTGTTCCAAATCCACTTCCCTATTGACATATAGGGTTGGGTTTCCTAAACTTTTCAATCCGTGCGCATTCTGACAACCTTTTTGGTGGTTAATACCAGTGGATGACTTATGATCGGTATCGCCTATGCGTTGATCGCGGTAATCATTCTTATCCTTGTCCCATGGGTCGGGGTCCAAGGTCTGGGGCTCACCTATCTTTTTGGTGTTATTATTCCCTACGCTGCCATGGCCATCTTTTTCTTCGGGTTTCTGCAGCGTCTCGTAAAGTGGTCGCGTATCCCTAATCCTTTCAAAATCCCGACCACCGGCGGTCAGCAGAAAAGCCTTAACTGGATCAGGCAGTCTAAATTAGACAATCCCTCCTCCACCAGCCAAGTCATCGGCCGGGTCCTTTCCGAAGTTTTTCTATTCAGATCCCTCTTCAGGAACCTCTCTCCGAGAGTGGGAACAGGGGGTTCAGGTGTTACCTATGCCTCGGCCAAGTGGCTCTGGGTATTCGCCATACTCTTTCATTACGCGATGTTTACGACCCTTTTCAGACATCTGAGGTTCTTTACCAATCCGGTTCCGTTCCCTGTGCGGTTTGTGGAAGGAATTGACGGGTGGCTTGAAGTGGGGATCCCGCAGGTGATGGTAAGCGGTCTGGTCCTGCTCTGCGCAATATCCCTGCTTTTAGCGAGAAGGCTTGTCATCCCGAGACTCCGTTATATCTCCCTGATGAACGATTTTTTCCCCCTGTTTCTCCTCATAGCCATTGCCACCACCGGGGTCCTCATGCGCTATATAGTGGGGATTGATGTTCCCTCTGTAAAGCAACTGATTATGGGTCTGGTTTCTTTCAGACCTGTGATGATAGATGGAATCGGGCAGCTCTTTTACATTCACATCTTCTTGGTCAGTACCCTCTTAGCCTATTTTCCCTTCAGCAAGATGATGCATTCATTGGGTATCTTTTTCTCTCCTACCCGGGCCCTGGCTAACAACAATCGTGCTGTCCATCATGAGAACCCCTGGAACTACCCTGTGAAATTCCATACCTACGGGGCCTTTGAGGCCGAATTTCGCGATAAAATGACGGAAGCAGGAATCCCGCTCGATGATACTTTAGCCACTTCGACGGGAAAGGAGTAAGGCCGTGGGTAACGATCTTCCCAAACTTGAAGAACTCTCACAGATAGATCTTACCATGCCGGAGGCCGGGTGGATGGATACCCCCGTTATCTTAAGAAAGGGGATGTACTGCCACGCAGCCCGGGCCAAAGACATCGAGTTCCTGAACATGCCCAACCCCCGCGACTGGCGGGTGGAAGACGATGACTGGAAGCTGCCGGAGAACTGGCAGGATATCATCTTAGACGGACTTCGTGAACGTTTGCAAAAATTTCGTTCCCTCCGGATTTTCATGGATACCTGCGTTCGTTGCGGGGCCTGCGCGGACAAGTGCCATTTTTTTATCGGCTCAGGAGACCCGAAAAACATGCCGGTGCTCAGGGCCGAACTCCTTCGATCGGTGTACCGCCACAATTTCACAAGGGCCGGGAAGATCATGGGCAAAATGGTCGGTGCCCGTGACCTCACCGAAAAAGTATTGAAGGAGTGGTGGTACTACTTCTTCCAGTGCACGGAGTGCCGGCGATGCTCCCTCTTCTGCCCGTACGGCATTGACACGGCCGAGATCACCATTATTGCCAGGGAGCTCTTGAATCTATTAGGCCTTAACATCGATTGGATTGCATCACCCGTTGCCAAATGCCATCATATTGGAAATCATATCGGTATGGAACCCCAGGCCATGAAAGAATCGATAGATTTTCTCTGTGACGACATCGAGGATATCACCGGGGTCAGGATCGAACCCTCTTTTAACCGCAAGGGAGCCGAGATCCTATTCGTCACCTCGTCCGGCGACTATTACTCGGAGCCGGGCATCTTTACCTGTATGGGGTATCTGATGCTTTTCCATCAATTAGGTCTGGATTATACCTGGTCCACCTATGCCGCAGAGGGGGGCAACTTCGGCTATTTTACCAGCCACGAAGTGGCAAAGCTGTTGAACGCCAAGATCTACGCAGAGGCGAAAAGGCTCGGTGTGAAATATATCCTCGGCGGCGAGTGCGGCCATATGTGGCGTGTTCTGAACCAGTATATGGATACCATGAACGGTCCTCCAGATTTTCTGGAAACACCCGTATCACCTGTTACCGGAACCCGCTTTGATAATGCCGCCTCCACCAAAGCAGTCCACATATGCGAGTTTACGGCCGACCTCATTAAGAAAGATAAGCTCAGATTTGATCCTAAACGAAACGATCATATTAACGTTACCTACCACGACTCCTGCAACGTGGCCAGGGGCATGGGTATGTTTGAAGAGCCTCGTCATATTATTAATAACGCCTGCAATAATTTTCATGAAATGCCTGAAGAAACCATCCGGGAACAGACATTCTGCTGCGGAAGCGGTGCAGGCCTCCATGCGGGAGAAGATATGGAATTGCGGATGCGGGGCGGTTTTGCCCGTGCCAATGCGGTCCGCCATGTCCGGGAAAAGCACGGTGTAAATATGTTGGCCTGCATCTGTGCCATAGACCGGGCCGCCTTCCCTACACTCATGGAGTACTGGGCCCCTGAGGTAGGTGTAACCGGGGTTCACGAACTGTTAGGAAACGCTTTGATTATGGATGGGGAAAAGGAGCGGACCCAGGATATCCGGGGGGAGGACCTGCCCTACTTAGAGCCGGAGGAGAAGGGGGATAAACACTAAGTTATTTTTGATCAGTAGGTACTGAAAAAATGAACATCGAACATCGAACGTCCAACATCGAACGTTGAATGGTAAAAGATGAAGAAACAGACATATAATATAGAAAAAAGGCAGCTGAAGGAACCCAGTATTCCATCCCCGCTCAACACAAGATCTCCGGCATTCCATTATTCTCCCTCCGATAGACGGAGTGAGCGAAGGGAATTGAGTTCGATATATTCTACGAATATCAAAACCACTGAAACGAAACCACACCTTGACGTGGTTGAATGTTCGGTGTTGGGTAGTTGTTTTTTTATTCGATGTTGGACGTTCAATGTTCGATGTTCGACGTTCATCTTTCAAAACAACCCCGTACGGCATAGATGTAACCTGTGAACATTTACAAAATAACTTAGCGCTTATATGGACAAGGGAGAATAATGATGTTTAACAAGGGATGGGTTATAGGCGGGATCATAGTTTTTGTGGCTGCAGCCGCCTTCCCTTTCTACTGGTACCAGATAGGCCAGGGTAAACCTTTTCCCAAGCTGGAACTTCCTGCCAAAGAAAAGAGGTGCGTCGAGTCAGTGGAGTTTATGCGAGCTAACCACATGCGGCTCTTAGATGCGTGGAGGATTGCGGTAGTGAGGGATGACCTGCTCATATACACCTCCACAAAGGGAGATAAATTTGAGATGAACCTGCACAAGACCTGTATAGGATGTCATACATCCACTGAACGGTTTTGTAATCGGTGCCATGATTATAACGATGTTGTACCCCCCTGCTGGGATTGCCATGTTGCCCCGTCCGAGATCGGAAAGGGGGAACAATCATGACCCTGACGAGGAGAAAATTTCTAAAGGCAGCATCAGTTGCAGCCTTAGTCGTTTCGGCCCGGCCTTCCGCAGGCCGGGCGTTTGAGTTGAAAGGCCGGATGTCGCCCGGCCCAAAGGCCCTGCAAGCCGGGCAATGGGGCATGGGGGTTGATATGAACAAGTGCAGGGGCAACTGTAGGGATGATTGTCTGGCAGCCTGCCATGAAATCCACAATGTCCCCTATATCCCCAAGCCCGAGCACGAAGTGAAATGGCTTTTTCTTGAGCCCTATGAAAACGCATTTCCCGAACGATCTCACAGATTTCTCTCTAAAAGGGTCCGTGAGAAAAACTTCTTTCTCCTGTGCAACCACTGCGAAGATCCGCCCTGTGTCAGGGTCTGTCCTACCCAGGCAACCTTCAAGAGACAAAAAGACGGGATAGTCATGATCGATTACCACCGCTGTATCGGTTGCAGGTTTTGCATGGCCGCCTGCCCCTACGGTTCCCGCAGTTTCAATTTTCGAGATCCCAGGCCTTTCATCAAGAAGATCAACCCCGAATACCCTACCCGGCACAGGGGGGTAGTTGAGAAGTGCAATTTCTGTCAGGAACTCTTGGAGGTCGGCCGTATACCGGCCTGCGTAGAGGCCTGTAAAGAGGGCGTATTGACGTTCGGAGATCTCGAAGACCCGACATCCGTGGTCCGTGAGCTCCTGTCAGAGAAACCCCACATCAGACGCAAACCGGATTTGGGCACAGGTCCGTCGGTCTTTTATATTACGTGAATTTAGGATGCAAGATGGATGATGCAGGATTCAGGATGTAAGATACAAGATGCAGGTCGAAGATCCCGTTTTTAAGCGGGAATGGATGGGTGTGTGGATGAAACATTATTAATAATCTGCGGTAATCTGCGAAATCTGCGGATGGAGTTGTTAAATACAGGATATTAACAGAAGGCTGATATGCTCGAAAAAACTCTTCATGGTGGAAAAGGTTACTGGATATGGGTCTTTGCCCTGGCCGTGTGTATCGGTATCGGATTCATCGCCTACCTGTACCAGCTGCGGGAGGGGATGTGGGTCACAGGTATGAGCCGGGATGTCTCATGGGGGTTTTATATATCCCAGTTCACTTTCCTCGTAGGGGTCGCCGCCTCTGTACTTATGGTGGTGCTGCCGCTTTATTTGCACGATTTCAAGGCCTTTGCCCGCATTACGGCCCTATCCCAGTTCCTCGCTGTCGGCACCCTGCTTATGAGTCTACTCTTCGTCTTTTCCGACGTTGGCATGCCTATGCGCATCCTGAATGTGCCCCTGAATCCGACTCCCGGCTCCATGCTCTTTTACGACACCGTTTTTCTCCCCGGTTTCATGCTTCTCAACCTTATCATCGGTTGGACAGCCATGGGGGCAGAGAAAAGGGAAGTTCCTCTGCAGTGGTGGGTTAAAGCGCTCATTTATCTTTCCATGCCGTGGGCGGTTGTAATGCACACTGTCACAGCTTTTATCTATGCCGGCACACCCGGGCGTGGTTTCTGGATGACGGCCATTATGGCTCCTCGTTTTTTGGTCACAGCCTTTGCCGCCGGCCCGGCCCTTCTGATTATTCTCGCTACTATAATTAAAACCCTTACCCGCTTTGAAGTCACGGAAAAAGCAATCCAGAAACTCGTGACCATCATGCTCTACGCCCTTATCATTGATGTATTCTTTTTGGGTGTGGAGTACTTCACTGTGTTCTACGCCCATATCCCGGAATACGCCCTGACCTTCCAATATCTCTTCCTCGGCATTAATGGCAATTGCGCCTTAGTGCCCTGGTACTGGGGTATGAACATCGCCATACTTGTCGCCATTGGTCTCCTGGTCATTCCCGGCGCCAGAACCAGCCGCCCGGTCCTTGTCGCAGCCTGCGTCATCGCCCTCATCGGGCTGTGGATCGACAAGGGCTTTGTCCTCGTACCCGCCGCCTTCATCCCCAATGTCTTCGGGCGAATCATGGAGTACCCTCCATCATGGGTAGAATTGACCATCTCTCTCGGCATTTATGCCTTGGGAACACTCATAATCACGGCACTCTACAAGGTAGTGATATCAGTCAGGGAAGAGACGGAAATTTTATGATCAGATCTATTTCAAACAGTAAATTGAAGAGGGGTTAAAATGCTTAAGACAGGCATTGTTAAAGACAGTAGATACTTAAATCACAGACCCGGGGCCTTACATCCGGAAAGCCCCGAACGTTTAGAAGCAATCTATTCCATGCTTGAAGGAGCTGACATGTCAGGTATGTTTCAGGATATCCCGGCGAGAAGATCTGAGAGAGATGAGCTATTGCTGGTGCATTCTCCAAAGTATGTGGATATGATTATGGCTACAGAGGGAAAAGGATACAGTTCTCTTGATCCGGACACTACGGCCTCTGAAGGCTCCTGCGAGGCCGCCCTTCTTGCTGCAGGTGGGTTGTGTGAGGCTATTTCGTCGGTAGTATCGAAAGAATTAAACAATGCCTTTGCATTAATAAGACCACCCGGCCATCACGCTGAGAGCAACCGGGCAATGGGTTTTTGCCTCTTTAACAACGTGGCCATAGGGGCCAGGTTTGCCCAGGAATTTCTTGGCATTAACCGGATTCTTGTGGTGGATTGGGATCTTCATCATGGCAATGGTACTCAGCATACATTTGAAGAAAATCCTACGGCCCTCTACTTTTCAACTCATCAATATCCCTACTATCCGGGCAGCGGCGCTTTCAAACAGATAGGGAGAGGAAAAGGTAAGGGGTTCACCGTAAATGTCCCTCTCTCACCCGGCCATGGGGACGCGGAATACATCGGCGTGTTCAAGAGGGTATTGGAGCCGATCGCTCTCGAGTTTAAACCGGATCTGGTCCTGGTGTCGGCGGGTTTTGATATTTATGAAGACGATCCATTGGGAGGAATGCTCGTAACACCGCGCGGTTTTGCAGCGCTGACCCGATCCGTAATGGATATCGCTGAGGCATGCTGTAATGGAAAGGTAGTAATTACTCTTGAGGGGGGGTATAATCTAACGGGACTCAGAGAATCGGTGAAAGCGGTTTTGGGGGAACTTGCCGGTCTTTCCACAAGCGACCATAAATATACCCTGTCCCCTGCTGAGCAAAAAAGAGTTGACAGGGCAGTGGAGATGGTTTCCGAAGCCCACAGCGGGTTCTGGAAGAATCTGAACCGGACAACAAAGCGCCCGGATTAACTTGCGGATCAAAGATGATGGTCTCGTAAAAAGTCTCCAAAGCCGTCACTCCCGCGAACGCGGGAGTCCAGAAGTGATTGATTACCCTGGATTCCCGCTTTCGCGGGAATGACAAGAACAGGTGTGTGATTTTTCACGAATTTATCAAAGACAAATGGATCTTTCAAAAAGATTTATATGGGGTATTGATCTACAGAACTACTGCTAAGGAGGAAATATGCTCAGATACATTCTACTTGTTGTGGCAGCCGGGCTTCTGCTGTGCCTTCTGTGGGCAGAGGGTACCGATGCCAACTGGCTGTCATTGGGATTCAAGACACCGCTCTCTATCTTATTCGTGGTAACCGCGCTGCTGCAGCCCAGGGTCATGCCCAAATACTTCAAACTGGTCCTCACGGGGCTGATTCTCGGGCTTGTGGGAGATGTATGTCTCGGCTTACCCGGGCTGACTGCTTTCAGAATCGGACTTGTGGCCTTTCTCGCCGGTCATATCCTCTATATCCTGGCATTCGCCATCCTTGCCCGTGGCGCAGACTGGATCAACTCCGTCAACATCCTGATCATTGCCATCAGCGGATTAGTCTACTGGTGGCTTCTGCCGTATCTCGGAGAGATGCTGGTCCCGGTCACATTTTATATTGTAGTTATTTCAGTGATGGTAGCCGCCGCATGGGCTGTCTTTCGCAATCCCGGAGTTCACAGGACCGGCGCGTGGTTCATACTGGTAGGCGCGGTCCTTTTCTATGTCTCCGACATCTTTGTGGCACATGATCGGTTCGTGACAGAGCAGTTCTACAACCGTTTCATCGGGTTGCCGCTCTACTACACCGCCCAGTTCCTGCTGGCGTTTTCAGTGGGGCTGGTTAGAAAGTCGTGACGGCTTACACGGTCAGAAAATCTGGCGGCACCATATTATGAAACAACTTCAATATCGTAGTGTTGCATCATGTAGTTGAAGATGTTTTCCTGATACCATATCAATACAGCCTACTCCCATTCGATGGTGCTTGGCGGTTTGGAGGATATATCATAGACAACACGGTTAACTCCCTTTACGCTGTTGATGATCCTGTTGGAAATTCTTCCTAAGACCTCATAGGGGATCTTTGACCAGTCCGCTGTCATGGCGTCTAAACTGTCCACACTCCTGACAGCAATCACATTCTCGTATGTCCTTTCATCTCCCATCACACCAACTGTCCTGACAGGCAGAAGAACCGCAAAGGACTGCCAGACCTTTTCGTACAGACCTGCCATCTTGATCTCATCTCTAACGATGGCATCGGCGGCCCTCAATATCTCGAGCCTCTCCCCGGTAATCTCCCCCAGGATCCTTACCGCAAGACCGGGACCGGGAAACGGCTGGCGCATGACCAGTTCCCTGGGAAGGCCTAACTCCACACCCACTTCCCGCACCTCATCTTTAAAGAGTTCCCGGAGGGGCTCAATCAGCTCTAGATTCATGACATCTGGCAATCCCCCGACATTGTGGTGACTCTTTATGGTAGCGGAAGGACCCTTAAATGATACGCTTTCAATCACATCCGGATAGAGGGTGCCTTGAGCCAGATATTTTGCTCTGCCCAACTCCTTGGCCTTCTCCTCAAAAATCCGGATAAACTCTCGTCCAATTATCTTCCTCTTTTTTTCCGGATCGGTTACCCCGTCTAAGTGCTTAAGGAAATGTTCGGATGCGTCTACCAGGTGCAGGTCCATACCGTAATACCCTTGAAATACATCCATAACCTCACGGGCCTCATTCCTTCTCAGAAGCCCGTTGTCCACAAGAATGCATGAAAGCTTTTCTCCGATGGCCCCATGAAGTAAAACCGCAGTCACAGATGAATCCACCCCCCCCGAAAGTCCGCAGATAACCCTTTCCTCACCAATATCCTCTTTCAGGGACTTGACGGTTTTTCGCACAAAAGATGCCATAGTCCAGGAGGGATCACACCCGCATATCCTGAACAGGAAGTTGCCTATGATCTTCAATCCATCCGGTGTGTGGGCCACTTCAGGGTGGAATTGAACACCAAAACGCCTTCTTTCCACGTCGGCCATGGCTGCTACAGGACTGTTCTTACTCCCTGCCAGGGCCTCAAACCCTTCGGGCATGTGATCAATACGATCGCCGTGGCTCATCCATACGGTTCTCTGCTCCCCTCTTCCAAGCCCATAGAAAAGATCCCTTTCATCTTCAATTCTGATCTGGACATTCCCGTACTCACGGTCACCAGATTTAGCGACCACTCCGCCCAAAAGATGGGTGAGGAACTGCATACCATAGCATATCCCGAGAATAGGGACCTCCAGGTCAATTAACCCCTTTTCAGCAAAAGGGGCATTATCATCATATATACTGGAAGGACCTCCGGAGAGGATAATGCCCTTCGGGGAAAAATCCTTTATCTTTTGAAGACTCATATTAAAGGGATGAATCTCACAATAGACCCTGGCTTCCCTGACCCTTCTTGCAATAAGCTGTGTATACTGGGATCCAAAATCCAGGATGAGTATTTTCTGATCATAAACATTGACAGTCATGCGAGGCTCCAGGCCTTTCATTTGGTCACAGGTTCCGAGTTAGGGGATTTCAGATTGTAGATTGTAGATTTCTAATCCTTTTTCAATAATTTTCAGCTATACGAAATCGCTTTCATTGTTAAATCCGCAATCCGAAATCCAAAATCCGAAATCAGGTCACTCCATACGGTAGTTCGGTGCTTCCTTTGTTATTATTACGTCATGTACGTGACTTTCCTGGAGACCGGCTGCCGTTATCTGTATAAACTGCGGGTCGATTTGGAGTTCTTTTATATTGGTGCATCCGAGATAGCCCATTCCAGCCCTCAACCCGCCCACAAGCTGATAAATTGTCTCAGTCAGTGGTCCGCGATAGGGCACCCTGCCCACAATACCCTCGGGGACCAGCTTCTTCTCTAAATCGGCTGTTTCCTGAAAATACCGATCCCTGCTCCCTTCCTTCATAGCCTCTAACGAGCCCATCCCCCTGTAGACCTTATAGGTACGCCCTTGAAACAGTATTGTTTCGCCGGGACTTTCTTCGGTCCCGGCAAACAGGCTTCCAATCATTATGGAGGCCGCGCCTCCGGCCATTGCCTTTGTGATATCACCGGAAAATTTGATTCCCCCATCCCCCATTACAGGCACTGCAGATTTCTTTGCCTGGGCAGCACACTCCAAAATAGCAGTCATCTGGGGAACACCAACTCCGGCCACCACACGGGTCGTACAGATTGAGCCCGGACCTACACCGACCTTCACAGCATCCGCGCCCGCATCAATAAGGGCCTGAGTTCCCTCGGCGGTGGCCACATTCCCGGCAATCAACTCAACATCGGGAAAATCCCCTTTGGCGCTTTCTACACTTTTAAGCACCATTTCCGAATGACCGTGCGCAGTATCTATAACCACCACATCCACTGAGGCCTCGAGAAGGCCCTGAATCCGTTCCTTCATATCGGATCCGACCCCCACTGCAGCCCCCACTCTTAATCGTCCCAGATCATCTTTGCATGCGCTTGGATATTTCTTGAGCTTCTCGATATCCTTTATGGTAATAAGCCCTTCGAGCCTCCCTTTATCGTCAACCACCAGGAGCTTCTCAATGCGTCTCTTATGCAGAATAGCCTTGGATTCTTCTAAGGTGATTCCTACCCTCGCCGTAGCAAGATTCTCTTTGGTCATAACGGATTGAACCGGCTGATCCAGATTCGTCTCAAACCTCAGATCTCTGTTTGTAATGATACCTACTAAGTTATCGCCCTTCACCACAGGCACACCCGAAATATTGTATTTTTCCATGATGTCAATAACTTCATGGATCTTTCTCTCCGGCTCTATGGTGATGGGGTCGACTATCATGCCGCTCTCAGATTTTTTTACTTTTTCCACCTCCAAGGCCTGCCGTTCTACGCTCATGTTCTTGTGTATAAACCCGATCCCCCCCTGTCTTGCAACGGTAATGGCGGTTTCGGACTCGGTTACAGTGTCCATTGCGGCGCTGACAACAGGGATATTCAGGTTGATATGCCGCGACAATTGCGTCTTTACATCCACCTCACCAGGCAATACCGCAGACCGTGCCGGAACCAGAATGATGTCATCAAATGTATAGCCAAACCGGATATCTTTTTTCGTCATTTTGTTCTCCTCCCGAACCCGTTATATGGTTAAGATAAAAGCCATGACACGAGTTCCGTGTTAAAAAATGCCTCGACGAGAAGTCAGTATTTCCAAAAATATTCAATATTCAATCAAAAGCCCCTCCAGCAGGTCAGACATACTTATAATTACCTCTAAAGCTCCAAGATACTTCATGAGTCCTAAAATCACAAGAGATCCGGCCACAATCACATTAGCCCGTTCCGGATCCAGACCTGGGAGCCCCATCCTCTGCTTAACACTCATATAACGCATCTCTTCAAAGCATCCGGCAATCTGGGGTAATGTCATTCTCAGCCCATTGACCATTTCAGGCCTGATATCATCGGATCGAATTCTGTGAAGCATGGATGCGAGAGTAGTGACACTTCCTCCGGTTCCTATAACAACATGCTCCCGCGCAGGACCTATATGCGCATTTATGAGGTACTGATCTATCTCTCTTGAAACAGAATCCAACTCAGTTTCTCCAGGAGGATCAGATCGAATAAATTCATTTGTCAAGGCCACCGCACCCAAAGGGACAGACTTTGCCTCCACCTTCCCCCGGTTGTCATAATAAAACTCTGTGGTTCCTCCGCCAAGATCAAAAACGAGAAATGGGCCCCCTTTTATATTCAGGGAGTTCAGGGCCCCTTTACCACTTAGCATAGCCTCTCTTTTACCTGATATAAGTTCTATTCGAATATTGGTCTGTTCGTAAATATGGTCAAGAAACTGATCTCGATTTATCGCATCTCTGATGATACCTGTGGCAACCCCATATACCTGCCGGACGTTGAAATCCACAAGCAGGTGTGCGAACTCGTGCATCACCTTCAAGACGCGTGCAAAAGCATCAGGACCGATTATTCTCACCCCTACGCGGTCAAAGCCTTCAGCAAGACGGATATAGGCCCTTTTTCTAAGCAAAGGTCTCAAACGCTCTGAGAAACCTGTCTGCTGGGCAATGAGAAGCCTTGCGGTGTGACTGCCCAAATCAATTGAAGCTACTGGCTGTTTCATTCTAGATATGGTATCAAAAGGGGAAAGGTTTTGCGGGTATTTTCTAACAGACATTCACGACTTTGTCAATCAATGGGTCTGTGCAAAAAATAAAAAAATGGGGGCTGTTTAAAACCTGCTTGACAAAAGCCGATCCTTTTCTGTAATAAATGCCTGCGTGTTATTTTTCGTATTTTTCTATACCACATTGTAAACCTGCTTTCTTTTAAGGAAATCCGTATGAGATAAAGCTCAGGCACCGGCCCGGACGATTGTTTCTACTTGAGGATGGGCTGTGAAAAAACTATACATATTCCAATGGAATGCAGAAATATGCTATTAGACCTAACGCACTGAGGATACAGGATAATGGAAGTTAAAACAGAACGAATGATCGCTTATTGCCTCGCAGCAATACTCCTTGTAGTGGGTGTGATCTGTTATGCGGCTTTTGCGAAAAAAGTCCCTGAACAGCCCTTGAGGATCATGTTTGATAATACCGGAGGGAATGTCCTGTTTGACCATAAAGAACATATGTCCGAGTCTGGGTATGGCATCGAGTGCGCCGACTGCCATCATGATCTTGAAAATGAAGGAGATAAACCATCTGCGTGTGGGGAATGTCATGTAGATGACGGCGAGGATGCTCCAAAAAGACCGGATGCCTTTCATAAACAGTGCAAAAGCTGTCACGATGAAGGTGGAGGACCGGTTAATTGTGCAGAATGCCATGCCATGTAAGGGATTAAGGATTTGAAAAATCACCCCTCGTGGGCAGGAGACAAAAATGATAAAAAAGCCGTTTTTCGGTTTG
>JACNJD010000246.1 GCA_014382715.1 Candidatus Desulfacyla euxinica | reverse complement strand
CCGCTGTGGGAGTTAATTTCAAGGACGTCTTCTTGAGTATAGGTATGGGGGGCCCTCATAAAGGAGAGTAGAACTTCATCAATAACATTCCCGGAGGATGGTTCTAATAAGTGACCCAGGTAGAGATGGTGGCTTCTGAGGACAGAGGTGGGGTGCTTCGGCCTGAAGATCTTTCCGGCGATTTCAAGAGAAAGGGGGCCGCTCACACGTATGATGCCGATTCCTGCCTGGCCAATCGGGGTGGCTATGGCGGCGATGGTATCCTGGTCAGGAGACATGTAAAAGCCGAAACTTGAAATTAGAAATTAGATAACACATTTACATTCTTCTGTTCTTCCCAATTTCCAGTTTACCCGCTTAAAAACGGGATTTCCGCTTCGCTACAACAAGTTTCAATCCCGCACATCGCGGGATCAAGATTCCCTCTTCGGTGATTTTGAAGAGTTATATCGCTTAGGGATAATGATCACCTTTTTCAAGATATCCTCTCCTCTCCCCTTAGTGCCTAATTCATTATCATCTCTGAGGGCAAGATGCACGATCCTCCGGTCGTGAGGATTAAGAAGGTTGGTGGCAACCGGTTTCCTGGTTTTTTTTGCTTTATCGCCCATTCTTAAGGCCATTTGAACCAGGAAATCCTCCCTCCTCTGACGATAGTTCTCTGAATCGACAAGGACGCGGGTCCTCTTTTCGAGCGATTTGTTTACGATCTTGTTCACTATAAACTGAAGGGCATCGAGAGTCCTCCCTTTTCTTCCTATTAGAAGACCCGATTTATCTCCCTCAATGTTCAGATTTATTGTGCCATCAACCTGTTGGGCCAGGACTGAGGTTCCTTCCATAGGGATGAGGGCCAGGATATTTTCCAATGCCTCTTTTGCAACGGCAACACCGTTTTCTTCCCCTGATGATAATGTCTCTTTCACAACAGTAATTATATTTTCTTCTTGAGGTAGTTTGGGCTCCTCTTTTGTCACCGATACTCTGATCTTGGCCTTTCTGCCTCCTACTAAGCCAAAAATTCCTGCTGATCCGGGTTCAATTATCTCGATATCGAATTCCTCTCTCGAAAGTTTGAGTTGGCGGCACGCATTTTCAATGGCGTCCTCATCGTTTTTTCCTTCAAATTCATAAGTTTCCATGATTGTCCTCCAGATATTATGTCTATTTCCTGTGAATTCGGTATTGTTGGCCTATAGAAAGGATATTGTTAACCAGCCAGTAAAGAACAAGACCGGAAGGGAAGTTGATAAACATAAAAGTAAAAATAATCGGTAAAAACATCATAATCTTGGCCTGCATGGGATCGCCCGGAGTAGGTGTCATTTTTTGCTGCAAGAACATGGAAGCGCCCATCAAGAGGGTCAAAACGGGAATTCCGTAGGGCGGAGACATAAACGGAATTTGAAACGGGAAATTGAATAAACGATCAGGCGCCGAGAGGTCATTTATCCACAGCATAAACGGGGCATGCCTCAACTCAATGCAGCCCCCAAGGACTCTGAAGAGTGCGAAAAAGACCGGGATCTGAATAACCATGGGAAGGCATCCGCCCATGGGGTTAACCTTATAGGTCTTGTACAAGGCCATCATCTCCTGATTTAACTTTTGTTTGTCGTTCTTATGCTTTTCCCTGAGTTTGGCCATCCTGGGTTGAAGCTTTTGCATCTCCTTCATCGATTTATAACTCTTGTGGGTCAGGGGCCAGAATAGGGCCTTGACTAAGATCGTCAGGAGAATGATGGACACGCCATAGTTATGGACGTATTCATCGAAAAAACGCAAAAGATAGAGAAGGGGTTTTGCGATAATATCTGTCCACCCAAAATTGATGGCCTGATCGAGGTCCTTGCCAAACGCTTTCAGGATTCCCAAGTCGCGGGGCCCCAAATAGAGTTCATATCGTAAAGACTTTAGCTCAGAAGGATTTATGGAAACAGGTGGCAGGAGGTAGGTGCCTTCCAGGATCCCTGACGATAAATGACGTCCGGTAAAGACCGCCTTGGAGGGAACTTCCGGGACAATGGCCGACATGAAGAAATTGTCCTCATAGGCAACCCAACCCATTTGGCCCCTAATGGTCTTTTCATCCGATGGGTCTTCAACCTCGACCTCTTCCAGTTTTTTATTCAGGAGCAAGGCAAAGCCTACGTAGGCATAGTAGCCACCCTTGTCTTGAGGAGGCATGGCCTTCAGGTTTGCTCTAAAAGCTCCCTCCACAGGTTCTGGGGATCGGTTGGTCACATCCACATTTAGATCAATCCGGTATTGGTCTGGATAGAAACGGAAGGTTTGAGTCGTAGAAAGGCCTTCTTTGGTTTCGGCCCGGAAAACAATATCCTGCGGGGAGGATTCCGGGCCAACCTGTATAAAGTCTTGATCAACCTGAAAAACCGTTTTTCCCATTTTACCGGCTGAATGATTGTCAAAGGTAAAGAGCAAAGAATCGCCCATCTCTTTTTTGAAGTTTATAAGCTCGACCAAGGGAGAATCAGGGTCAGTGGTTTGACGATATTTTTTTAGTTTAAAGCTCCTTATGGTGGGACCCACATTGCTGAAGACAGCCCTGTACAAAGGAGTATTGATTTCTATCTCTTTCTCATCTGTTCCAGGGGTTGCCCCTACTGGTATCTCCTTTGTCCCGGGAAGTTGCGCAGGATGACTCAAGGCAGGAGCCTTTTGGACCCCTGAGGATTCTGTGCGAGCTTCACCAGGCGAGACGGGCCTCTCTTTTGGTGCCTGTTCCTGTTTGGGCCCGAAAAAGAGCGACCATCCCACGAGTACTATAAATGATAAAACGAAGGCTAATATTGTTTTTTTGTCCATCTTTGGTGTTTAGTCCTGATGATTCGGTTTTGGCCTCAATTTTACGGAAGCCCTATTTAGGTAAAATACACGAGAATAAATAATGACAATCACTCGACGACTTAGCGAGACCTTTGAAAAACGCCCCCTTTCGAAGTCTACGCTTATCTGCCCAATTTCAGCGTCAGACTCAAATTTTAATCCTCGAAATACTCAATGTATTCCTGTGGTTAAAATTATCGTCTTCCTTGACCTTGAACAAAATTGAGCATTTTTCAAAGGTCTTTTAGCGAGGTCTGGAGCCATAGATGAATTTTGCAGGCTTAACAAACGCTCTGCATCATTGGAGCGGGTCATATCCTCCAGGATGAAAAGGATTGCATTTGGAGA
>JACNJD010000337.1 GCA_014382715.1 Candidatus Desulfacyla euxinica | reverse complement strand
CCCTCCACAACCTTGAGGTCCGGGTAATCCCTCTTTATGGTCTCCAAAAAGACGTCCTTGAAGGGACATAACTGGATGAGACAGGAATTCAGGTGGAGTGAATCAATGCCATAATCTACCAGGGCCTGGACTTTTTGCCAGATGCGGTCTGATCCAACGGCCGTTGGGCATCCCCCGCAATGAATGACACCCACCAGATCCAAGGGTTCATCCGCAGGATAATCCTTGAACGATCCCTCTCTACCGCGCAAATTCCCGAAACAGCCAACCATGACACAGTTCATCTCTTTTGTGGTAATGTCACATCCCAATATTCCTACCCTTGCCATATTTTCCTCCATTGGGCTCGTGCAAGCCCTCAAGTCAACCAGCGTTTCCTTCGTTTATAAAATTTGGCGTCCCGATAACTCCGTTTGGCGCCCATCTCGGTCAATCCAAGGTAAAACATCTTTACGTCCTCGTTTTCCTTAAGCTTGTCCACCGAGTCATCCAAAACGATCTTGCCGTTTTCCATAACATAACCGTGTTCAGCGATGGAAAGGGCCAGATGGGCGTTTTGCTCTACCAGCAGAATGGTGATTTTCTGTTCTTTATTAAGCTGCTGAATGATCTTGAATATCTCTGCCACCAGGATGGGGCTCAGGCCCAATGATGGCTCATCAAGCATCATAAGGCGGGTACGGGCCATGAGCGCCCTGCCGATAACCAGCATCTGCTGCTCCCCTCCGGATAGATATCCGGCTAAGGAATTTCGACGTGCTTTGAGAATCGGGAAGTAATGCAATACCATATCAAAACGTTCGCGGATTTCCTTACGACTACGGCGGGTTCGGGTTGCAGCCATGAGGTTCTCATAGGCAGTCAGGTTTTCAAAGACACACCGTCCCTCCATGACCTGGAAGATACCGAGACGAACAATCTCTTCTGCTTCTTTGTCGTTTATACGCTGGCCCATAAATTCTATGGTTCCGCCGGTAACCTCTCCTTCCTCTACCTTGAGCAGACCGGAGATGGCCTTCAGGGTGGTGGTCTTGCCCGCCCCATTGGCCCCTAAGACAGCGACAATCTGTCCCTCTTTCACCTCAAGGGACATTCCCTTCAGGACCAGGATGACGTCATCATATATAACTTCAATATTGTTGACATTGAGCATGGTACGTCTCTATTGTGGTAGGGTTCAAGACCCTTGCCGGATTCCTAAATTACTAATTCGGATAAACCGGAGTCGAGTGTCTAAAGTGAGCTAAAGTTAAGGAACTTCGTGTCATTTTTAGAAAGACTGGCTTCATCACGATCTCCAAGGTAAACCAAGCCTAAAAGCACTCGCAACAGAAAGACGAAAATTCTGATCGGTTTGTCTACCCATATTTACGCAAGCAGGTTGTTAGACAAATACCTTGTTCTGGAACCGCTTACTGTTTTAAAATGTCAAACAACACCTTTAACTTTAGGCACTTTAGTTCACTTTAGGCACTTTAGTCACTTTCATTCACCCTTTCCTGCAGGACAAACCGCTGCACCTTTCCCCCGGAGGTCTTGGGTAATGCTTCGGTAAAATCAACCCAGCGGGGGTATTTGTACATGGCGATTTTTTCCTTAACGAATTCCTTGATCTCTTTTTCTAATTGCTCAGAAGGGGAATGGCCAGATCTTAATACTACAAAGGCATAGGGTTTTACAAGATCGTCCTTGTCCTGACGACCGACCACAGCGCTCTCCGCCACTGCAGGATGCTGGTTGAGGGCATTTTCAACCTCCTGGGGGGCTAACCACTTTCCCCCGACGCGCAGCATATCATCGCTTCTGCCACGAAAATAATAAAAACCCTCCTCATCCTCGAGATACCGATCCCCTGTGACAAACCATTCACCTAACATGTTTTTCTTTGTCTCTTCCCTCATATTCCAGTAGGCAGAGGCTATGGAACCTCCGCTTACCAGGAGATGGCCGATCTCGCCCCGGGTCACAGGCAGCCCATCCTCGTCCAGCAAACGGGTACTATACCCTGGGACCGCCTTTCCGGTGCTTCCCGGTTTGACCCGACCAAAACGATTGGAAAGAAAGATATGACAGATCTCTGTGGAGCCGGTGCCATCCAGGACCTCTATTCCAAATTCTTCCTTGAAGCGGTGATAAACCTCCGTGGACAGGATCTCAGCCGATGATATGCATGCCCTCAGACTATCAACCGGCGGCAAATCCCTTCCCTCTCCCCGGCAGGTTTTCCTGTAGTCGGCAAGTGCGCTCAAAAGGGTCGGTACGGTAAAGAACAGGGTGGGTCGATACCTGATTAGATCCTCATACATAAGGTCAGGGGTGGGCCGGTGATTAATCAGGACGGTAGAGCCACCGACTGCAAAGGGGAAGTACACACTGTTTCCAAGACCATAGGCAAAGAAAAGAAATGACCCCAAAACCCGGTCCTCTTCGGTCATGTTCAGTATGCCTTTGGCATAGCCTTCAGTACAGTAGACCATATGGCTGTGGTGGTGGACAGCCCCCATGAGTACTTCCGGATTCCTGCCGCTGTAGAGCCAGAAAGCCGCGTCATCGCTTGTGGTATCGGCAGCCTCAAACTCGTCTGATGAGTGCTCCATGAGCCGGTCAAAGGATAGATGCCCATGATCTTCCCCTCCAAGCACCACGATATTTTTGCAAAAGGCTGCCTGGTCAAGGATCTTGTCAATCTCCGGCAGAAAGACCGAATCCACTATCAACACCCTGGCGCGACTGTCATTCAGCACATGGAGGAAATCCTGGGACTTCATCAGCATATTGGTCGGTATGGGCACGGCGCCGAGCTTGATGGCCCCGAAGAAAGAGAAGATCATCTCAGGGGAGTCACGAACCAGAAGCATGACCCTGTTTTCCATTTCAACACCAAGATCATTGAGCATATTGGCAGACTTGTTCACATTCTCAAGGACCTGGTGATAGTTATAGGTCTGATCCTCAAAAAATATGGCAGGCCTTTCCCCGCGCCCCTCTTCCACATTGCGGTCAACAAGGTATTGAGCCGCATTGAAGCGCTCAGGCAGATTCAATTCGAGCATATCTTACCTTTATGATTGTTGATTGATGATTGTTGATTGGTGATTGAAACAATCTTCAATCTTCCCCGATGAACTGGGATTTTTGCTACGCTTCAAGAACCATCAATCTCCAATTGAATTATTTACCGAAATACTCCTTATCTCTCGGAAGCTCTATCCAGTTGGTGATAGGCTGCATCTTGTCTTTCTTGATCTCATAGATCTTGGCAGCCATGCTGGCCCTGTGATCGGTCTTGGTAAAGGTGAGGGGCGGAGCCAGACCCCCTGTCTTGAAATCCTTGAACTGCTCAAATGCCTCGCGTATTCCCACCGGATTGAGCTTGCCCGCCTTGTCGGCCATACGCAATGCCTGGGTCACAGCAAGAATATTCACCCAGCCTTCAACATAGACATTGGTTCCCATTTGTTTGGGATGCCACTTCTCATGGGACTCCACAACCTTTTTCATACCCGGCACGTTCGCTCCATAGGGTGCAATAGGATGAACTCCATAAGACCCATTGGCGGCCCCTCCACTCAATTTGATCAGGGTTTCCTCAAAGTTCCGGATATTGGAGATAAATTTAGTCTTGATTCCCAGGGCCCTTGCGTTCTTGAGGATCACTGCCCCGTTCATGGCAGTGGATGTGATGTAGGCATAGTCAGGGTTATACCTCTTCATATTCATCAGCTGAGCTGTGGCATCCTTGGTGGGCCAGTTGATAACCTGATCCGGGCCCACCTCTACACCGATCTTCTTGGCATAAGATTTACACACCGCCAGGATATCCCTACCGTACTTGTTGTCAGGATAGAGATAAACTATCTTGGGTTTACGGTTGGGATCGTTCCAGCTATCCGCGATCCATTTGAGGGCAATACGTCCCATAGTCCCATAAGAAGGGGACACAAAGAAACTGAATGGGGTCTTGGCAGGATTTTGAAATTTGGAAGTAAATGACGCAGCGATAGTGACCACCCCGTCCTTTACAATCTTCTTGATTAACGTCATCGTTGTACCCGTGGATTGAAGGTAGAGACCAAGCACATTTTCAGAATCCACCAGGCGATTATAACCGGCCACTCCCCTCGGGACCTTATAACCGTCGTCAATAACAATAAGCTCCAGTTTCTTGCCGTTAATTCCACCGTTCGCATTGACCCAGCGAGCCGCATCCAACTGTCCTTTTGCCTGGTTTTTCCCCCAGTCTGATGTAGGCCCGGAAAGGTCTATGAGGACCCCCCACTTGATTACATCAGCTGCAACAGCATTATTTACTGAGAACCCCAGGCTCAAACCCAAAACCATAGCCAATACTGCAAATCCGATTGTACATTTCTTCATAATTCTTCCTCCTTTACTGGTTAAATATTTTGAGATTACTCCCTGAAAAAATGATTCATGATGCACGATCCATGATACAGGATTCATGATGCACGATCCATGATACAGGATTCATGATGCACGATTCATGATGCAGGATACATGATCTACGATGTATGATTACGATTTATGATGAGCGGTGGCCTTTGATAACGGCTTCTCTAAATCTAAATAGTTTTGAGCCAACCTCTTCATAATCCTTAATAAGTTGTTCAAATATGTTTTGTTTGTCTAAAGATCCTGTCTCGTATAGCATTTCTAAATGGGCTTTCGTTTCGTCACAAGATCCCACGGCATAGGTTAGGAATCGGACAAATTCGTTTTTATATCTTCTCCTTCCGTACCCTTCCACAATATTGGATACTATGGATTTTGAAGAGCGCCTTATTTGGGACCCTTCTTCAAACATTTCGAACTTGGGAAGATCATCCAGTGTCATCTTATGAACCCTCACTGCCAGTTTTTTGGAGAGCAAATATATTTCAAGATCTTTATAAGACTTAACTTGCCCCATGGTTTATCCTACATCCTACATCATGTATCCTGTATCCTACATCATGCATCCTGTCAGTAAGAAAAAGGCCACAGCTTCCAGTATGCCCGAATTGTGCGCCATCGCGCAGCCAAGCCGTCCGGTTCAAAAATGAGAAAAAGCACAATTGCACAGCCAAAGACAATCTCCCTGATAGATACAAACCAGGTTATATGATCGGGGAATGCTGTATTCAGGTTGGTTGTAACCACTTCAAGGATTCTTTCCAAGATAAACCAGAACCCGACGCCGTAAATACCGCCGAGCACATGCCCTAATCCTCCTATAATACACATTGCAAGGTAGTCGATGGATTGATGGATAGTAAAAGATTCGTGGGTAATCACCTCGAGGTACTGGGCAAGCAATGCCCCCGCAATGCCCGCAAAAAACGATGAGACGGCAAATGACATGAGCCGATACTTGAATACGTGCACTCCAATTACTTCGGCAGCCAGGTATCGATCACGAATGGCCACGAATGCCCGACCCGACCTGGCCCGGACTATGTTCTTGATAACGATAGTAGCAACCACCGCAAGGACAAAGGTTAAATAATAAAGCTGTATACGATTGTCGAAATGAAAAGGTCCGAGAATACCCGGTTCAACAAACATGCCCTCCACACCGCCGGTCAGACTATCCCAGCGCCGGATAGTAAATTCAATGATGAACTGGGCCGCAATGGTTGCAATGGCCAGGTAGAGCCCTCTCAGCCTCAGAGAAGGAATGCCGAATATCATGCCTACCAGGGCTGCCATGACGCCGGCCATTGGAAGGGCGATTATAAAGGGCACACCATGCTGGATCAGTATGGAGCAGGTATAAGCGCCCACACCCAAGAATGCGGCATGACCTAATGAAATCTGTCCGGTGAAGCCGGTGAGAATATTCAGGCCGTGACAGGCAATGATCGCAATACCGACCTCTGTCATGATCGATATCATGTATTTAGAGCCAACGAACGGAAAAAGAGCACAGGCAATCAAAAAAGCGATCAGCCAGGCCTTGACAAACCAGGTCTGGAAGATACGCTCATCATAACGATAACTCTCGTGGAATAATCCGGCTGGCATAGTTGTTATCTCTTTTCTGAGTGCCTAAAGTTTGAAATGCCTAAAGTTAAGGAACTTCGTGTCATTTTTAAAAAACTGGCTTCATCAAGGCCTCCGCGACAAATCGGACCAAGAGGCTCGGGCAATACGTAGTCAAGGATTTCGACCGTTCTGCGTGCCGATAGGCCTTGATAACAGTTCGCTCAGCCAAGACCTTGATTCAAAACTTTAGACAATTTAGAAATGTTAAAAACTGCCTTTAACTTTAGTCACTATAGCTCACTTTAGGCACTTTAGCTCACTTCCCTTTTAAACCCTTTCGATTTCCTCAGTTCCAAACAGGCCGTAAGGCTTGATCATTAATACGAGAACCAGAACAATAAAAGGAAAAACCTCATTAATAGCCGGGATATAAGGGTCGAGATAGCCGGCTGAAAGGAATTCCAGGATTCCCACTATCAGACCGCCAATGATGGCCCCCAGGATACTGTCCAGACCTCCCAGAATCACGGCAGGCAGCACCTTAAGCCCGATATAGCTGAGATCCACGCCAACTCCGGCAATATTGCCCACGAGAATACCACCGATAGAGGAGACCACCGCAGAAATGCACCAGCTCATGGCAAAGACCCCTCTAACTGAAATGCCCATACTCTGGGCCGCTGTTTGATGATCCGCCACCGCCCTCATAAAGATACCGGTACGGGCATATTTGAAAAATATTGCAAAAACAGTCAGCAATACTAACGAAATCCCCAGGCTATAAAGATATAGATAGGTGAGTTTGACACCCCAGAAATCCACGGGTTGTTCCGGGAATATGTTGAACTGACGAATATCATTGCCCCATATCATAATGACAACGCCCCTCAATATGTACGTGAGCCCCAATGTTACCATAATTACCGAAATGATCGGTTCTCCGATAAGAGGCCTGAGCACAAGACGTTCCACAGCCAACCCTAAGATCACCGAGAAAACCATCGTAAGCATAAAAGAGGCGAAAAAATTGAGACCAAAATCCAGGGTGATGGAGAGGCAGATATAGGCCCCCACCATGAGAAACTCTCCCTGGGCCAGGTTTAGAATGGACGTGGCCTTGTAAATGAGGACAAAACCGAGGGCTACAAGTGCATAAATAGACCCCATGGAAAGGCCTGATAACAGCATTTGCATGAAAAAAAGAAATTCGCTGTCCATTAGGCCCTCCCCCTGAACCGCTTCCAGAAACCTCTCTGCTTGAGAGCGTCTAAATATTCGCTCTCGGGTTTCATGGCGCGAATAATCAGATTAGTACGAAGCGTTGCTGTCTTGCCGTCCTGATAACGGATTACTGCCTCAATGGGAATTTCTCCCGCATCGCTGTAAAGGGCAGCGATCTCTTTTACATATTTTTCGTTAATAAATGCGCGTCTTATCTTCTTGGTACGGGTTAACTCCTCATCATCAGGGTCCAGTTCCTTATAAAGGAGAAGGAACTTATTTACCCTGGCCTTTTCAGGCAGTGTAGTGTTAACACGCACCACCTCACGTTCGATCAGGTCATAGACCTCCGGCTTGGCAGCAAGGTCCGAATAGGTGGTGTAGTTGATGCGATGATCTTCCGCCCATTTGCCCACATTCTTAAAATCGATGCAGATCATGGTGGTTACATATTCGTGCTCGTGCCCTAAGACCACAGTTTCCACGATATATGGGCAGAACTTGAGCTTGTTCTCAATGAACATGGGTGAAAATCTGGCACCGCTCTTCAGGTGCATGAGATCTTTAACCCGGTCAATAATAACCAGATGTCCATCCGGAGTAAAATACCCTGCATCACCGGAATGAAGCCATCCATCTATAATTGTGTCTCGGGAAGCCTCGTCGTTTTTAAGATACCCCTGAAACAGTCCGGACCCCCTTGATATAATCTGCCCCACACCCTCCTTATCAGGCTCAAAGATTGAGATTTCGGCAGCAGGCACCGGGATACCCACGGAATCAAAGTTTATATCGCCATCACGGTGTATGGTAGAATAGCCTGCCACCTCTGTCTGTCCGTAGATCTGTTTCAGATTGATGCCAAGGGCGTGAAAGAATCGGAAGACATCGGGACCGAGGGCAGCCCCCCCGGTCATAGCCGAACGGACCTTGGAAAATCCTATTCGATCCCGCAATGCCCTGAACATGGCGAAGTACGCGACGAGGTAGAGAATTTTCCAGCCCAAATGGGGCTTCTTCTTCTCGAATTTGAAGTCTGCCCAGCGATACCCGATGGGAAGACAGAGGTCATAGATGAGGCCCTTTAAAAAGGAGGCATCGAGATGTTTTACCATCACCTGACGTGATATCCCCTCCCACATCCTCGGTGAGGCCACCACGAGGCTTGGCGCTATCTCATAAAGATCGGCAGTAGATGTTTCCGGCGCCTCTGGAAAATTAACGGTAAAACCCGAGTAAAGGGCGGAAAAGACACTCATGGTCTGTTCAACTATCCATGGCAGAGGGATAAAAGAGAGAAACTGGTCGTCAGGAAACTTGGGGTCCACCTCATTTAAAGATGTTACCATACTCACGATATTCGAGTGCGTGAGCAGAGTTCCCTTGGGGTCTCCAGTGGTACCGGATGTATAGCATATTGTAGCTAAGTCACTTTCTTTAACCGCGTTGACATTTTTATTGAAAAGGTCCGGGTCCTTTTCATGCATTTCCCGGCCTATCCGCTCAAGCTTGTAATAGTCGATCAGGGTTTCATCTTCGTAGTCCCACAGTCCTTTTGGATCTGTATAGATGATTTTCTTGATCCGTGGCAATTTTTCTCTCAGATCTAAGATCTTATCCACCTGCTCCTGATCTTCGGCAACGATCATTGATGCTTCAGAATGATCGATAATATACGCCACCTCGGTCAGGATGGAATCCTGAAATATGCCTACAGGAACGCCTCCGGCCGACTGCGCCGCTAACTCCGCATAAACCCATTCAGGACGGTTATTGCCTATGATGCCCAAAGTATCTCCAGGGCTGAACCCCAGTGAAATCAGCCCTAAGGAGAAATCGCGCACATGCTCCAGATACCCCTTCCATGTCACTGACTGCCATATACCATATTCTTTTTCACGCAACGCCACACGAGAGTCACCAAAACGCTTCGCATTTTTCATCAGGAGCGATGGAAGCGTTAGAGATGCGCCGGGATATGATTTGGCTGAATTCATTCTTAATTAAGGGCCTCGGCAATAAATAATTGCGCAAGATTGCGCCGGATTTTGGGTCGTATACAAGGCACATCCGCTGGTGCATATCAGGATATGTGCCTGTGGATGTAACGCAGTAGCCGGGACAAAAGACAAGCAAGATGTGCAATTATTTCTTGCCGCGGCCCTAAAGCCTCGAGTAGGTTTTCTCGTCTTCTCCGAGATAGGCCCTGATCACCTGGGGATGTTTCTGAATATCCTCGGGAGGACCTTCAGCAATCTTTCTGCCAAACTCCAGCACGCAGACATAATCCGAGATATCCATGACAACTCCCATATCATGTTCCACGAGGACAATGCTCACGTCCCACATGCTGTTGACATTGAGTATAAACCTTGCCATATCTTCGGTCTCTTCAAGGTTCATTCCGGCCATGGGCTCATCCAAAAGAAGGACCTCCGGACGCATGGCGAGGGCCCTTGCAAGTTCAACTCGCTTCTGAAATCCGTATGGGAGGGTCCCCACTACCTGTTTTCTGATAGCCTCGATCTCGAGGAGATCAATGATCCTTTCCTCGATCTCTTTTCTGAGCTTCAATTCCTCACGAATAGTTCGGCCATAGTAGATAATGTCTGAAAAGATCCCCGATTTAAGAAAAGTATGCCGCCCTAATTTTATATTATCTAAAACCGTCATCCCCTTGAAAAGCTCAATATTTTGGAAAGTGCGGGCAATACCCAGTTTTGCAATGGCGTGTGTAGGAAGATGGGTGATGTCGTCACCTTTGTAGATGACACGTCCTTTTTGAGGGGTGTAAAACCGACTGATACAGTTTAAAAGGCAGGTCTTGCCGGCGCCGTTGGGGCCAATGATAGCGGAAAGCTCGCCCTTGACCAGCCCGGTGCTAATCCCATTCAGCGCCTGTATTCCCCCGAATGCAAGCGACAGATTCTCGATCTCTATGATTTTATCATTGCTCAATCTTACACCATTTGCGGCTTGCGGCCCGGTTGGATTTTCGAGCATTTTGCTAAGCAGAGGGTTTGATTTTACAAGATAGAGCTTTACAAATTAAGAAGATCTTTACTCAGTATTCGGCTTTAAGATAGCAGCCAATATAGGAGGGTGGAGAGTTACTTGTCAAGGAGAAAAAGAATAAGATCTTTCTGTTTGAGTTGGAATTATTTGTTGAATATCAGCCCCAAATCCTGATACTATAAAGGATTGCCATAGCAAGTAAGAGCAACAATAGGGGGACTCACTTCTGTCAGCATGTACTGGAGGTATCGTGAAACAGCAAAAAGATTATCTGCAGGCCTACCACGAGTTTAAGGAATCAGTTGATTTTACAAGGGGCGGATTCTTGCCGGACCTTGATAATATGGTCTGGTATCTTCTTGCAGGGGTCCCTCCAGTTCCGGGTGATGACGATCATTCAGAGAAAGGGCAGATAATAGCCTTGGATCAGCGTTTGAATATTCTGAAGGCAATATTCGTCGAATTAAATAAGAGCATGTCCGACGACTTCCTTGATCAAGGTCTCAAAATCTACGACCAGGCTGGAGAATCTGCCAAGACCATGCTGCTGGAAACCGGTGATGGTTGATCAAATCCATATATTGAAGATCAGAACCGCTGTTTCAAAAACTTCTATTGCCTTGCTTATAATTATAGAATACACTTTGCAAAACTTTCAACAATACCAGCTTTTGCATCTCTAATTGAGCCATGACGAAACTGGACTACATCTCTCTGTCTCTGATCTTTTTTTCCGTGATCACAATCATTCTCGGAATCGTGAAGATCCATACCTACCCAGGAAAAATCGCCAAAGCGCGCAATCATCCTCAGACTCAAGCCATTGAGGTCACTTCCCTTTTGGGCCTGATCATATTCCCGTTATGGATGCTGGCGCTGGTCTGGGCCTACTCCGGCGCCGTCATTGGCGTCATGTATCCAAAAACCGATGAAGACCCTCCATCAGTGCCATCAAAAGACGATGATAAAGGTCCTTCGAATTCAAATGAAAATGATACGGAAGAAGTCGAAAACCACACTGCCTGATTTAACCGGGTCATTATGGAACTTCTGATTACAATCGCCTATTTTTTTCTTGTTCGCCTGATATTCTTTGATTTCAAATTATTGAAGTTCAACCTGTTCTGGAAATTTATTGTTTTCGGACTCTGGGTGGCGGCGGTATTGACGGAAATACTCAGCCTGGGACAGTATACGCCCTACAGCAAGGAGGCATTTGTTCAATCCTATGTGGTTCAGATGGCGCCGGAATACGGGGGACGGGTGAAGGACGTCTTTATTACCTCCAATACACCCATTAAAAAAGGAGATCCGCTCTTCCAAATGGACCCTGAACCCTGGCAAAACAAGGTGCATGAATATGAAGCCCACCTGGCTTCGGCCGGCACCACCGTCCAGAAGCTGGGTCAGCGTGTTGTGGAAGCCAGGGCAGATGCGGCACGCACCCAGGCGACCCTCAAAGGGGCAATGGCTAAACATGAAATGATTTCAAAGGCAGCGAAACAAAAGGCCGTGTCCAAAATTCATCTTGAACAGATTGAGCAAAGGGTGGCGGCCCTGAAAGCCCAGCTTCAGGCGAACAGGGCGGCAATACGCGAAGCCCAACTGGCCTTTGACTCGGAGGTTGGGGATGAACATACAGAAATTGCTGAAGTCCTGGCCAAACTGGCCACCGCAAAATACCGCTTAGAGAACACCATCATACGAGCCCCCTCGGATGGGTATGTCTCCAACCTGCAGCTCTATCCGGGAGCGTTCACCCGCCTCAAAAGCCCTGTGATGACCTTTATCAACAGTGAGCAGTACTGGATTGCAGCCAAAATGGACCAGCGGGGTATTCAGCATGTTAGACCGGGCGATCACGCGGAAATTGCCTTTGACATGTATCCTGGAAAGGTCTTCCCGGCAAAGGTCGTTAGTGTCATTTGGGCCAATGGCAACGCTCAGGGCGTACCCAGCGGTCTGATCCCCAATGAAGAATCCGTCGGTGGTGGCTTTGATTTTATAGTCAGGCTTCACTTGACAGAAGAGCATCCGGACTATCCGGTCCGTTTTGGGGCCAGTGGACTGGTGGCTGTCTTTACTAATGGGGCTCCCGAATTTCTGGTTTTTCTGCGGCAGATTGAAATCCACTCGGAAAGTTACCTCAAATATCTTTTCAATCCATTTTAGGACCGGGGTTCCCGGACTTCATGAATTGACGTCAGTGTAAGACAGACCTCGTTAATCTGAAGAAGGACAAAGCAATAATGTTGTTAAGGGCCAGGGCCGCCATTTCACTTTCATTTTTTTTAACCATCGCCATTTTATCAGGCTGCGCACCAGTGGGCCCCAACTATCAAAAACCTGACATCAAAACCCCGGACGCATGGCACGAAGCCATATCCCGGGAAATGGCAAAGGAATCCGACACCTCTCTTCAGACATGGTGGAAAATCTTTGATGACCCGGCCCTGAACCACCTGATTGAACAGGCCCGTCAATCGAATCTGGATTTAAAAATCGCTCTCTCGGGCATTGCTGCGTCACGGGCCCGTCTCGGTATTGTTTCCGGCCGGGAACTGCCCTCTGCCAATGTCGTGGGCTCGGTGTCCCGTTTCAAGCACAGCGACAACGGCGCGTTCAAACAAATGGCCCCCCCGAATGGATTTGACGGCCAGAACATGTTCGCCGTGGGCGTTGACGCCATATGGGAAATCGATGTTTTCGGGCGGATACGGCGGCAGGTCGAAGCTGCGGGCGCTGAATATGAAGCCTCTATTGAGGATTACCGGGACGTTCTGGTCACCCTGTTTGGTGAAGTGGCCCTGGCCTATGTTGAGATTCGCGCCTGTCAGCGCCGAATCCAATGCGCTGAAGCCAATGCCGTCATTCAGCGTAAAATGCTTGACCTGACCCGGGCCAGGTATAACAGCGGTATTGCCTCGAAACTTGATACGGCCCAGGCCATGAGCAACCTGGCCAACACGGAAGCCGCCATTCCCCCCTTCCGGATACGTCTTAACTCCATAATCAACCGGCTGGCGGTCATGGTCAATGTTAATGCGGAAACCCTGCACGAAAAACTGGGGAAACCCAGGCCCATCCCTTTAGCGAGGGAGAATATCGGGATCGGTGTTCCTGCAGACCTTTTACGTCAAAGACCGGACATTCGCATGGCGGAAAAACAGCTCGCCGCTCAGACGGCCTTGATCGGCGCAGCCACGGCAGACCTTTACCCCCGATTTGCCATTTCAGGGTTTTTTGGACTGGAAACCGGCTCTTTCTCGGAGATGGGCGGCGGATCAAGTCTGGCCTGGGGCATAAAATCACCTATTAAATGGAATTTTTTCAGTGGTGGCAAAACCCGCAGTAAAATTGCCTTTCACAAGGAAATCGCCCAACAGGATCTGTTTAAATACAAGGATACCGTGCTCAAGGCCATAGAAGAAGTCAAAAACGCCATTGTGGCTCACAGCCAGGAGAAGATCCGGCGTAACTGGCTGCTCGCAGCTGTTGCGGCAACCCGGGAAGCCGTGGACCTGGTAATCGTCCAGTATGAGACGGGGCTGACGGATTTCAACAATGTGCTGGTTACCCAAAAAAGCCTGTTTAATCAGCAGGATGAACTTGTAAGCAGCCAGGCAAATGTGGTGCTTGACCTGATCCGCATCTACAAAGCCCTTGGAGGCGGGTGGCCAATCGAAAATGAGGACAATGTATCAAAAAAGACTCTCGTATCACAATCCAATACGATACAGCCTCAAAATCACCCTTTCTGATCGATTTCTAAGCATAACTTGTAATGAGCCCGTCAAAGACCTATCTTTCTGCATGATTTGTCGCCCGGGGAATTTCATTTGCGGCGATTTGGAGGTAGGTTTTTTAGATGAGAAAGGACCCCATCACCAGGAAACGAATGGATCTGAACACCAGAAGAAACCTCTTATTATCCCTGACCAGTGGTCTGTTGTTGGGTCTTCCCTGGTCTGTTTCGCCTTTGTTCTTTCTCATTTTCATCGCCTGGGTGCCCCTTTTACTCCTGGAAGAGACAATCCGGGACCACCCGAACAGCTACACCCTGTTCAATTATGCCTTTGCCAGTTTTCTGCTCTGGAATATTCTGGGAACCTGGTGGATCCTACAGGCACAGTGGTTGGGGGCCATCCTCATCATGTTGGCCAATTCCCTTGTACAGGCCCTTGTTTTCTGGTCCATAAGCCGCGTTCGAACAAGCCTGAACATACCCCTGTTATTTCCTTTTCTGATTATCTGGATGGGATATGAGCATTTTCATGAGTCCTGGGACCTGGCCTGGCCCTGGCTCAATCTGGGCAACGCCCTGGCCACGGCACCCAAACTCATCCAATGGGTTGAGTATACAGGCGTTCGCGGGGGCACTCTCTGGATTATTCTGACCAATTTTGCGATCTTTAAAATGGCTGATCTCTATCTGAAAAGAGGTTTGAAACCCAGCGTCCCTATGGGTGTCGTAACAGTTCTGCTGGTAATTATCCCTGTCCTTATCTCCTATCAGATTTTCGACAATTTCAGGGAGGAGGGAGAAACCGTTACAGTGGCCTTGGTTCAGCCCAATCTGGATCCATACACGGAAAAATTTGTACAGGAAAGACAGGCCCGACACCTGGAGGAATTTTTTAGGACAGCGGATTCCATCTGCGACGAGGAAACAGACTATCTGTTCGGCCCTGAGACCCTTATTGTACAGCAGATTGACGAGAGAAATCCTATTGCCTCGCCTTATTATCGTCAGTTGTTGGATTTTCAGGCAAAATACCCGAAGCTCACCTGTCTGATAGGGATCCACAGCTATCAAAAAGCTGGGGAAGATGTACCTTCCGGAAGCCGTTTCAACCAGAAAGAAGGCTTCTTCTATGAGGCCTTCAATACCGCCCTTTTTCTTTCACCCGGATCTGCACCCCAATTCTATCACAAGACAAAGCTGGTCCCCCTGTTCGAGCGCATGCCTTTCGTGCAATATCTCGGCTTCCTTGGAAAATATTCCCTGGAACTTGGCGGATATAACGGCACCTACAGCCTTCGTCAGGAAGCCCGCGCATTTATGTCCCCCGATTCTTCTGTTGGCATTCTGCCCATCGTCTGTTTTGAATCGGCGTTTGGTTCCTACAGTGCGAGGAATCTGCCGGAAGCAAAGGGCTTTATGTGCATGATCACTAACGACGGATGGTGGAAAAACACGCCCGGCTACCGCTACCACTACAATTTCAGCCCCGTTCGTGCTATAGAGTGTCGCCGGGATCTGGTACGGGTGGCCAATACAGGGATCTCAGCCCTCATCGACGCAAGAGGGATGGTGATTGCCAGCACGCCCTGGTGGAAAAAAACCACACTCAAAGGCCAAATCCATCTTCGTCAAGGCCGGACTTTTTTTGCCCGGCACGGGGACTATTTGGGGCGTATCTCCATGTTTTTTGGGATTTTTCTCATTGTGTGCGGGGAAGTTGTAAACCTTGTTCGGAAAAGGCAAAGTGGAAAAGATGAACGTCCAGGTAAGCGAAGCCTCCGACATCGAATGAAGAACAAACTTCAACTTTGATGGTCTCGTAAAAAGTCTCCAAGGCCGTCACTCCCGCGAAAGCGGGAGTCCATAAGGGGTTGATTTTCCTGGATTCCCGTTTTCACGGGAATGACAATAACGGGTGTTTTCTGACTTTTTACGAGTTCATCAACTTTAGGCACTTCAAACTTTAGGCATTTTAGGCATCCCGCCCTGCGGGACTCACTTTAGGCATTTCTCCAGTCTATTCGACTGGAGAGGATTCAACCATGCATCATAAGACAGTTCATGACACATACATCGGGAAGACCCTGATGCGTTGGCTGGCTCTGGTCATTTTTCGCTTTACGGGCTGGAAACCGGCGGGGAAAAAACCGCGCATCTCTAAATACGTTATCATAGCGGCACCGCACACGTCCAATTGGGATTTTTTTTACACCATCTGTCTGGCGTTGATTCTTGAAATAAGGCCCTTTATCATGCTGAAAGCCGTCTGGTTCCGCTGGCCGATGGGCCCTTTTTTCAGATGGTTGGGAGCCATTCCCGTGGACCGCTCCAAATCAACCCATGTTGTAGCAGGGTCGATACATGCGATTCGTACACATCCAGAAATGGTCCTGGTGGTGCCTCCTTCAGGAACCCGCAGGAAAGTCATGTACTGGAAAACCGGCTTTTACCATATCGCCAAGG
>JACNJD010000020.1 GCA_014382715.1 Candidatus Desulfacyla euxinica | reverse complement strand
CCCTGGACCATCCCTGCCAATCTGGCCATAGCCCTGCATCCCGGTCTGAAGTACGCAGCCGTCCAAACAGGGGATAACGAGGTCATGATTCTCGCAGAAGGGCTTTTGGACCTTTGCATGGATACCTTCGGCATTGAATCATATGAGGTTCTCAAGCTGTTCAAGGCTGCTGAGCTGGAAAACCTTGAGGCAAGACACCCTTTATATGATAGGCCTTCCAAGATTGTCTTGGCCCCCTATGTGACTTTGGAGGCCGGAACGGGCTGTGTCCACACTGCGCCAGGACACGGTCGGGAAGATTATGAGACAGGTCTTCAATATGATTTAGAGACATATTCGCCTGTTGACGATTCAGGCTGTTTTACCCCGGATGTGGGATATTTTGCCGGGATGGAGGTGTTTGCGGCTAACGAGGCTGTCAAGGATAAGCTCTCGGAGGTAGGCGCACTTCTAAAAGAGGAAGAGATAACTCACGAATATCCACACTGCTGGAGATGCAAAAAGCCTGTTATCTTTCGCTCAACAAAGCAGTGGTTTATCTCCATGGAGAAGAATGATCTCAGAAAAAATGCCTTAGATGCCATAAGAAAAGTTTCCTGGATACCTTCATGGGGTGAGGACCGGATCTACAAAATGATCGCCAACCGCCCGGATTGGTGTGTTTCCCGCCAAAGGACATGGGGAGTTCCGATCACCGTGTTTTTCTGTGATGAGTGTGATGAACCGGTTATTACGCAGGAAATCATCGACCATGTATCCGGTATGGTTGAACAATCGGGGGCAGATATATGGTTCACCAAATCCGAAAAAGAGCTGCTGCCCCCGGAGACACGCTGTCCTAACTGCGGGGCAGATCGTTTCAGGAAAGAGACCGATATCCTCGATGTCTGGTTTGATTCCGGTGTCAGCTATGCCGCAGTCATGGAAAACAGAGGATACCTTGACAGTCCGGCAGATCTTTATCTTGAAGGGAGCGACCAGCACAGGGGATGGTTTCACAGTTCACTCCTATGCTCGGTGGGGACCCGTAAGGAGGCCCCATACAAGGGTGTCCTGACCCATGGCTTTGTTGTGGATGGAGCAGGCAAGGCAATGCATAAATCGTCCGGGAATGTTATTGCACCTGAGGAGCTGATAAAAAGCCATGGCGCTGAAATCCTGAGGCTGTGGGTGGCAGGAGAAGACTACAGGGATAATATCCGTCTTTCAAAAGAGATTTTGCAGCGCTTGACAGAGGCTTATCGGCGTATTCGAAATACCTGCCGCTACCTGCTCGGTAATTTGAACGATTTTGATTGGGAAACCGATCAGGTCCCATACACAGAGATGGAAGAGCTGGATCGCTGGGCGCTCAACCGGATTCAGGAGCTGAACGGGCGGATCTTGAAGGCATATGAGGACTTTAATTTCCATCTTGTTTATCACAATCTCCATAATTTCTGCGTGCTGGATCTCTCATCCTTCTATCTCGACATTATAAAGGACAGACTCTACACATCGCCAAAGAAGTCTGCAGCGAGACGATCCGCACAGACCGCAATGCATGAAATTCTTGAGACTCTAGTCAGACTTATGGCCCCTGTCCTCTCTTTTACTGCTGATGAAATCTGGCAGCATATGACGGGAAAAGAACGCCCCGTGAGTGTCCATGTCGACATATTCTCCCCCCAAAACAAGGAGTATCAGGACACTGAATTGGCCGAACGCTGGGAACAGATCATATCTGTTCGAAAAGAAGTTACAAAGGTTCTGGAGCTGGCAAGGAAAGAGAAGAGTATCGGGCACCCATTGGATGCCTCAGTAAGATTAGGCCTAGCCCCTAAATTAGCTGACAAATTAGCGCCTTATGAAGATCAGTTAAGATCAATCTTTATTGTGTCATCTGTGGATTTAAGGGAAATCGATCAGGTAGAAGGTGGGTTCGAAAGCGAGACTGTACCCGGATTAAAGGTGGAAGTATCTCCTTCACTTGATCCCAAGTGCGAGCGCTGCTGGATCCATGATCCATCGGTAGGCGATGACAAAAACCATCCCAATACATGTGAGCGATGCCGAAACGTCTTAAACGAAATTATGCGTTGATAATCTGGCCGGCACTCCTTATTGTTGTACTGGATCAGTTATCAAAGCTGCTCGTGACACGCGGTCTGAGAATTCATGAATCAGTGCCTGTGATCGAAGGTTTTTTTAACCTTGTTCATGTGCGAAACAGGGGAATGGCCTTCGGGCTGATGAACCGGACCCATGCTGATTTTGGCTTTTGGTTACTTGTTTCCACCAGTATCATTGCCATTGGCCTGTTGTTGTTCTGGTTCTTCAGACTCAAGGATGGCGGCACCCTCATCACCTTGGGTCTTTCACTTATCTTAGGCGGAGCTGTTGGAAATCTAATCGACCGGTTGAGGTTTAGAGAAGTGATCGACTTCGTCGATGTTTTCGTAGGTTCATATCACTGGCCCGCATTCAATGTGGCCGACGCTGCAATAACAACGGGTACATTTTTAGTAGCAATAGCCCTTTTTTTTAAACGTTCCCCGGACCCAAAACACTCTGAGCAATGAAACACAGGCCCACCCCGGTTAAATGGTCCCGATCAGTCGGGAATTTCACGGGGTAAACAATCCGAAATCCGCAATCTGCAATCCGAAATTAACTATGTTTCCAGACCTCTTTTCCATAGGCCCTTTTACCCTTCACACATACGGCCTCTTTGTGGCTGTCGGTTTTTTAGCCGGACTCATGGTTACGGTAAAGATCGGAAAGTCAGAGGGGATAAAACCTCAACAGACAATGGATATGGGGTTTTTGATAATCCTTGCCGCAATCATCGGATCAAGGATCATGTACGTCATCCTTAATATCTCCTACTATATTGAGCGGCCAATGGATATGTTTAAGATATGGGAGGGAGGGCTCGTCTTTTCAGGGGGTATTATCTGTGTGGTCTTTGTTGTCATGTGGTATGCCAGGAAACATCATCTTTCATTCTGGAAGGTGGCCGATCTGTGGGCACCTGCAATGGCCCTTGGTCAGGGCATCGGGCGAATCGGGTGTTTTATGGCCGGATGCTGTTATGGCAGACCTTCCGGATCTGAATTGGCAGTGACGTTTACTGACCCCCATGCCCTGGCGCCGCTGAATATTCCCCTCTATCCAACCCAGCTTTACTCCTCTCTAAGCGGGTTTATCATCTTCCTTGTTCTGATTTTAATGCACTCAAGAAAAA
>JACNJD010000154.1 GCA_014382715.1 Candidatus Desulfacyla euxinica | reverse complement strand
GATTTTATTGGCGCGCCCAGCAGGATTCGAACCTGCGACCTACGGATTCGTAGTCCGTCACTCTATCCAACTGAGCTATGGGCGCAAATGAGGCAGGGTGTTTTTGTATCAGAGATTAAACCATCTGACAATTGTCTAATTTAAGAACGCGAAGATATTTTTCAAGCATATAGGTCAACAATCGTTCTTATGATGTCGGTTGTTGAAAACCCGGTCACAAAGGGGATCCTTTTGACTTCTCCCCCGTTCTTCTTTACCACATCGGCTCCGATGATTTCGTCTTCGGCCCAGTCACCGCCTTTAACAAGGATGTCCGGCAAAAGGTCGCTTATCACCTTGAGGGGGTTGTCATCGTCAAAGATCACTATCAGATCCACGCATTCGAGTGCAGCCAGAAGTTCCGCCCTTGACTGTTCTCCGAGAATCGGTCTTTTGGGTCCTTTTATGATGTGGACGGAGTGATCACTGTTAAGAGCAACCACCAGGAAGTCCCCCAATTTTTTGGCAGAATAGAGATAACGTGTATGACCGGGATGGAGTATGTCAAAACAGCCGTTTGTAAACACGACCCGCTTTCCCAATCCCTTTATACGCTCGCACTCCTCTATTGCTGCTTCAAGGGTCTTTATTTTTTTATTTTGAGTGTCCATTTTAGCAGGTTGCGAGTTGTCCCGCTGAAGCGGGATTTCCGCTTCGCTACAACGGGTTGCGGGATTGCGGGTTGAGCGCCTCTTGGTTCGTTCCAGCAGATGTTTATCTAACCGCCCTTGCTAAGCTCACACAGAAAACCTTTCCGGAGCCTCCCTTTTTGAGTACCCGCGCGCATTCGTTCATGGTATTTCCGGTGGTGACCACATCATCTACCAGGAGGATGGTTTTCCCCTTGACCGCATCCCGGTTTTTCAGCTGAAAGGCCCCCCGGACATTTCTTTGTCTCTCTTTCTTTGCCAACCTTGTCTGCGGCAATGTATATCTTACCCTTTTTAAAGACAAAAAGTCCAGGTCAGACTTCAAACCCTTAGCCACATGCCTTGCCAGCAAGAGGCTCTGGTTAAAGCCCCTCTCGCGCACCCTTTTTGGATGAAGAGGAACAGGCATTGTCAAAAGATGCCCTGACTCTTTTATCCGCTCTTCTGTAAATCGGGAGAGGAGCGGGCCCAGAGAACCGGCCAAAAAGCTCTTTGCCCCGTATTTGAGCCGGTGGATGGCCTCCAAAATCGGTCCTTCGTAACTATAAGGGGCAACAGCTGTGTCAAAGAATGGTCTTTTTCTCAGGCAATCTTCGCAGGGATGGTCTTCTTTTATCTCAGAAGGGAAGGGCACACCGCATATGGGGCATAAGGGCGAGCTAATATGGCGGAAATCGGCAATGCATGTCTGGCAGAGTGAAAGCGAATTGTCTTCGTTGATCAGAGGACCTTTCCATAGAAACTGTTTGCAGATGGCGCATCTCGGGGGATAGATAATATCGGCCAATCCTCTTATCAGTTTCATCTTTCTCCGGTTTCGGATTGTCTTACAAACTCTTCAAACGAACACTCCCGGTTAATGCCCCGGCATGCCCACTTTGCCATATCCCAGGTTTCCTCATCGTTTATGTTTGCATTGTAGTAGGGCCAAAGGGAGCAGCGGCCCGGCTTGACCGGGTGGATTGCGCAGCCTTTTCCTCTTTGGTAAAATATGCAGAAATTGTCCTCCCCGGTCCTGACATAAATAATCCCGTTCCTCTCTTCACAAAACCGGGAGAGAAAATCATCAGCGCTGATTTCCAGAAAGACGGCAATTCTTTTCTGTTCTTCCTCATTCATGAAAATGCCGCCTTCTCCATAGCAGCAATCCCCGCACATTTTACATTCGAATGCTTTCATAGGAAGTGCCTAAAGTGTCTAATCCGGATAAACCCGCCATAGGCGGACAAGGCGGAAAAGTGCCAATTTATCCCGTTTTTAGCGGGGAAGTGAGTCCCGTCCCAAGCGGGATGCCTAAAATGCCTAAAGTTAAAAGGAATACCTGGCATTGTCAAATAATATCCATTTCCAGTGCCAGGAAGAAAATAGAAGCCCGGATAGAAATGTCCTTGATGTATTGGCTACAGGATGACATAGATATGAATCTTCATGGAGATATTAGCAAAGCCAGATCCCCTGCGTTAGTCCGCCTCTGGAGGGGCAGCGTCATCTTCAACTTTTGCAGTGCCGGGTTCAAATGCCAAAAAATATGTTCCAGTTTGAAGTTAAAAGTGCAAAAATGATGGATCTCCAAAATGACAGGTTTTCTTGTCGGCCATCAAAGGACGTCTTTTATGTGCGGTATATACGGTATAATATCCCATTCACTCGATAAGGGTGAAATCCTTGCCCGGCTGAGAGAGATGGGACGGATTCAGAGACATCGGGGACCTGATGATCAACGGGAAATAACGGTGTCCACCCCCAAAGGTCTGCTCGGGCTCGGTTTCGTCCGCCTCTCCATTCTGGATCTTGAAACCGGAATGCAGCCCATCATGTGTCCTGAGGACCGTTCCGTCATCGCCTGTAATGGTCAGATCTACAACTACATTGAGCTGCGTTCAGAACTCCCCAATGTGTCTTTCGTCTCAAAGGGAGACGTGGAAGTCGCCCTCCATCTATACCGGGCCAAGGGGCCCCAGTTTCTCCAGTCTCTGAACGGCATGTATGCCGGGGCCATCCTGGACCCGTTGAAAGAAAAACTCCTGCTCTTTCGAGACCGTTTCGGTATAAAGCCCCTCTATTACACCACATGGGGTGGTGACTTCCTGTTTTCATCGGAGATCAAACCGCTCCTCGCTGTGAGCGGCCAAGCCAAACGCCTGAATCAAAAGAGGCTCGGCACGTTTTTCACCTATCGGTATCTGCCCGGGGAAGAGACCATGTTTGACAATATCATGCGTCTGCCCCCCGGATCATACCTGGAGTACGACTTGAGAACGAATCGGTACCGCATCACCCGCTACTGGGAATATCGTCTGGACCGTGAGAACCCTGAACTCCCCCTGGAAGAGGCTGCCGAGAAATTCCACTTGTTATTTACCGACGCAGTTCGCATAAGACTCCGCTCCGATGTGGAGGTGGGCAGCCTTTTAAGCGGCGGGATCGACTCCTCGGCCGTTACATCCCGGGTTGCCGGACAGTATCCCGAAGTTCAGATATTTACGGTCGCCTTCGATGAAAACCCATACAACGAGCTGCCACTGGTCAGGGAGTTCCTGGAGTCAAACAAAGGGCGCTTCAGCTCGGCGGTTCTTCGAACAGATCTTTGCGGCAGGGAGTCCCTCGAACGGCTCCCGGGTATTGTCCGGGCACTTGAGGACCCCATCTCTCTGGGTACCGTGATCCCCACAGATCTGATTTGCCGACTGGCCGGTGAACACGTAAAGGTCGTCCTCACCGGTGAAGGGGCAGATGAAATATTCGGGGGCTATAGAAAGTTCTTGATTGAAATGGCAGCCCATGAGTATTCTAACTCCTCGAGGGAGAAAAAAAAGGAGCTGGAGCGGCTCTATCCCGAACTGGCCTCATATCTGAGAATAAGGGAGAGCGATCCGGTAAAACGTTATATACAGAGTGAACTCCTTTTTGAGCGGGACCAGCTGAGAAGGCTTCTGGGCCGGGAGTCCCCAACCGATCTGATTCCACGAAACGCCCTCCCGGACCTGAGCGGTGATGAGCACCCCCTCAATGCGGCACTGGCCGTGGAGAGCCGTTTTCGATTGCCGGACTATGTAATCCTGCGTCTTGACAAGCTCTCCATGAGGCATTCCCTGGAAACGCGGACCCCGTTTCTGGACTATAGGCTGGCGGAATTCGCGGCGACCCTTCCCGTCCGGTTCAAGGTTCATCCCGGTCTTGGGCAGGAAAAGATGCTCTGCCGGTACGCCTTTGAAAAATATGCTGTCCTCGACAGGGCGAGCGCCTACAGGGAAAAACAGCCTTTCACTATCCCCCTGGCGGACTGGCTTTCCGATCCGGGATCGTTACCGGATATCATAAAAGAGATTCTGTTGGGGGACATGGTAGAAAAACAGGGAATATTGAACTATAAGATGGTAAAAGAACTGGCAGGCAGGATCTCGGTCAGGGATGTGCACCCAAACACCCTGGTGTCCACAGCGGATCAGGTCTTCGCCGCTATGATGTTTACCCTCTGGTATGGGGAATTTTTTGGCTGATAAAAGGAGAAAAAAATCAGTGGTCGCCCTGGACGAAAAAAGAGAACTTATAAAAGACTACAGTGCTCGGGTTATTGAAACCATACGGGAGCAGGCGGCGACAGGACCGCGTACCTACGGTTTTGAATATGAGTTTCTGCCCGAGACCCCGCTCTCCCTGGATATTATGGAAGAGATCTATAAATTTCTTCCATCCTGCGGATTCTTCCCGGAGGGAGACCGTTTCATGTCATCTTCCGGCATTTATCTTACCTTCGAGCCCGGGGGCCAGATAGAATACCACAGCACACCGATGCGCGGCTGGGACCAGGACCGGTTTCGGGAGGCCATATCCCTTTTCGGGGATACGAACCGGGCAATCCTTGACGAGGTGGGCGTCAACTATCTGGGTGTTGGCTATCTCCCGGGGCGAGGAGAAACCCCCTTATGCCTCACAAGCAACCGCTACCGAAATCTTCACGCCCGCATGAAGCACAGTGGCACCAGGGGTCGAGAAATGATGAAAGGCACCGCTTCCATCCACCTTCATGTGGGTATCCGCCATGTCCACGAACTGGTACCGCTTTTTCTCAGGCTTTGCGAACTCTCCTCCAGCCAGGCATTCGGGATGTCTCCGGATCGCAGGGATATCTGGGACAACACCGATCCCAGCCGGTGTGGAAATGCGGTATGCAGAGACGGAAAATTTGCCGATCCTGAGGAGCTGACCCGAAACCTCGTGCAATTTGCCCTGGAGGCAGACACTTTAAAGGAAAACATCCCTTTCATAGAAAAAGGAGACGCATCCTTTGATGAATTCTTCTATCATTTGACCACCATTTTCACCGATGTGCGATTAAATCTGAAACGCAACACCGTGGAGATGAGAACACTGGACAGTATGCAGCCGGAACTATTTGAAGAGAAATGGAGGCAGTTCATCTTAACGCTCCAGGAGGTGTAATCGTTGATCACGAATCGCTCCATTGGACCGGGGCCGGTCGTGATGGCGACCATAAGAATTTTGATGAAGGGAGAATCATAGATGAAAACAGTGACAATCTATACTACCCGTTCCTGCCCCTACTGTATCAAGGCGAAACAGCTTTTGAATTTAAAAGGGGTGACCTATGAGGAACTCAGAACGGACGAGAGCGCCGAACTGGCAGACGAGGCGGTGAAAAAAAGCGGCGGCATAAGGACCGTGCCCCAGATCTTCATAGACGATCATCACGTCGGGGGATGTGATGAACTCTGCGCGCTGGATAGGGAGGGAAATCTGGACTCCCTGCTCAAGTCATAGTGCGGTTCAATTCAACCTGTCAATTTGCCCAGGTCCCAGTCGACTAAGAGGCGCAGTCTCCTGTTAACCCCTTTTTTTCTGTAAATCAGATGGCCGTTTTCGAGCCCGTACAGGAATAGATCCTTTGTGGTTGCGACATCATGACGGCAATATTCGGTCAGCTTTTTCATTTCCCCCTGTCTGAACCATTCAACCGCCTGGAGACCCTCGGCTGTTTTACCCGTATTAAGGGTCTCTTTGGCCAGGTGATCCAGCCCTAGTCTGAAACCAAGCCGTCTGTGAATATCTTCCAGGATGTCAAAGGTGGGAAGGGCCTTCAGATCTTTTTCCGTATAGGCGCCTAAGACCTTGTAATCGAATTTCTTGATATTAAAACCGATGATGAGATCGGCCTTTGTCAGATGATCAATCAGATCGCCAATCCTCTCTTCTTCAAATATCAAAAACCGGTCTTCAAGGCTGTCAAATATGACGGCTACTGAAATCCTCATCAGATGGGAGTTCTGCCACCCACCAACGTCTTTGGCGGTCTTTTGTGTCTCGAGGTCAAAGTAAATGATCCGGGGTCCCCGGGTTTCTTCCTGAGGCGGATCTTCCGCCCCGGACAAAAGCTCAGGCTCCTTCTCGACCTTTTCATCGGACATCTCACTCAAAGGGATATGTCCTAACAGCGCTTCGAGGATCAGTCTGGCAGCTCCTTTGTCTAAGGGCTTATTGCCCGAGCCGCATTTGGGTGAATGGATGCATGAGGGACACCCAATCTCACATTCACACCCTTTCACAAGTTCCCACGTCTTTTCAAGGAGCTCCAATACAGCCTCGAAACCCCTCTGCGCCAGACCCACTCCACCGGGGTAGCCATCGTAAATGAAAATTGCGCTCTTCCCTACCTGAGGATGGTGCGGATAACATATACCCCCGATATCATTTCTGTCACAGAGGGCAAAAAGCGGGAAGATGCCTATGGTGGCATGCTCTATGGCATGAATCCCCCCCATGAAATGGAGGCCCTTTTCCTCCACAAAACGTTTTATGGCGGGCTCTATTTCAATCCAGAACCCGATGGTCTCAAAGATCTGCGGGGGGAGGTCTAAATCGAAGACCCCTATCAGCCCCTGGCCCGGCAACGTCCTCTTTTCATAACCTGTAATTATTTCGGTGACCTTTAATTTCCCCTCCCGCACCAGAAACTGTCCCTTGGGCATACTGCGATGGACCTTAATGATCTCGGTTTCCTTTTCACTGCGGGTCCGTGTAAAATATTTCAGTCGGGAGCGGTGGACCACAATATCTTTTTTGTCGAGTATCAACCGGTCAACCTCGTATTGACGGGCCCGGTGAAGGTAGATGGCCCCCGGATGGCATTCCTTGAATGCCCTGATTCCGTCAACGGTTCCGATGGCCTGTCCGGTCTCCTTTTCAAAGATTGTGTAGGCCTCTCCCACAGAACGTATATTGACCGAGAGTTGCGGGTTCCGCTTTGATGAAAACCAGGTTGGCTCACCTTCCGCGGTCCTGTTTAACAGCCCCTTCTTTTCTAAGTTTTCAAGATGCAGGGGAAGATCAGGGCCCCAGTATTTTTTGTCTTTAAATGTGACAGGGATTTCTGCTGCTGCACAGGGTAGATGTGCCTCGACAACATAGGGGTTGTCAGGGTCCAGGACTGCGGCCTCAAAGGGTCTTTCAAAGAGATCCGCCGGATTTTTCATGAAATACTGATCCAATGCATCGGGTTTTCCCACCAGGATCACCATGGATTCTCTGCCGGAGCGGCCAACCCGTCCACCCCTCTGCCAGGTATTTATGATGGTGCCCGGATAGCCTACAAGCAGGCAGATATCAAGATATCCGATATCGATCCCCATCTCCAGGGCGCTGGTTGAAACCACGCCGAGGAGATCGCCGCTGGCCAGCCTTTTTTCGATGAGCCTCCTTTCCCCGGGCATGAAACCCGCCCGGTAGGAACTGATCTTTTTCCTCAGCTCCGGTGATAACTGGGAGACCCATAGGTGGATGAGTTCGGTGACCTTTCTTGCCTGGGTAAAGACAATGGTCCTGAAGCCGTTGCGTATACAATCGACAAAAAGTTTTGCTGAATAGAAATTGGGGCTTTCTTCCGGGTTCAGAAAGAGAAAATGCTGGCCTGCCTTGGGGGCCCCGCTCGACCTGACCACCTCAAGTTTTTCCTCGATCAGCTTTTCACCAAAGTCCCCGGGGTTGCTGATTGTTGCTGACAGGAGGATAAATTTTGGTGATGAACCATAAAGACTGCACAGCCTCTTTAGCCGCCGGATGACTTGATTGAGGTGTGACCCGAAGATACCCCGATAGGTGTGGACTTCGTCCAGGACAACAAAGGAGAGATCCTTGAAAAGTCCTTCCCAGTTATGATGATGGGCCAGGATCCCACGGTGGAGCATATCCGGATTGGTGAAGAGGATTTGAGGGACATTTTCCCTGATCTTTTTCCGGCGGTAAGGTGTGGTGTCTCCATCGTAGATTTCAGCAAAGATCTTTTTGCTTTTGATCCCCTTCAGCCAGGGGGAAAGATTTTTTAACTGGTCCTGTTCCAGGGCCTTGAGGGGAAAGAGATAGATCGCCTTGGATTTTTTATTTTGCAGGATCTCCTCGATGACCGTTATATTATATATCAGGCTCTTGCCGCTGGCCGTTTCTGTGGCTGCGAGGAGGTTTGACCCGTTCCTCAGATGTTCTATGGACTCTGTCTGATGGCGGTAAAGCTCGGTCAAACCAAGCTTTTTCATGGTTTCGTGGATATCGTTATGAAACCCCATTTGAGGGCCGTAGTCGGGCTTACGGGGGGGCAGGTAACGGTGGTATGCAAAGGCATCGCGGAAACCTTGATGGGTCTTTAAGGTTTTGAGGTAGTCGGAGAGTTTCACTATTCAGTTTCCATCCATAAATGGCCCTTTTCCGCAATCTCGGCGTCAAACTGCGGGTTTCCTTGTGCGACGTACTAACGTACGTCTCCGCGCAAAACCTTGTTTTCCTTGACCTTGCGGAAAATTGCTCATTTCTGAATTGGAAACCCAGCGTTATATTAATGGGTGGACATTATTTAGAAATTATGCGGGACTTTTATCGGTCTTTTTGCTGAATTTTTTCTCAAGGGCTTCTGAGATATCCTGCGGGTCTGCCTTTGTAACGGATGCTTCTCTCTGGCGGATCTCTTCATGGACATGTTTTAATATATCGCTCATAAAGGTGTCGTTTTCATCGCTCCAGGCGCTCCAGCCGTCGATTCCAATATATTCATTATAGGAGGTCGCGTAATAAGGGTCGTAGATCCGGACGCCCCTCTTGCTGTTATATTCATAACGCACAAATTTCCCGTCAAAACGCTCAAGATCCTCATCATCAAGGCCTAAGCTCTTCAACAGGGTCTTGTGTTCCTCTTTGACTTCCATCTCTACAGACCTCGTTAAGTAGTTAAGTAGTTGAGTGGTTGAGTTCCGCCAAGACGGGATTTCTCTCCGGAGGCCGCTTCGCTACAATAATCATCAATCATCATTCCTAACCTTCCAGTTTCATCTTTGCGGATTCCAGTCTGTCCTGGTCCTTCTCCCATTTGAAGAGTAGTTTATCTAATTCCTCGCGGATATCTTTGTATTCGGTAAGAAGTGGCACGCTTCTCTCCTTATCCCCGAAAATATCAGGATCTGCAAGTATTTTTTCCACCTCCCCCTGTCTCGTTTCAAGGTCAGAGATCTTTTCTTCTAAATCCTCAAGCCGATCCTGGATCGGTTTCAGTGTTTCATAGATCAGCTGCCTTTTTTCGGCCTTCTCCCTTTTTTCCCTTTTGCGGTCCCCTTTCTTTTTATTAGGGTGATTTCCGTCTTCCCTACGCACCATTAAAGACCCGGGCTCCCGGGCATTTGAGATATCCCCCTCCTTTTGCCCAGAGGTGCTGTCAGTCTTGAGGAGACGTTCATAATATTCGTCTAATCTGCCCTGATATTCTACGATCCCCTGCCCTCTTATATCCCATATCTTTGTTGCTAATCTATTGACAAAGGATTGGTTATGCGAGACAAACAACAACGTCCCGGTATATCCTTTTAACGCCTCTATCAATGTCTCGGAAGACTCGATGTCAAGGTGGTTAGTGGGCTCATCCATAAGCATGAAATTTCCGGGATTTACAAGAAGCTTCGCAAGAGAGACCCGGGCCCTCTCTCCGCCTGAAAGGACCCCGATAGTCTTGTCCACGTCACTCCCCGAAAATAGGAAGGCACCACACACATTTCTGACAAAACCGATGCTTGCATTGGGTACCACCTGGTAGACCTCTTCGACCACGGTCTTCCTGGGGTTGAGCAGATCCGAGTGATGCTGAGCAAAATAGGATACACTGACCTTATGACCAAATGAGATTCTGCCCCTGTCCGCTTCAATTTCACCGGCCACTACCTTAAGCAGGGTGGTCTTGCCGCAACCGTTGGGGCCGATAATGGCGATTCTTTCCCCCCGCAGGGCCCTCAGGTTCAGGTCGTCATACAGGATATTCTTGCCAAACCGTTTTGACACGCCCTCTATGAACACTACCTCTTTTCCACTACGTACAACCTCAGGGAAGGAAAAATGAATTGTTTTTTCTTTTTTAAAGGTCTCTATCAGCTCCATTTTTTCGACTAATTTTAACTTGCTCTGGGCCTGTCTTGCCTTGGTCGCCTTGGAACGAAATCGTTCAATAAACCTCTTGGCATCTCTTATCTTCTGCTCCTGATTTTTGGCCCTTGCCTCTATGGACCTGACCTCTTCCTCTCGGGCCTTGAGATAAAAATCGTAGTTGCCCTTATAAGATCGCATCCCTTCAGTTTCAAAAGAGACAATGCGGTTGACCTGCTTATTGAGAAATTCCCTGTCATGGGAGACAAGGATCATTGCGCCTTTGAAGTTCTGGAGGAATTCTACCAGCCATCTGACAGACGGAATGTCAAGGTGATTGGTTGGCTCATCAAGGAGGAGCAGGTCAGGCTTCTGGTAAAGAAGTGTCGCGAGAGCGGCCCTCATCTTCCATCCGCCACTCAAAGAGGCAACAGGCCTGATAAAATCTGCAGTTTCGAAACCGAGACCTATTAGAATTTTTTCCGCCTCATGACGGGGAAATTCCAGGTCCAACCGATTCAGGTCCTGATGAATCGCAGCGATCTTTTCGCCTGACTTAGTCTGGTTCTGTTTGTCTGGGTCGGCCTTCAGGGTATGCTCCACCTCTTTGAGTCTGTTTTCTAGGTCTGCCCGGCCGGGGATGGATTCAATAAGCGATTGGAGCAGGGTGCCTGACACTGCTTCATGGATATCCTGCGGCAGGTACCCGATGCGTGATTTTTTTGCAATCCTGACCTTCCCGGTCTCCAGAGCTATTTCCCCCTTAATGATTCTGAGAAGGGTTGTCTTTCCGGATCCGTTGCGGCCCACCAGGCCGATCCTGTCCCCCGGATTTACCTGAAGCCCGATCTGGTTAAAGATCTGCCTTTCAAAAAAGTTGAGAGAAACCTTCATTACTGTGACGAGACTCATTGGTTCAGACCTCGTTGAGTTGACGCTCTTGGTATTTCAACATCCCATTATGACCTTGCTGGCTTATGTTAATGGTTTGTGGTCGGTTTTCAAGGTTCAAATTCCTGTTAACGCGCCCTTGTTATATTTCATTATTGGTGATATATAATTGAGGCGTAAGGTGCAAGGCATAAGGTGCATGCTGCAGGCAACAATTTTCGATATTCAATAGCCAATTCAAAGGGTTCAGAGATCCATTGAAAAGGAGATAGGTGTTATGGAATTTGTCCGGAGCACAATAGGAGAGATGTTAGCTGAAATTTCAGCGGAATATCCTGATCGTGATGCCCTTATCCACACAGAAAGGGGGGTCAGGTTCAATTATGACCTCTTGTCATGGGAGGTTGGCCGTGCTGCAAAGGGGCTTATAAGCATGGGCTTTACGACCGGGGACAAGGTGGCGTTATGGGCCCCCAATATCCCGGAATGGCTGATATCGATGTTGGCGCTCAGCAGATTGGGCGCTATCACTGTCCCCATTGACCCCGGCGCCGGAAGAGATGACCTGCAGTTTATTCTTGAACAGTCAGAATGCAAAGGGATTATCGTTTCCAAGAGCTTGGAGGATGAGGAATATTTGAATACGGCCCTTTATGCAAGGGACAATATTGAGTCTCTTGAGAATGTAGTTGTAATTGCGGATGAAACCTTTCCAGAGACTGTCTTGTGGACCGAACTTACAGCGATGGGAAAGGATGTTGATACAGAATTGCTCAGCAACCTTGAAAAGGCGGTCAGCCCTGAAGATGCGGTGGCGATTATGTATACATCTGGTACAACGGGTAAGCCGAAAGGGGTTGTGCTTGATCATTCGGGTTTGATCAATAAGTCGATTTTTTCCACCGAGCGGCAGGGGATTACTGATCGGGACAGGATTTGCCTCTTTTTCCCCCTATTCCATATGTTTGGAAATACCTGCATAGCACTCTCCGGGCTTATCAGGGGGGCAGCTCTGATAATGCCATGCGAGACCTTTGATCCTCCTAAGATACTTAAAGCCATGCATAAGGAAAAATGCACTGCTGTTTACGGTTCTCCCTCCATGTTTATCGCACTTTTAGATAACCCCGAGTTTCGAAAAAAGATGTGGAAGCCGGTTACCAAGGGGATAGTTGGTGGAGCTCCCTGTCCCATGGAATTAATGAAGAGGATCGTGGAGGAGGTGGGTGTTTCGGATCTCACAGTGGCGTACGGGATTACAGAGACCTCTTCATGGCTCACCATGACCCATCCTCATGACCCCATCGATTTGAGGGTAGGGACCATCGGGACCTCCTTAGCCTGCAATCAGGTCAAGATTGTTGATCCCGTTACAGGAGAAGATCTCCCTCTAAACAGGCAGGGAGAGCTCTGCACCAAAGGGTTTCTGATGAAGGAATATTATAAGATGCCTGGCGCCACAGCGTCGGCAATCGATCGGGATGGGTGGTTTCACACCGGTGATTTAGTTGAAATGGATGAAAAGGGCTATTTCAGAATTACCGGTCGTCTTAAAGATGTGATTGTCAGAGACGGTGTCGAAATTTATCCGGTAGAGGTGGAGGAGAGCATATATAAACACCCTGAGGTGTCGGAGGTCCAGGTTTTCGGTTTCCCTCACCCGGAAAAGGGTCAGGAGGTGGCTGCCTGGGTCAAGTTGAAGGAAGGGTCTAGATTGTCTGAGATCTCTCTCGCCGCATATGCGAAGGACTATGTGAAAGAAAAGATGTTGCCTCATTATTTCAAGGTTGTTTCCAGCTTTCCGATGACGAGGAGCGGAAAGGTACAGAAGTACAAATTAGCCGAAATGGCACGAGCGGAATACTCTAAAGAGGAATGAGAATAAGACGAAGGGAGTAGACATTATGAAAAAGGTCATAAAATCTGATAAAGCACCCGAGGCACTCGGGCCTTACAGCCAGGCAATACAGGCAGGTGATTATCTGTTTACATCGGGTCAGGTGGCCATAGATCCGGCCACAGGCAAACTCGTAAATGGAGGGATCCGGGAACAGGCCCGTCAGGTTATGGAAAATCTGAACGCGGTGTTAGAGTCAGCAGGGGCCGATTTCTCCAGGGTGGTAAAGGCCACGGTGTATCTGGCAGATATCAACGATTTTGCAGAGTTCAATGGGTTATATGGCGAATATTTTGCATCAGATCCGCCGGCCCGCAGTGCTTTTCAGGTGGCTGCACTTCCATTAGGTGCAATGGTGGAGATCGAGATGGTGGCCTTTATGGGATAGCTTCTCTGCCTAATTTTTCGTGTTCTACCATGATACACCGGTCCATGACGACCTGGATACCAGATTCTTTGGCCTTTAGAGCTGCCTCATTGTGGACAACACCCAACTGCATCCAGATTGTGTTGACTCCGATTTCGATCGCCTGATCCACTATTTGAGGAACCCTGGTGGGGTTGAGGAACAGGTCAGCCATATCTATCTGAAACGGGATATCCGCAAGCGATTTATAACAGGTCTTTCCCAATATCTCCTTCTGCCCCGGATTCACGGGAATGACCTCATAGCCCTGTTCCATAAGATACCGGGCGACTTTGTTGCTGTCTCTGGATTCCTTTGGAGAGAGCCCGACCACAGCTATCTTTCTGCATTCCCTGAGGATCTCTTCAATTTCTTTTGACGGAGGATTTCCGTCAGGCAGTTCGCACGATGTGTTCTGCATGTTGATTTACCCCCTTCACACCTCGGATAAGCTCACTGTCACTTCGCCCCGGAATCTCCCATACGCAACTGGACCCGCCGGTTTTTGGACCGGAGTGCGTTAAGATCTCATCAGTGTTGGCTATCAGTCTTTCCTTACATGTAAAAAAGATGCAAATTTCGGTATTCCGTTTTTCGTATAACCATAATATTTAAAAGTTATCTGAGAATTTAATTTTGGAGGATTTTTTCTTTCAAAATCAGAAAAACCTGAACCCAGGTTAAAAACGATCCCATTTTCAAGTTTAATTGTGAGGCTTCCCATCATATTTTTATATTTCCCCTTACCTTTATTTATACCAATCACAATTCCTTCCATATCATTAGAATTTTTAACTTTAAGGATATGGGGACTTCTGCCCGTGTGGTATTCCTGGTCGGGATTTTTAATAATTACTCCTTCACCGCCCTTCGATTCTATTAAGGCCAAAAATTCCTCAAGATGTTTTTTTCCTGTGCAAACTATTTGAGGAATAATTTTTACATGTTCATTTTGATTTTTTTTAAACCACTGATCCGCTTTTTCCAGACGTAATTCAAAATTTCCTTTCGCATTTGGAACTTCGAAAATATTAAATGTTATTTTTTCCCATGATTCAGAAGGGACTTTATCAAGAACAGTGGACTGAATAAATTCGAAACTTTTCCTACTGCTCCAAAGTTCACCATCTAATTCAAAAGGCGGAAAATTTTGAACAAACCATTTTGGAGCATTTATAATTTTTCCCTTTCTTGTGAGAAGTTTTTCTCCATCCCAGTATCCTCTTATTCCATCAAGCTTTTCGCTCATATACCATTTTGCAATTTCTTCGTCTCCGCTATACACGGTAGCTTTTTGAAGTGATAATTGAGTTGCAAAAACTGAATTTGATGAGAAAAAAAGCGCAAATAAAATGATGCGTGTGAAAGAAGGCCAAAAAATATTCATTTAATATTTTCCAAAAAAATAACTATAGGTTAATAAATTTGTATCATTAAATATGTGTTTATATAAAGTCTGACTGGATAGTTGACTTTCTACAGTGAGGTCAAAAAACTCCAAACCTTCTGGAGGCTCAGCTACCAATTCTTCGGGGAAAAGAATACGCCAAATACATTGGATAACTATTCATCAATGCGTCATCATTGAATTCCAGATTTCTTCCACTTATTCTGATTCTCCTTGCTGTTTTATACTTTCCGGCAAAAACATTGAGACTTTTTAATTTACCCGATTTGCCAGCTTTCACTTCAACAGGATAGACATCTCCATCGATTTCACGAATAAACTCAACCTCGGAAGTATTACTTGCCCATGAATATAATTGGCCTGCACCTGAACAGATAAACTCCTGCGCAACATAATTTTCACAGAATGCCCCCTTAAAGGTAGCGAACAAATCATCTTCAAGCACAATGGTTTTGGGAGGAATTCCAGCTAAAGCACCTAATATTCCGATATCAAAGCAATACGTTTTAAAACGATTTTCTGACGTAAATGCACTGAACGGAATTTCGCCAGAGTTTGATATTTTTACTTTTATTAAAAGTCCGGCATTTGTAAGCCAGTCAACAGGTGATTTAAGTCTAGAAAAACGCCCACCTGGGAGCGCTATAGAAGCCTTGAACTTTTTATTTTCTTTCGAAAGCTGTGCTGGAATAGATTCAAAAACAGCTGTAATTTCATTGGCACGCACTTTTCCGGAGTATTTTGAGAAATCACTTATATAAGCTGTAATAAGATCGGCCTGTTTTTCCCTTACCTTCTTTAAAGCCTCAAATTTATTATCCCGATGCAGACTATATATTTTTACAACTTCAGGAAGTCCCCCAGTGATAAAATATTCCCGGGTCCTTTTCATTAAATGGTCATGCACAACTTCAGGGATCGTTTCCAGGCTCCCAATTGAATTAATAACAGTTACAGATTTTTCATCATTCACAGCAAGCAGGAATTCTTCAAAGGACATGGGGTATAAATGTAAAAATGAAATCTTTCCAACAGGAAATGGCTCATCAGATTGAGTTACGCCCAAAAGAGAACCAGCACAGACAATGGCAAGTTCAAGCATTTCTTCGCAAAAGTATTTAAGACTGGTCAAAGCTCTTGGGGAATCCTGAATTTCATCAAAAAAAACAAGATCCTGTTCAATATTAATTGAAGTGTCAAGATAAAACTCTATAGAATTTATTAGGTTTTTAGGAGTAAGATCAATTTCAAAAATCTTTAATGCGTTTTTATCTTTCTGGAAATTAATATAATGTGATTTACGGAACTCATTGTTGCCAAACACTTGTAATATATATGTTTTCCCTGTTTGTCTGGCACCTTTTAAAACGAGTGGTTTCCTTAACTTGCTTTCTTTCCATTCTACAAGTTTTTTATATATTGTTCGTTTCATATATTTATCATAGTGTAAAATGTAAATTATGTCAAATTTTAATACGAAAAACGCACTAAATGTCGTATATGTTTCTTTTTGAGCGGTTTTTGTCTTTTTCTCCTTTCCTTGCAGTTTGATTTACAGTACAGGCTATCGGGTAGTTCTTTATCCTATCTCAGTGGGACCAGGACATGCACGATGCCGACCATGGCGGGATTTACAAACCCCGCAAGCCTCAATATTCTCAGCATTATCATTTTGTTGAAGACCATTTCGAAGAACTTGAGTCCCGCGGGATCGGGTTTCAACGTGTTCTGTGGTTCCAGAATTCAGCCCGGACATGAAGAGGCCATGGAAAACCTGGCCCGATACATCATCCGCGCCTCTTTCTCCCAG
>JACNJD010000179.1 GCA_014382715.1 Candidatus Desulfacyla euxinica | reverse complement strand
GAGGAGGTTGTGCAGACGGACATATCGCCCTTCTGCAATGATACGCCCCTCGCCCGGCTCTCCCATCAGACCAACGATTGACATGGTTTTGCTGTAATCTATGTTCACGTACTCCTGCATTTTAGCATGGGGCATTGTCTTTATTGGAGAAAAATAGCGGTAATAGACCGCTTTATCCGAGAACCGGTAAAAAAGTCTCCGCATTTCATCAACATCAGAAGGCTTTATGGCGCGGAAACGAACTGTTGAACTCTCTTTAAATATATGTTCGCAGGCCAGTTCCTCCAGGTAGAGGTGGCCTGATTCTGAAAGGTAGATCTGATCTGGGAATAGGAGATTTTTTTCTTTGGCAAGGCTAACCAGGTCTGCCCGATCATCGGGATGGGCAATGTCAATGAGGGCAAGGGCTCGTTCCCGGCATCAGAGGCCATCAGACTCTTGATTAGAGTGCGCGGCTCTGCAACCCCTGTTCCCAAAAAGATACTCATTCCCGGTTTAATCTTAGAGAGGGCCTTGTCAGGAGTAATTAACCTTGATTTCCATTCTTTCTTGTCTGTTATTGGCATGTGGGAACACAACTCGACAAAGATTAAAGCGCGCGGGCTATCACAACCCTGTAGGAGCGGCTGTAGTCTTTGACACGTGCCATTTTTTCGTAATTTCCGGTCTTATCCAAGATAGTGAGGGCCTCTTGAGTCTGGTCGGGCGCCATTTCAAGAATAATCCAGCCGCCGGGGTTCATAAAATCGTGCGCCCCTTTGATTATCTTTTTAAGATAATACATCCCATCCTCCCCGCCGTCCAGGGCTAAGCGTGGTTCATTATCGCGAATATCGTGGGAAAGGTCGTTATATTCTACGGAAGTGACATAAGGAGGATTTGATACCACAATATCAAAAAGGAAATCATCATTCAAAAAGGGCTCCCAAAGATCCCCCTGCCGAAATCTTATTCTGTCAAAGACATCGTGTTTCAATGCATTACTGCGGGCTAAACCGAGCGCTTTTTCGGATATATCAGTGGCCCAGATCAGGGCCCCGGGCATCTCCTTAGCCAAAGCAATTGAGATGGCGCCGCACCCTGTCCCGAGGTCAAGGATTTGGAGTGATTGATTCTCACCTTGCTCAATGGTTCTTGCCAATATAATGGCTTGTTCTACTACAATTTCAGTTTCAGGTCTGGGGATGAGGACATGAGGGTTTACAACGAAATCCAGTGACCAGAACTCCTGTGTCCCGGTTATATACTGCAGCGGCTCAAGGCTGATACGCCTTCTAATCAGAGAACGATAGCCGGAGACCTCCTTTCCGGTCAGGGGCTGATTGAAGTTCAGGTAGAGTCGTATACGCTCGAGGTTGAGTTGGTGCGCCAGAAGCACTTCAGCGTTGAGGCGGGGGTTTTCAATCCCTTTGCTTTTCAAATAGTCGGCCGAGACCTTGAGGAGGTCTTTTATTTGCCATGTTTGTGGAGGCATTGGGTGTTTGTTGGGTACTGGATGTTGGGTACTGGGTACTTGTTGTGAGTTGAGTGCAGGGTCAATCGACAATCAACAATCATAAATCAACAATCCAAAGGGTTGCGGGCTGCTAATTTTTTCTGACTTCTGACCTCTGATCACTGACCTCTGGATTGCGGGTTCAATTCCCGTCTGCCTTTTTTAGGGTTTCTGTCTGGAAGTGGGTGATTAAGGGTTCGATAACGAGGTCCAGATTTCCCTGGAGAAGGCCCTCTAATTTGTAGAGGGTGAGCCCGATTCTGTGGTCAGAGACCCTTCCCTGGGGAAAGTTGTAGGTCCTGATCCTTTCACTCCTGTCGCCAGAGCCTACCATTGTTCTCCGCTCCTCGGAAATCTTGGATTGCTGTTGGGCCATTTCAAGATCCAACAGGCGGGATCTGAGTACTTTCATGGCCTTAGCCTTATTCTTGTGCTGGGATTTTTCATCCTGGCAGGTTACGACAAGTCCCGTAGGAAGATGGGTGATTCGCACGGCCGAATCAGTGGTATTGACATGCTGCCCCCCGCACCCCGAAGATCGGTAAACATCTATTCGCAGATCTTCTTGATTGATCTCTACATCTATCTCTTCGGCCTCGGGAAGCACTGCTACGGTTACGGCAGATGTATGTATTCGCCCCTGGGTCTCTGTCTCGGGGACTCGCTGGACACGGTGTACCCCACTTTCATATTTGAGCCTGCTGAAAACCAGATTTCCTTCTACCAGGATGATGATTTCTTTCAGCCCTCCGATTCCGGTCATGTGTTGACTGAGGATTTCTGTTTTCCATTTCCTCGATTCGGCGTATCGGCCATACATCCTGAATAGATCGGCGGCAAAAAGTGCCGCCTCGTCCCCGCCTGTGCCTGCCCTTATTTCTAAGAGGATATTCTTATCGTCGTTCGGGTCTTTGGGGATGAGGAGAATCTTGAGATTTTGTTCAATGTCAGACAGGCTTGAAGTCAGGTTCTCAAGTTCTTCCTTGGCTAACTGCCTGATTTCAGAGTCTGGATCATCGAGCAACGACTGGTTTTCCAGAATCTCATCCTGAAGGGATTGATGCTTCCTGAAAGCGGTAATAATCGGGGTGAGCATGCTGTGTTCTTTTGCATATGCCTGGTAGGCCTTTTGATTCCGGACAACCACGGGGTCACCCAGATCGGTTTCCAATGCATTATAGCGTTCTTCTATTTCTTTGACTTTGGCAAACATCACCGTGCACCTTTCACCAAAAAAGCCTGAGTGAATCCCGCCAAGGCGGGATATAGATATTCAATTTGAGAGATTTTCTATGGTCCACCGGACAATAATCCATCCGCCATCGTTAGCCTACAGGCGAGACGGGCTGGCAGGTTCGATGGAGAATGGCAAAGGTCGTGACATCAGGGCAGAGGCCTTAATCTTCTGTTTTGGTATCGGGGGAAGCCTTGTTGAATTTGGCATATTTTTTCTTAAAGCGTTCAACCCGCCCTGCTGAATCGACCAGCTTTTGCTTGCCTGTAAAAAACGGATGGCACTGGGAGCAGATTTCGATGTTGATCTCTTTGACAGTGGAACCGGTTTCAAATTCATGCCCGCAGGCACAGTGCACTGTCGTCTTGTAATATTCCGGATGGATCCCTGTTTTCATTTTGTCAGTTTCTCCTGATTTATTTAGTTGCTCATTGAGGCAAGAAAATCCTTATTATCGTTTGTTCCCTTGATTTTTTCAAGGAAGAATTCCATGCTGTCCACCGGGGTCAATGG
>JACNJD010000094.1 GCA_014382715.1 Candidatus Desulfacyla euxinica | reverse complement strand
AGCCTTAAATCCCGTCTGTCACAGGCCTCCCGGTTACGTCTTATCTCCTCTTCGGTTTCAAAAATCAGCCCGGGCACTTCGATGGGCCTGCCATCGGTACCAAGGGCCACAAAAGTCAGGTATGCGGAGGCAGTGTGATGGATTTGTCCTGTCAGTAAATCTTCTGCCTCAGCCCTCACGCCGATTTCTATAGAAGTCCTCCCTACCAGGTTAATGCTCGCTTTTAGCGTGAGGAGATCACCAATGTATACGGGATGGTGGAAGTCGAGCCTGTCAATTGAGGCCGTCACGATGTTGCACCGGGTATGGCGTCTGGCGACCACACCTCCCGCAGTGTCAATAAGTTTCATTATCACGCCCCCGTGAACGTTTCCTGAAGGGTTGGCATCCTGGGGCATCATCACTTGTGAAGTGGCAACCGCACTCTCACTGACTCGCTTTTCATCCATGATTGTCTCCTTATCTTTTTCTTACTCACGCCAAGCCGCAAAGCTCGCAAAGGGAAAAACCATGAATGATGGGACCGGGGCTTCGCATCAGTCTTAGGGATTTCCTGATGAAGAATGGCATTCCCCGAGTTGCGAATAGACTGTAGGTTTTCTTTGCGGCTTTGCGGCTTTGCGTGAGACCTGTTCTGTTTCCGTTTATCCGGTTCAAGTCTTCATCCTTTATGTAGCGAAATCTGTGCCAATATTCAAGAGGCTTTTCCATGCCCCCTGTGTCAGAATAGTTGTCACCTGATGGGGTGAAAGGAGCCATTTACGGTTATCCGAAAATCTTTGAAAGCTCATCCTGATGATATACGGGTAATGGTACGGCACCCCCTTCATGTATCAGCTTCATCCCCTCATCTTTTGAACGCATCACCCCGATACGGGCGGCGGGAATCTGTTGTGACGCGAGCCTGTCGATCAATTCCTGCGTGATGGAAGAAGATGCGGCCATCAGAAGAGATCCCGATGCAAAGGTGCCCAGCGGGTCGATGCCAAAATGGTTACAGAGAAGCCCCGTTTCCTCACTGACAGGTATTTTGTCGCCGTAGACCTCTACGCCCAGACCACTGGCAATTGCAAGTTCAAAAATACCCGTGGCAATTCCCCCTTCGGTGGGATCGTGAAAGGCATGCACCTCTTTGAACCCCGCTGCGATCCTTGCCGCTTTAACCACACTTATCCCCGGATTATGAAGATATTTTTTGGCCGTTGCGATAATTGCCGGGTCAAAACGGGTGGCCAATTCCTGTTCTTTTTCAAGGGCGATGATGGCCGTCGCCTCGATGGCCGCTGATTTGGTCATGATCAAATCATCACCCGCACATGCCCCTGAACTTGGCTTGAGGTTTTTCGGGTCGGCCTCGCCCAGCATCTGACCCACCACGATCGGAATATTGACGCTGGTGGTGATTTCCGTATGCCCGCCACAATAGTCAACCCCGAGTATTTTACAGCTTTGAGACACCTGAAAAAAGATCTCTTTCACATCATCGGTGCTGCTCCCGGGGGGCATCAGGATGGTGGCCAAAAACCAGCGAGGGGTTCCCCCCATGGCAGCGATATCATTGGCGTTGATATTGACGGCATAATGACCGATTTCCTCGGTCACATGGGTGATGGGGTCGGTCTTGCTGACCAGGTAGGTCTTGCCCATATCGATAATGGTGGCATCTTCCCCAACAGCCGGACCGATGACCACCCGGTCCCCTTTGTGCGTGTGGTCCGTCAGGAGTTTCTGCAAAATGTCTGTGTCAATCTTTCCAATAGGCAGTGTGGACATAATATACCCGCTCCCTTTATCCCTTTTGGGTTTAAAAATTGCTATCTGTACGGCTAAGTCGGTGAATATCAAACACAAACGGCCCTTCAACGCCAAAACTCACCTATTATTTCCAATAATACCCTCCATTTGCAAATATTAAAACAATCTCTTGACTTTTTATACAAATCGGGTATTTATACTGTCAATAATCTATCAATACGGATTTTTGATAACTCGACTGCGAAAGGTGTGAGCCAGGGCCATGTCCCTGAAGCCGAAAACCTATATCTGCAAGACCACGAGGATGACGTCAAGAAGCGCCTTCGGATAACTGTTTCCGAAGGCGTTTTTTTGTGCTGCGCCTGAGAAAAACAGAATTTGAAGGAGTGACAATAATGGGGTCAAGTCTCCTATTAGCGCATGCTATTTCAAGATAGGGGTAGGATACTCTGGCTATGTCGCGAACATTAAGCAATAGAATATCCAGATGCCTGGTATCATGGAAGTATCGTTGACAGAGTTAAAAAGCAGATATTAAAAGACAAGCAATTCAGAAACAAGGTGGCGGGGATAAAGAAAATAATAAGCAAGAGCTAATCGGAGATTTGACCCCTATATGGACAAAAAGTTGAAAGATTCTGCGGCTATTCGCATACCACCTCCATTATTTTTCTTTGTGTGTTTGGGATTTGGCCTTTTGGCGGAATACTATTTTCCGATTCATCTAATCAGTCTTTCACTGATACCTCGTGTTATTGTCGGCTGTATAATTTTACTTGTTTCCGGTTATTTTGCAGTGAGCGCATTTGTTGTACTTATCAAGAATAAGACTCCATTCGATACAGCAAAATCGACCATCAAGATAGTTACGGATGGTTCTTTTCGATTTTCTCGTAATCCACTGTACCTTTCGCTACTACTTCTATTATTTGGAATTGCCGTTTTGATGTTCTCGCTTTGGCTATTCTTCACAATACCGATTCTGTATATCCTTTTTTTATACAAGGCGGTGAAACCTGAAGAGACCTATCTGTTACAAAAGTTTGGAGAAGAATATTTAGATTATTCAACAAAAGTAAGGCGATGGATTTAAATGAAAGTGGAAGGGGGACGTCCGGAAAGCGCCGGGATAAACCGGCATAGAGTAGGAAGCATGGGTGTATTGATTGACATCATGATTATTAAAGGGTCAAGTCCCTATTAGCTCTTCTTTTTTTAAACAAGTGTTGTTCAGAAACAAGGTGATGGGGATAAAGAAAACAATAGGCAAGAGCTAATAGGAGACTTGACCCCGTTTCGCCTCTATTTTTCATTTAAATGATGGCGTAGGTAGGTGGACTAACAGTCAACAGCAGACTTGACCCGTCTATCATCTTTGATTGACTTATCTATAATGATCTGATAGATGTACAAATCATGCCCAGACCACTTAGAATAGAATTCGCAGATGCATGGTATCACGTCATGAACCGTGCCAGGCTCGGCCAGAA
>JACNJD010000029.1 GCA_014382715.1 Candidatus Desulfacyla euxinica | reverse complement strand
ACTAAAGTGCCTAAAGTTAAGGGACATCAGAAAGGATAATATGGAATTGTTTGACTATGCAGAACGACTGAAACAGCTTCCTCCCTATCTTTTTAAGGAGATTGATCGGAAAAAGGCCGAGGTTAAGGCTAAGGGCGTTGATATCATTGATCTCGGGGTGGGTGACCCGGACCTTTCCACTCCCCAGCATATTATTGGGGAAATGAAAAGAGCCGTAGATGACCCCGCAAACCACAGGTACCCGTCCTATTCGGGTATGAACGATTTCAAGGAGGCCGTTGCCGGGTGGTACCAGGAGAGGTTTGGTGTTGATCTTGACCCGGGTTCAGAGGTGGTATCCCTGATCGGGAGCAAGGAGGGGATCGCGCATCTTCCCTTAGCCTTTATTAATCCCGGAGATGTGGCCCTGGTGCCTTCACCGGCATATCCGGTGTATAATATTGCCACGCTCTTTGCCGGCGGGGAATCCTATTTCATGCCCCTGTTGATCGAAAATAAATTTCTACCTGACTTAGGGGCGATCCCTGATGAGGTGGCATCGAGGGCCAGGGTTATATTTATCAACTATCCGAATAATCCTACTGCCGCGGTCGCAGATCTCAAATTCTTTGAGCAGGTGGTGGAATTTGCGTCCAAACATAATATCCTGGTCTGTCACGACGCAGCCTACACCGAGATGGCGTTTGATGGTTATCGTCCCCCAAGTTTTTTGGAGGCCGAGGGGGCTAAAGAGGTGGGTATGGAGTTTCATTCTCTATCCAAGACATATAACATGACCGGATGGCGGATCGGGTTTGCAGTGGGAAACGCAAAAGGGATAGGGGGTCTTGGGACTATAAAGAGCAATATTGATTCCGGTGTTTTTCAGGCGGTTCAGAGGGCCGGTATTGAGGCAATTCAGGGTGATCAGACCTGTGTCAGGGAGATGATTCAGGTTTATGAGAGACGGAGGGACGTAATGGTCCGGGGTCTCAGGGATTCAGGTTTTGAGGTGGACCCACCTAAGGCGACCTTTTATCTTTGGGTGAAGGTCCCTGAGGGTTATACTTCAGCCCAAATTACAACAAGGCTCCTAGAAGATGCAGGCGTAGTGGTGACCCCGGGAAATGGCTTTGGAGAACCGGGAGAGGGGTATTTCCGTATGGCACTGACCCAGAATAGAAAAAGACTCGGTGAGGCATTGGATAGGCTGAGGAAAATGAAGTTTTAAGTAACGAAAATGCCTCTAACAGATATGAACACAGCTTATATCGGGGTTGGCTCTAATCTTGGGGATAAATTACATAATTGCTGTAAAGCCATTGAACTAATTGATAATATAGAGAACTGCACGGTAAAGAGGCAATCCGGCTTTTACCGGGCCGAACCGGTGGGTGTGACGTCCCAGGACTGGTACGTGAACGGGGTGATTTGTGTTGAAACAGGGGTTTCCGCACAGGATTTGCTAAGATTCATTTTCTCTATCGAAACCCATATGGGAAGAGTGAGAAAAAAGAAATGGGAATCCCGTATTATTGATCTTGATATCCTTCTCTATGAACAGCATGTGATTGACGAAAAGACCTTGACTATTCCTCACCCGCTCATGCATAAGAGAAAATTTGTCCTTATGCCGATGGTTCAATTGGATCCAGATTTAATTCACCCTGTTCTTGGCAGGACCATGTCCGAGCTATTCAATGATCTTGCTGAAGAAGGGCAGGGTATTATGCCTATAGGGAGCGTATAGATGGTAAAGTTTCTGGTCCTCATTTTTCTTGGCTTTCTTATATATCGTGCGGCGCGGAGGTATATGACTCTCGGTCAAAAAGCCGAACAGAGCCCAGGTGAGGGGTCTGTTGACGAGATGGTTCAGGACCCTTCCTGCATGACCTATATTCCACGGAGGAGCGCTCAGAGAAAGGTAGTGGGCGGCAAGGAATTTTTTTTCTGCAGTAAAGAGTGCGTTGAGAAGTTTGAAAAGGAGATGAGGGCGCAACAATAGAAATTGAGTATTGACACACCCGTAAAAAGCCCTTTTTACGGGCAATTGCGAATTTAGGAATTCAGGTATTTCTAATTATTATAAATACTTAAGATCGTTTTAGAGATTATATTCAATCCCGCCCGCAGCGGGGCTAAAATCCAAAATCGAAAAGGGGGCTTATATGAAATTCTTCATCGATACTGCAAATGTGGAAGAAATTTTGAGGGCAAAAGATTTGGGCATGGTGGATGGTGTTACCACCAATCCCAGCCTGGTGGCCAAAGAGGGTCGGGATTTTAAGGAACTCATAAAGGAAATAGCAGACATCGTTGATGGCCCGGTAAATGCGGAGGTGGTAAGCCTCGATGCAGAGGGGATGGTGCGAGAGGGCAAGGATCTGGCGGGAATGGCTGATAACATGGTGATAAAGATTCCCCTGGTAGAAGAGGGTCTGAAAGCAGTCAGGTTCCTGGCGCAGGAAGGGATCAAGACCAATGTGACCCTTTGCTTTTCACCTGTCCAGGCGTTGATGGCTGCTAAGGCTGGAGCGGCATATATCAGCCCGTTTGTGGGTAGATTGGACGACATAAGTCATATTGGAATGGATCTGGTAGAACAGATCATGACTATCTATGAAAATTATGCCTATGACACGGAGGTGATTGTTGCAAGTATACGAAATCCCATTCATGTTCTGGATTCGGCCCTCATGGGTGCAGATATTGCAACGATTCCTTTCAAGGTCATCCAACAGCTGGTCCAGCATCCGTTGACGGACATTGGACTGGAAAAATTCCTTGCGGACTGGAAGAAATTAGGTTGAAAATTGCCCTGAAAACAGTCCAGACGGCTGTTCTTTTTTTGGCTTTCCTGCCATGTATAAGCACTCCCCTGTGGGCGGAAATCTATCGCTATGTGGATAAAAACGGGGTATGGCATTTTACCAATATAAAGAGAGACAGGCGGTACACCATATTTATCAGTGGTACCCGGAGGACATCGGCAGAATATATTAAGGAATTTAGTGGCATTATCAAACAGGCATCCAAACGGTTCGGAATTGATGCACACTTTATAAGGGCGATAATAAAGGCTGAATCAGGCTTTGATCACAAGGCGATTTCCAGCAAGGGAGCTCAGGGTTTGATGCAATTGATGCCCGGGACAGCAGATGATATGGCTGTGGAGGATCCCTTTGATCCGGAAGAAAATATCTTCGGTGGCACCCGGTACTTCAGCCTCCTGTTGAAACGTTTCAAGAACGATAAAATCTTAGCCTTAGCCGC
>JACNJD010000124.1 GCA_014382715.1 Candidatus Desulfacyla euxinica | reverse complement strand
TAGGTGGGGGATTTTGAAGTGGCCATGAGTGGGGGATTTTGGGTGGCCATCCGGGAATTCGTAAAAAGTCCCCAAAGCCGTCACTCCCGCGAACGCGGGAGTCCAGTCCCGCCGCCGCGGGATGATTTAACTGGATTCCCGCTTCCGCGGGAATGACAATATGGGGTGCTTTCTGATTTTTTGCGAGTTTGTCAAAATTTGAGCAACTCAGCCCTTTTCCCCTCCCGCCAAACTGGGATATCCAGTATTCCCGCTTAAAAACGGGATCTTCGACCAGCATCGTGCATCGTGTATCGTGCATCACTTTCTTAAATCCTATACAACCCCGGCCCCATTTTCAAGCTCAGAAACACCTCTGTTTGACATACTCACCGGTATTTGTTAATAAAAACGGGCATAGAAACCCTCTTGACCCTCTTATTTCCGGATTTCTGGCCCCAAAACAAAAGGGGGTTCTTAGAACGGTGACCGTCAAATAGTTGAGTCCCACCCGGAACCTCAACCCTATCAGGTCTCCAGTTTTTGGGTAAGGCATATGAGTCCAAATACCAATAAGTACTTAACAACTCAATCCCGCCTCGAGCGAGACTTAACGAGGTCTGCATCTGGCTTATTTGCAATTCTGTTTGCCTCGATCTTTGCATGCGCAGCCCCGGCGCTTGCCGGAATCCTTAAAATCGAGACACAAACCACGGTGGAAGTAACACCGGATTTACTCAAGACAAGCGTTATCTTTACCAACAACGGAACGGCCCCTGCTTATAACCTGCAGGTTCACTTAAACGCCCTGGGTCGACAAGAGAACTCACCTGTCATACCACAGCTCGATCCCGGACAGTCAGACCGTGCACGCTTTGAAAGAAACGTTACAGGGGTCCGGAAAGGACGTTATCCAATGACCGTCCGTGTGGATTTCCACGATGCAAATCAATACCCGTTCTCAGCCCTTTCAGGGATGACCTTCCATGTTGGTGAAGACGTGAATCCAAGTCTCATAGCCCAGGCCAAGGATATCACTTTAAATAAAAACCGCATCTTGCGGTTCAACCTAAAAAACCTGGGGTTCGAATCGCAAAAGATCCTCGCGACCCTTGTTCTTCCCAAAGAATTCTCAACACCTCAAGCCAGGAAAACCGTTGACATCAACCAGCGGGCTGAAAAAGCTCTGGACTTTGAAATCGGCAATTTTTCCGCCCTTCCTGGCGCCATCTATCCGATCTTCTGTTATTTTGAATACGACGCAGAAGATACACATTATACAGCTGTAACCAGGACTCTTGTTACGGTTGCCAAAGACGAGAACCTGTTCAGAAGGTTCAGATGGCTGTGGATTTCTCTGGCAGCGGTCCTCGCTGCTATCCTTATCATCGTCATAATAAGAGAACACGTAAAAAGATCGCTAAAGCATGACCCTGACTCAGACCAATAGGTCTCTCACAGAGCCCGCAGAATACACGGAGAAAATGCCTCCAATATGAAACTGATCTTTCATGGTGATGATTTCGGGCTGACTTCAGGGATAAACCAGGGGATTATCCGCGCCTTCAAGGAGGGTCTCCTTTCAAGCACCTCCCTGATTGCAGGGGGTGAAGCAGCCGAAGAGGCTATTTCCCTCGCCAAAAAAAACCCTGGTCTGGATATGGGTATTCACCTTATCCTCTGCGATGAAACACCTGTTCTCCCGACCGAGGACATCTCTTCAATAACTTCCGGGAGGCCTCATTTCCCGCCAAGAAAACATCTCCAGAGGGCAATTTTTGCACACAAAATCAATCACAGAGAAATCGAAGCCGAGTGGAATGCACAGGTGGAGAAGGTGTTGAATGCAGCGATCCCGATAACTCACATGGACGGCCACCAGTTTATTCATCTTTTCCCGGGTCTTTTCCCCATTTGTCTCAAGATTGCCCGGAAACATAAAATACCCTTCGTCAGGACCTCGAACGATGATCTGGCAACATTGGAGGCGAGCTTCATGCGGTTCATCCAATGGGCTTATTTAAAGTTGTGGATAAAAATATTTGTATCCCGTGCATTTTCATCCAATATCAGAAGATTCTCTTCAGTCGGATTCTTGATGGCAGGCGGCAGGCTGAACAGAAGCGTTCTTCTCAAAAACATTGATTCCCTCAGGCAAAGAAAACCCATCCCTTTGGTCGAATTTATCCTTCACCCCGGAATCGGAGATAGCCATACCGCTTATAAATACAGCCACTGGCAATATGATTGGAAGAAAGACCTGGACCTGCTCACAGACAGCGCCCTGAAAAAAGCTCTTGATCTTCGAGGCGTTGAGTTGACCTCATTTGGGAAAGAGTTATGACACATCCTGGCGCAATCCTTCTCATAAACCCGGACTGGAGAGGGATCGGGAAGCAGAAACAACCCCAATTCAAACGGATCTGGCAGCCCCTCGATCTGGCCATATCCGCCGCCCTCCTTGAAAAGAAAGGGTTTCCTGTAAAGATATTAGACAATAATATCAAGCGTCTTTCTCCACAGGAGATCGGGAGGTTCTCAGACAGTTTCGATAAGGTTTTTGTCACTTCCACACCCTATGACCGCTGGCAGTGCCCCTCATTGGACATCCGATTTTTCTTCAATACAATTAAGAATATACCTCCAGAAAAACTATATCTTATGGGCGCCCATGTGACGGAGAGACCGCGGGCAATTTTGGAGAAGAGCAGAGCCCGCATGGCAATCCTTGGCGAACCCGAACAGGCAATTCTCGAGCTCGCCATGAGGGATCTGTCCCCTGAGATCCCCCCGGATATCTCTGGTATCGCCTATTTCAAAGAGGGCCGGTTTATCCGGTCATCGCCGAGGGAAAAGATAAAGAACCTGGATCAACTCCCATATCCGGCCTATCATCTCCTTGACATGGACCAATACTTCTATGAGTTCCTGGGGAGAAACTTTGCCATCATTGAAGGCTCCAGGGGATGCCCTTATAGTTGTGATTTCTGCTATCTCGGGATGTACGGGGCCCGTTTCAGGCAGAAAAGCCTCAAGAGATTATTGGATGAGGTTTCATATATAAAGGATCGATTCCAGGTTGAAAACATTTACTTCATGGATCTTGAATTCGCGCTCAACCGGGAATTTACCATTTCATTCTGCAAGGCTTTAATCAAACATGACATGGGGATAAACTGGTGCTGCCAGACAAGGGTAGTAGATGTGGATAACGACCTTTTAAAGTTAATGAAAAAAGCAGGGTGCAGCCTCATTCATTTTGGCGTTGAAGCCGGATCTCCTCGCATCCTTCGTGGAACGGGAAAGGGTATAAGAGTGTCGGAATGTGTTCAAGCCATCTCAATGGCACGTGAGAACGGGATCCGGACGGCACTTTTTATGAATTTTGGGTTCCCTGACGAAACCCGGGCTGAGATGGGATCGACTATTCAATTAGCTGTCAAGCTTAATCCCACCTATGCCTCCTTTCATCTGATCGTCCCTTTTCCCGGAACCAGGCTCGCAAAAAAAATCAACCTTGACCCTGAGGCTTTCCCGGCGCATCTTTATCCACATTATAATTACGCCCATCATGATCTTAAAGTCTTGAAATCGGTCCTCAGAAGGGCGTATCTAAGATTTTATCTCCGGCCTTCTTATCTTATGGGGTTCCTGAAAAGACAGATGCGCCCCGGACTGGATCAGGGCAGGCTTTTCTTTCGGATCTTAAAAGGATGGTAAATCCAATTAAAATAAGGGAATACCGGGAAGGCGACGAAAAACAGATCCTCAACCTTCGTCAAACAGTCTTTGGGGATCTGGACCCTGTGCGTCTCAAGAAATCCACCTGGCTATGGCAGTTCCGTCACAATCCGGCAGGGGAAGCCTTTTGCGCTCTTGCTGAAGATCATGGAATCGTCGTGGGCCAGTATACGGTCATCCCCACACGTTTTTCCGTGCAGGGAGATGAAACCCTGTTTGCCTTTTCATGCGATACAATGATCCATCCTGAATATCGGAAGCAGGGGATGTTCACAGCCTTAGCCAGAAAGGTCTACCGGTTGATCGAATCCAGGCACGGGATAAACACGGTTTGGGGGTTTCCCAACGAAATTTCACTTCCGGGTTTTACCAGGAGCCTAAACTGGAAACTTCTCACAGTCTTCCCGTTGCGGGTAATCCCCTTAAGACCCCTCGCCATGTTCTATCCTTACCTTCCCTTCAAAAAGAGGTTTCGGCAAAACCAGCAGGGCATGGATGACAGTTCTTCCTCAGAGATTTCTAATTCGGGGGTTCGTTTCCCTGACGTCCCCGGCCTCCTGGTTGAACCAATAACCCGATTTGATGCGGAATTTGATAAACTGTGGGATCGGAACCGGGACATTGCACCTGTTATCCAGGTCCGAAACACCGCATACCTCAACTGGCGATATTTCGGTGTCTCGGAGTTTGGTTATCGGGCCTTTGCCATAAGATTTGACGGGACTCTCTCTGGCTATATGGTTATCAGGATGATGGGTTTGAGGGGACATTTTTTCGGAGTCCTGGCAGATCTCTTCCCCTTTCCGGTGAGAGATCGCAGCATGACAAGGCGGCTTTTTCTTTTTGCCCGCAATTACTGTAAGACTCAGGGGGCGGAATTTATGACGTGCCTCATATCCCGCTCAGACCCCTCCCTTTTCAAAGAAGTGGGGCTCAGAAAAATACCCGCAATCTTCAACCCTAAAAAATGGTATTTCGGATGCCGATACCCCCAAAATGACAGGGCTGTGCTGGGCTCACCAAAGAACTGGTATTTGACCTACGGGGATACTGATATTGCGTAGGATTGTCGGATGAAACCCGTCTTTTCAAAATGACACGAAGTTCCTCAACTTTAGGCACTTCAAACTTTAGGCATTTTAGGCACTTTTTTCCGTCTGCCCTATTTTGAAAGCCATAACCGGAAAAGATTGTAAAACTTGTAAACCCCTTCATGTATCAGGTTGAAACGGCTTTCTCTCCTATCCTCGCATTCGACCGATATCTCCCTGAGTGTCTTCCCATCCTGGTACGCCCGGCAAGTAATTTCGACCACATAAAATGTCTTATCGTCAAGAAAAGGGAGATACTTTTCCACAAGCGTCTTACGATACCCTTTTGCGGCAATCGAATAATCGTGAAAATTGATACGAAGAAGAATTTTGGCAAGCCGGATAAAAGAAATGCTGGCCAGCCTCCGAACCCATGACCGCTTCTGACTCCCCGTCACCTTGGAACCTATGATCATGTCATATCGATCGAGCAGCCAATAGGCCTCGGCAATAAATCCAAGATTGATTGATAGATCCATATCAACCGTTATTATCCGGGGGTATCTTGATATATTTACTCCTTCAATGAATGCCTTTCCCACCCCTTTCCCGGAAAGGTGAAAAAAGCGCACTTCGGGATATTGCTGACACAGCTCCTCGGCAATCCGGACAGTTCCATCTGTTGAACCGTTACTTCCTATGATAATCTCATATGGGATTTTAAGGGATTCAAGGTATTCCTGCAAACGCCTTGTGTTTGAAGACAGCAAGGCCTCCTCGTTGAAGACCGGTACGAACACCGTCAATCCCTGAGCATCCCTCATCGACCCTGAATCTCCTTTAAACGATCCTTGGCAAATTGCGCCCACACCTGATCCGGGAATTCGTTCACTGTCCTTGAAAAATATTCCCGCGCATCTCCGATCTTACCCAATTTCATATAGCAGAGACCCATATGATAGAGCACTTCTCCAGCCCTACCGGTCTCGGGATAATCCTCAAGAAGCGATTCCAGTGCACGGATCGTACGATCCCACTCTTTTTCCCTGAAAAAGCACATGGCGTAGTGATATGCAGCCTGATCCACAATCAGCGTCTGTGGAAACCGTTGAAGCACCTCTTTGAAATATTGCCTGGCCTTTGAAAAATCTTTTTGGGTAAAATATTGGATACCTTTGTTATATGAAAGCACCGGAAACTCGGGTGAGAGACGAATCAGATAGTAGGCGGCCGCCACTACGGCTATCCCCATAAATACCAGAAACCCTCTTAAACAGTGGCGATCAAACCAGTTAGACATGCGATCCCGTATCCCGGACATATCATACACACTGGCGAGTAGAATAAACAAAATGCCGAGGGCCGTCATCGAGGCACCGACGTAATCAGGCCATGTGCGCCCAAAATATAGCCGTACCTTTGAGGATTCAGGATAGATGAGCATAAAGGCCGGTGAAACCAGATATATCTTTCCAGCCCCTTCCACCTTCCAGTTGGGATGATAAGAAATCTTGACCATGAGCGGTTTCCCCGGTGATGCACCCTCTATGACAATCTCTTCCTCCCTGACAGTTTCCTGGACCAAACCATACCCTTGTAGCGATTCTTTAGGAAGCTTCCTGACAGCCGGCGTTTCCATAATATGAAACCTGAGCTTATCTCCATCCTCCACTTCATTCTTGAATACAATAGGGACAGCAAGATCTCCTAATCGAAACCATTTATAAAACAACCTTCTCCAGTCCCCTTTGGTGACCAGAACCGGTTTGTATTTTAACGGCTCCACATATCTTTTGGACCCGGTTTCCAACTCATATATCTCATAGGGCCCTGCCCTGTACCGGAACTCGAAACCTGGAAAACCCTTTATGGCTTCCCTAGTTTCCGCCTCCGCAACAATAAGCTCCCCGACATTGAATAGCTTTAAATGCTCAAACCCCCTTTGCAGATTAAATCGTGAATAATTATAATCGGGTATCGGTGTTGAGGCTTTTCGGGAAATCTCGGACTGGAGATAAAAGATAAAAGGGACCGAGAGGCTCCCCTGAATATAAACCCCCTCCAGGGTAGACCGGCCTGAAAAGAGGGGAAGCGATTCAAAGGCCCTGACCGTGCCGGCCCCCTGATGAACCATACTGTGTTCGTATACCACCCTTGGGTCTCCGGGTGAGCCCTTCAGAAACCGGTTGACCGAAATAAATGGCGCCCACAATCGTTTACTCTCAAATCCCGTGTAGTTGGATCTGATCCAGTTCCTTATAAAGGTTTCCCGGTCATCAACCCACAAAAAGGTAAGGATAATGGCAATTAAGGCCACCAGCACAGATACTTTTTTATGAGAAGCTGCCAGAGAAAAAACAATAGCCCCTGCCACAATCAGAAAAAACTGCAGAAAAGGGAGGAATCGTATATCAACAACCCCAATCCTATACCCGACCCAGTAAAGCGCAACCCCGCAAAAGGCCAGGAACCAGACATATATCCAGGGCTTCATGATCAATGCTTGCGAAGATCGCACGTTTTTCAGAATTGCCGCAAAAAGGCCTAAAACACCCAGAATTATGAACGGATAGAGGATAACCGGAAATATCTCCCTCCCGATCTGTTGTAAATTAAAGAAGATCCAGAGGATGCTGAAACGGGTGGTATATGGAAGAAAGATAATAAGAGGGAGTAACCAGAAAGCCATCAGAAAGAAGGCAAGAATATAAATTTGAGCCAGCGTCCTGACATTAGGACCGACTTTTTTTCTGGTGAACACAAAAAAAAGGGAAGCAAACACGGCAAAAAGAAGGGTATACCCGTGGCATAAGCCTACCATGGCGAGAAGGATGGCGCAGCCCACCCACCCTTTCTGATCAGTTATGGCGCGGTACAGCAGACCGAACCATAGAATTGCCAGGGCAAACCCGAGACTATAACAGAATGTGCCCGCAAGCGTGCTGGGGATGTTCCCGCCCCACATGGAATTTCCTTCCATAAAGAGAAACGGGAGTGTAAAGACAGCGGCCATGACAGGAACAGGGAAAGGTTGTTTCAGAAGGCGAAAGAAGAGATAGGTACAGGGAGGGAGAAGGAAGGTCCCTAAAACGGTAATCAGCTTAAAAGAGATCTGTAAAGGGATCACCCACGAAAGGAGGGCCATCAAAAAGAAAGGGAAGGGAAAGTAGTTCTGCAGCATGGGAAAGCCTGCAAGATTTCCCTGGCACCATCCGGACACCTTCATCCGGGGCAGAAGATAGTTTTTCAGGTACTCTGCCGTATAGTAATGGGACCCGGTGTCCCCTCCGGTGGTGATTGTCTTTGAAAAAAGGAGGTGCGGCTCAAAGTAGCACAGGAGAAAGGAAAAGATTGCACCCATCATAACCAGGTCAATAATGAGGGTCTTCCGTTTTCGTATTTTTGAATCTGCCTCCTTCCGGATCAAACTCGAGACCTCGTTGCCTGGTTATTCTTATTGACCAATCCACCCTAAGAAGCTGTTCGAGAATGGCTATTTTCCGTCCCGCCACCGATAGGCGGGATGGCGGTCAAAAATAGGAAACGCGGGAAACTTAGTTCTTTAGTGCCTTATTACCTGGTTTTCTGTCATAAAAAACAAGAAAATCTTTGCGCCTGCGTGAGGCATTTAGCATAATGATTCTGGTATCTTAATTACCGGGATAGGGTCCATTTTATGTCTGTTAGCCCGGTGGAGCCTGCGGTAGATACTTAGAACCTCTTTCTGCCTTGAGCTCAATTGGTCTTCATCTTTAGATCTGGCTTCAAGCCTAATAGCCTCTTCGAGTTCGGCATACGTGGCCCCGATCTGGCTTTCATCAGTTCGATTATCAGACCAGAGCCCGTCAGTGGGAGGAGCATTCAAAATCGCCCCGGAAATGCCCAATTCCTTACCAATAAGATAGACTTCCGACTTCATTAGATCGCCTATGGGCGAGATGTCGACCCCTCCGTCGCCGTATTTGGTGAAAAAACCTATCCCGAAATCTTCGACCTTGTTGCCGGTTCCAACGACTAACATCCTGTGATGGGTGGCATACGCATAAAGTGTCACCATCCGAATCCGTGACCGTGTATTGGCCATGGTCAGCCCATCCTGAATATCAGGAGGGAAGGTCTTTTCGAGTATTTGAAATGCCGGAGAGAGATCGGTCGTGATCACCTTGACGCCTTCGTAATTTTTCTCTAACCATTCCATATGTTCCGCAGCAAGGGATAACTGTTCAGGTGCCTGATAAATCGGCATATTCAAGAGGAGGGTCTTTTTTTCGGTATTTGCGCATAAGGTGGAGGTAACAGCTGAGTCTATGCCCCCTGAAATACCCACCACAAAACCGTTCAACCCTGCCTCGTCACAATAGGTTTTCAACCAGTTAACAATATGTTGGATAACTTTGGCCGTTTTCATATCTCGTAACCGTTCACAGGTTTCCCGCATTTTTCCAATGCTGCCGGAAATGTTAAGGATATCATAAAAGCCATGATATTGTGAGGAAAAAATAAGGACTACCGACCGAATGCGGGTCGGATGTGCTGGAACCACCGTGCGGAGTCGAACCGCAGACATCCTCACAGAGCCTCCAGTCAAAAGTGGTATGAAGCCTGACTGAAAAATGACGTTCAATTTTATGGCGAGGCCCTAACCCTGTGCGCCCACCTTGTCGGCGATAAGGGTGCCCGCACTTACGCCGATTGAATTGGCGGATGAGTTTGATGACTGGGTCGTGTATGAAGTATTCCATCCGCCGGAAAGGGTTACCTGTTTGGATGTGCTTAGGAGGACATTTTCGTTGTAGTCCCCCTGAACAATCTTTATGGTAGTCCCGGTGCTGGCCGCGTTGACTGCTGTCTGGATTGTGGTATAGCAGGGAGTGTTGCCGCCGCATGAACCCGCAGGATCCACATAACTATTTGATGTTGAATCGACAGTCCAACCCAGGTCTTGCAGCAGACCTTCGTTAACTGCCCCGGGATCGTGAACGGATTCACCAGCACTTATGGCATATACCATCAGCTGGTTTGAGGTATTGTTGAATGTATCATAGTCAAGGTGAGAATAACTTGATCCTGAGCGCCAGGTAGACGGGGCGTACATTTTCACCCGTTGAACGCCATTGGCCGCCATTGCCTTGGTCCCATGAAACCATATATCATTCGACGTCACAGCACTGCCGAGGGCTGTGGACCCGTTTGTGTAAGAACTTGTATCGATGAGCTGCGTGCCGGAACCATCCTTCATAAACACATCATAAATGTTCGGATACCCGGTGCTGTAGCCCCAGCTGGCACTGCCTCCCGAGTAACTCATCGATCCGGAGAAGTTCAAACCATGGCACATCTCGTGCAGTACAACCGTTACTAAATCATGTTGAGTCGAGGGAGTATTGCCGTCTGTTCCGTAATACCAGTCAAAGAGGCTGTTATAGGTTATGTGCATGTCAAAATCTGATGGATCCAGGTCGGAGCCATTCAGGGCGTTGGCGACAGAACCTTGATACCAGGTGTTGGATCGTGTAGCACCCGAAAAATCCCTGCGTAGAGGCTGGCCGCCTGAATATCCCAATGTCGATGCTGACGCCAGCTCGGCCCAGCATGCATTAATTGTTATGGGGACGTCGGAGTTGAGGGTATTGACCCAGATGCTGGCTGCATAATCAAAGGCGGTCCTCGCGTCTTCTGGAAATGTATAGCACCGTTCACCCCAGGCGTCGGCACCACCGTTTGCGATATATGTTATCGAAAAGCTGGAGGTCGCAGCCTCAGGCTGGTCTAAAAAACGGGCAGGGGCAGGGATTTTTCTCAGGACCGAGGGGTTGAGATCATCCACGACAGCTATCAGGGGGACAGCATTGTATAAAGCTTTTCCATCCTCAGACATCTCGGGGGTCAATGGTATCGGTAACATTAAGTCAACAGGTTCATTATCCGCATAATCATCCGATGCCGCAGTTTTTTGAAAGATACTCAACGAAACAACTAACAAAATGGAGAGAAAAACAAGTACGGTTTTTCGCATTTTTTACCTCATTATTTTTTCCGAAACCATTCGGGCATTCAGATTTAATGATTTACCGCCGGCTCAAAGAAAAACAAAACGCCGTTTATGGGAACGATCAGTCTTCTATCCCTCAAACGCATGTATTCTGAAAATCCCGGAAGAAAACAGTCAGTTTTGATGACTTTAAGGGTCTTCTCCTCAAAACCAATGGTTTGTGGTGTTGTTTGGTACCTTTCTGCCAGATATTTCGCTGCATCGACAATTTCGGTTTCAAATGTCACATTGTGGCAGGTCTGACCGTCAAAGGTGATGCTCGATGTATTAATATCCAGTGGCTTAAAAAGCATATTGTGTGCTTCGGCCTTTCCCCAGACAGCATTTTTCCCTATATGATAGGCAGAAACGGTCCACAGAACCCTCATTGTCAGCCCTTTGTTACCAACACCAGCCGAAGCAGAATTTTCGACTCTGTCAGATCTTTTGTCACTTGCTTTACAAGAGGGTGCAAGAACACCGAATAGGAGAAGAATCAACATCACATAAACGGAAGTCAGATTATTTAAGGGATGCATGGACCTGAACCCCACTAACAATTCTTGACGGGTCTTGCAAATGTTTCAACTCCTCCCCAGTCACCAGGTCTGACAACAGCAGTCGATAACTGCTTGAGAATCCCTTTGTCGATCAACAGAATGAGATCCCCTTATCCTGTGGTGAAACACTACACCCTAACGTTGCAAGAATCGAGGATGCCACAGATCTTAGGCGTCGAGGGTGAAGCTGTAGTACTTTACCGCGAACCCTCGACAACGCAGGAGATGGGGTATCCTCGGTTTTCCCGTAGGGTAAATAAAATGGCTGTTTTTCCTGTTTTTAGGATCCCACCTGTAGAGGATTCCTGTAAAACACAAAAAATGAAAGGATATCTTGTATTTGTAGTCTTTAAACCCATTTTGCCATTTTATTTATGCAACCAAGGGGTACACTTTCCCGCTCAATCTTAACCATTGGATGGCTTCATCCGGTCTTACTCAGACAAAGAGTTTTCTTTGGACTTCAACCTTCTTTCGAGTTTCGCCACTTTCTCAGACAAGTGGCCTATGGTTTTCTCCTGTTCCTGTGCAATTTTACGCTGCTCCCGGAGGAGCTCTTGCTGCTCTTGAACAACCTTGGTCAGGACAGCAACAACGTCCATAGGGCTCATACCCTTCCTGTCCTTTGTTGCCACGATGTCAGGGGCGTCTTCCGCAATGAATCCTACATGTTTTTCCTGCGAATCAGCTTTATAGGCAAACTCAACCGGTTTGAGCTGTGTTAAAGCATCCATGGCCTTCTCTGCTGAAAGCTGTTTAACGTCTGTTTTGTATTCTCCACTGGATGCGTTTGTCCAAACCCCTCCTGTAGTGACATGTGCACTGTTTCCAATGTGTAAAGGATATGCAGGGCTACTGGTGTTGATGCCGACGTTGCCGCCAAACGGTGCAAGAACAAAGTTTTTGTATGCCACACCTTCCTGGAGGGCAAAGATTTCCACATATTCCATAGAGGCTCCGGTATTCCATCCGAAATAGATTCTTTTGGGATTTGTCGCTGCTTTGTCTGTGATGACAATTCCTCTGTTACCAATATCCTGACCAAGAACAAACGGCGCAGCACCGACTGCCGATGCACCATTGGTAAAAAGTCTGGAAGCAGTTGTGATGGCACCACCAGGGCTTACAGAAAACACCTCTGTACCGGATGCGTTTCTCACAAATAATGCCGAAGTGGACGAAGGAATAGTGGTTGTCGTAGTAGCGGAAGTGGTGGTGGTTGTTGTGGAGGTGGAAGTTGTGGTTCCAGTGCCTCCAGTACCTGCCATTCCTGAAAAGTACGCATAATAGGTATGGTTTCCGTCAATGTTCCGGTCTTGTGGTTTCGTAGGAGTAATGGAAGAAAATGCAGTTGGGTTTTCATCTTCCCCGAACGCAAAGTTACGATAAATTGAGACAGGCACCTTACTTGCCAGGAGAAGTCGAATTAAGGTGGAGTTTGATATTTGTTTTCTAGTTCCCGCTTGGATTCCATCAAGGGTAATATCGAGCCATAGTCCTTTGACTTGATCTGAGGCATTTGATTTGTCATTAAAGGTCAATTTATTAGAGAAGTTTACTCTGAAACTGACCAAGGGGCTCGGGGTGGGCCTACCGGATTTACTGATCTTCAACTCAGTCGTATATTTGCCTTTTGGGAAAATTTGTTTAGCAATGGCGGTGGTGGCTGTCTCAGAGTCGTAAATTGCGAACTCAATCTCATCTGGGAGCGCCTCAATGTTAGGGACAGGGGACCCCAAAAAGGCATCCATTTCCAATATAACGCCTTGTGGGGTTTCTGCAAAAGCCGGGAAGCAGGTAAGGAAGAGGATACATAGTATGGTGACCGATATCCCCGCCACAATGTCAGCGACTCCCGCTTTTTTATTTATAACCTTAAACATGCTGTGTTCTTCTCCTCCACATTAGGTTTTTCAGCTCAACGAAAAATCAACCAGTCACACGTGACGGAGTCTATATTGATTAAATAAATGGTAAACCCCCGGCTATGCTGCTTGACTATTAGATTTTAACATTTCCGTGAGTCTATGACAACCTCTCCTAATGTGAACCGCTCAAAAGTCACAAAAGAAAAGACGTAACATGAATGATATAAAGAGTTTAAACCATGCAAAATTAGAATGCAAGCATTATCTCACTTGGGCACCAAAATATCAGAAAAAAGAGATTTATGGTGATGTAAATACTCATTTGAGTGCAGTTTTCCGGAAAATAGCCCGCAGGACAGATTGTGAGATTCTGGAACGTCATCTCCACTTGGATTACAGCCATATGTTGATTGCTATTCCCCAAATATGAAGTTTCCAATGTGGTTGGACATATCACAGGTAAAAGTACAATGCACATTGCGAGGACATATCTTGGTCGCAGGAAAAATTTCACCGGTAATTTCTATTAAACAAGTCAAGCCTTTTAAGAATAGGCGTGTTCTCTCCAAATTCTCAAGACGTTCTGCATGTGGAAATTGATGCTAAAGCTTGCGATGCTTTGCGAGCATCAGACCGATTAAGTAGCCAAGTCGGGCGGGAAAAAGACTAAATGTAACGAACAGCTTGTGCAGCAAAGGCAAAGGCCATCTGCCAAACCAAAGTCTTTTAAGATCCATAATTAAGCGGCCAGAAACAACAATAAAGGGCGCTATAGGGCCAAAATTAAGGAGAGAACTCCAAGGCAGGGAAGGGTTTTTACGTCGTGCAGCCCAGGCGACCGCCCCGTAACGAATTTCTCTGGGCCAAATGGCCTTCCAATCCAATGCGAGGTCGTGAAAAACAGACACATCCGGGTGATACCAGATGGGGCCCACTTGGGCCAAAGAGGCCGCAAGCAGGCGGTCCCCACCATAGTCATATTCGGGAAGAATTGGGTACTCGGAAATTGCTTCAAAACGTACAAAGAAATTGCATCCAGGCGCATTCTTGATAGCAGATGAAACCGTTGCTTGAAATTCCCCAAAGTCCATGACGGCCACAAGTATGCCAAGCCATGTATTTGGATGCAATACAGGACCTGTTACAGCATTCCAGGTTCTGATATGGCGCAACCCCGACAGCAACCATTGACGCGAGGGTCGGCAGTCATCATCCATAAAAGCAAGGACCTTGCCAGCAGACCTTTTTTGCCCTAAATTTCTAGCTTTGTCTGGGTTTCCAAAATCAACGGGGAGGACAATGCATCTCACCCAGCGACGGCACGTTTTTGACCTGCACCAGGATTCAAGCCTTCGAACTATGTCCTCATCACAACGATCCGCGACCAAAATGCATTCAGCCCGTTTATCTTTAACTTCTAATCTATCCAGGGAAGAAAAAAGCCGATTCAACCGGCTGATTCCTGAATGAACGGGTATAATGAGGCTGACATCCAAAGTTTTCATTATGATTTCGAAGAAAATCCAATCACGATATACTGGTCATTCCATACTGTTAAAAAGAATTTTTTCTACGTTCCTTGCCACGCTGTCATAAGAAAATTCACCCGCGACTTCAAGCCCTCTCACTATCAAACGCTGCCGCTCATGGCTATCTTCCATTAAGCAGCGAAGGGCTGTCGCCAAGAAATTGACATCATCAGGTACAAACTTCGCGTAATCACATGGCTCGGAAAATGACTTGTAACTAGGAATATCTGTAAGTACCGTCGGGACGCCGCATGCCATTGCTTCAAGTGCAGATAACCCGAATCCTTCACCAGGGCCTGAAGGAGAGATAAGTATCCCATTTCCGGATCTTAACACTTCACCGACTTTTGCCGGGCTTATGTGTACATGGTATTCTTTTATAGGGCCAATCAATGCTTCCTCTTCATACTGTGTATCGACGGTTGATATTCTCACAAGTTTCAATGCTGGATTCTGTTTTCTGGCTAGGTCAAATGCATGAAGGCCTTTACGGATCTGTTTGATGGAGGTGTTCAGAGGGCCCACAAGGAAAACTCGATCAACTTTCTGGAAATTCTCATCAGAATTCGTTCCTCTTGGAAAAAAGTAGTCATGTTCTAAACCCTGACCCACCGAAAAAAAATAATTCCCGGGAAACATCAGGGTCAATCGATCTGCCAAATTTTCTGAAATTGTAATTTTAGGTACCGGTAAGGAATAGGCCTTCTCAAGCAAAAGCATATGAGGAATAGCTTCCAGGCAATCGCCTTCATAACCTTGGGTAAGGTGCCACAATTTATTGCGAACATCAGGGCAATCATACAGGATCAGGAGCAATCTTGGGGAGGTTACGAAAATCTGTTCAAATGACTTCAGCAATTTAAGATACAACGGCAGAGTCAGTCTTGGAAAAGTTCCAATCGTCTGATCAAGCTTCTTCACCACCTTTCGATATAAGGGATCTTCTTCTTTAAATAAGATATGGCCATCGAACCAGGACGGATATTTTTCAAGGGAAATTACGACAGAATGGTGGCCTCTTTTAAGCAGAGCCTCTGCCTGGCGCAAAACAACTTTTACGCCACCAAAAAGCGCACTGGATTCTAATACATATGCAATTTTCATTTTATTGGTGAGTTGAAGTAACTCATCTCGTTTGTGCCTCGTATGTTCCTTATCGGAAATAAGGATTGTATGGCTTGGCTCCTCCTCCGATCATACTCATTGCTTGATGGCTCTAATAATAAATTCGTTCGTCAATAATGATTCCTTGTCACCATAGCCTTTTTCACACATATGATGAATGAATACTTTGCCTTGAGGGCTGGGAGGAATTTTTTGCCTATATAAGATTTCGATTTCAAAATCAGCGTCCATCAGGGCTTGTCGGATGGAAGATTCAGTGAACCACCGTATATGTGATACGCATAACAATCCTATAGGAACATATTGGTATCTGCCATCAAGGAGATCTCTGGCTATGGACCAATGTCCCACATTAGGAATGCTAATCACAAGATGTCCTCCCTGTCTGAGCAGGCGGTGAACGCGTTTTAGCATTTCCCAGGGATTGTGGAGATGTTCCAGAACATCTCCACAATTCACAAGATCAAATCCGGCCGGAAGATTAGCAGATTCCACTGAAGAGACGACGACATCATCGTAGTAATTTCGGGCATATTCCGCCATTATCAGGTTTCTCTCAATGCCCTTCAGAAAAATCTCCGGGCGAATTTGTTTTAGCCTCTTCCCATATCCTCCACTGGCGCATCCAATATCTAAGACGTTCTTTACTGTTTCAGGAATAAGGTGAATCATGCAATCTCTTTGCCAGTTATTCTGACTCCCTAAAAAGTGAAGTACCGCTAACGTTTTTTTTCTTAATGCTCTTTCAAAGTTGGATACGTAGCTTTCTGACAAAAGGTGTTTTGCGCCAAGTTTCTGTAAAAAATGCCATCCCATATCAATAGCACATCTTACCATTTGAGGAACAAAACCAACCCGATCATCTGGTTCGTCTTCATAGTAGTTTCTGAATATATGAACCAGGGCGCCTGAATCAACTGCCACGCTCTTCTTAATGGTTCCAGGAATGGACTTGTAAGCCTCTGTAAGAAGGTGTTTTGCGTCAACACGCTTTAAAAAATCTCTCTGATATAATATACACGCTGGATCCAGGGCGTGGACGGTAATAACACGCCTTTTTTTGCTCTCTAAAGCCTGAGAAGCCTCCAAAAAAGTTGGGATATTGACATATGGAAAAGGTAGCTTGGCTTTCTGACTGGAAAACGAAGTCTCATTGTAAACCGGACCGCATGCTATACAGCCACTTTCAAGCCCCTTTGTCAGACGATTTAAGACTATTGAAGATAGCACAAGTTCGGGTTTATTGACCACAAAAAGCATTTCACTTTGGGCCTCCGAAAGGGCATGGGCAAGGTTCCAGTCAGCGGGATAGTCTATCCATGAATATTTCTGAGCTATGTTTTGGCATAACTCCTGACTGACTCGTCTACAGAAATCATAAGAAAATGTTACCTCTTCAATATCTGGGGCTGTACTTTTTGGCCAAAGAATACTAAGAGAAGTTGTCATCAGTATGATCCGAACTTCAGAAAGACTTAAAAAATAGACGAATGGGTGTTTTTCACAATAATATCAAAAAACTATTTTCTACTGATTCAGCATGAAATTTTTTCTGATCAGTAGTGTTATTGGGGAGCCTGCACAAGGAAAAAACATTTTGTTGGAAATGAATATAAAAAATATTGAATTTGATATCAAGTTTAATCAAGTTTAATAATATCATGTGTATATTGTATTATGGAATGAGCGCACATAGATCACACTATTGGTGTAAATAATTATAGCCTGACCAGAAATCCTGCCTTTCGATCAAGAAATACAAAATCCAAAGCATGAAATACGAAACTATGACCAGAATGCCAATATCCCAATAACAAAAAGAATGTAATTTCCATGCCCCTCCTATTATGTGCCACGAATTCGTACAGATCGATCGGAGATCGATTTTACAGCGGTGTGAGAAAATTTAATGAAACAAAAGATTAAAAAACATCTAATCGCGGTTCTTTTAATCAGCGGTGTTTCATGGGTTGTTTATTTCAACTGCCTCAAGAACGATTTCGTATTTGACGATATTCAACTGGTGGTTGAGAATTATGAGATCCGAAGTTTGAAAAATATACCCGCCATCCTAGGGTTTGATGATGGCTGGCCAAACTACCGCCCAATTAGGACCTTATCCTATTTCATCGACTATTTTATTTCTGGTTTAAATCCAATATCTTACCACATTTCAAATGTAGCTTATCATATTTTGGGAACCATATTTTTATATTTAATTGTGGTCCAAATCGCAAAAAATCATAGAATGGCAATATTTGCTGGTATTTTGTTTGCAATCCACCCTATCCACACCGATGCAGTAACCTACATCTCCGGCAGAAGAGATGTTTTATCGAGCCTATTTTATCTGATGGGTTTTTGGCTTTTTTTGCGTTACAGAAATACCAACTATAAGAGATATATGGCGTTTGCTTGTGTGGCCTATGTTCTTGGCGCATTTACAAAGGAAATGGCAGTAACCTTGCCTTTGATATTCCTGGCCTATGATTTTTGCTTTGATATAGATAAAGGAATCAAGGTGCTAAAAAAATATAAATACCAGCACCTAATATTCTTCGTCATTGTTGGGATGTTTGCTTATTACTCAATAGTCGTTTATTCCCCAGCGATCATAAAAGCAATGAAAGCAGATATTTTAGGCTATTTCTTGGAAAATGTATGCCTGAATTTATTAACCGTTCTAAGAATTTGGTGTTTTTACATAAAACTGCTATTTTTCCCAATGACTTTAAATGCTGATTACTCTTTTAATGCGTTTCCCAGATCAACGTCGGTTTTTGAAATACAAACTTTATTTTGTTTAATTTTTTTATCTGGGGTGGGTTATCTTATCTTTAGATTTCGTCACAAAAAGATTGTTGCATTCTCTGCGCTCTGGTTTTTTATCACCATCCTTCCAGTATCTGGCGTTATTCCGCATCACGAAATGGTAACTGAGCATTATCTATACTTGCCATCTGCTGGATTTTGCATATTGATTGCGTGGTTGTTCGAACAGCTCGTAAGTTCGCCAAGACTTAGAAGTCTCGCATACCCGATAATTTTAATTTTCCTTATTTTATTGTCTGTCAGAACTATAGTGCGTAATAAAGATTGGAAAGATCAGTTTACATTGTGGGAAAAGACAGCAAAAACTCAACCGAACTGCGCTCGTGCACACAATAATTTCGGAGGTTGTCTACAAGAAAAAGGGCGCATAAATGAAGCATTAGGCGAATTCAAAAGGGCACTGGAAATATCCCCCAATTATTATCTTGCTCAACATAATATAGCATTCTGCTATTATTTAAAAGATGGCTGGTCGAAAAAGGTGGAGCAGGAGTTCGAGAAGTGTTTTAGGGAACACCCAAATTACGAATTAGCACATTTTAATTTAGGATGCATTTACCAGCGGGAAGGCTTAATTGAAAAGGCTGAAAGTGAATATGAAAAGACTTTGAGAATAAATCCTAAGTTCATTTATTCACTTAAGAATTTAGGCAGCATATATTTACAGAAGGGACAGATAAATAAAGCGCTAACGCTTTACAAGGAAGTTGTAAAGATTAATCCTGACTGTATAGATTCACACATGATTTTAGAGATGCTTTATCGCAAAATGAAAATGAAGGATAAGGCTGCGGAAGAATACAAGACCCTATTGAAGTTGAGTAAGAAATGAGAAAACAGTCTGCTTCATAGTGTTATGTAACTTCTAACCAAATCTAACAGGATCCGAAGCTTAGCTAAGGTAGGGATGCGGCCTTTTTTCTGATGGCTATGATCTATAATTGACATACAGTTGTGTTTCTCTTATTATCCCTTTTAAAAAGCGTTCATAATTATAATTTCCGCTCAAATATATTTAGATATTTGAAGTTCATATGGAGATCTTCAATTCCGTAAATTATGGATTGAAACTGAATTGAAACAAAACTATTGGTATGATTCATTACTCTTTCAGTTCTCAATTATTCAGATACATCTAAAACCAGAAAGCCTTTGTTTGGTTACTTATTTTAGGACTTCCAAGCAGTTACATTTAAAAGCATCGTTAGCTTTATGAGCGAAAATCCTCCTTTTTTATCTATTGTTATTCCAGTTTTCAATGAGTCGAAATGTATTGGCACAGTTAACGAAGAACTGCTTGACGTGTTGACTGAAACATCTTTTGAAATCGTGTATGTAGATGATGGGAGCGTGGATGGTAGCGGCGAAATGTTGAAAAATATTCAGTCCAAATACCCAGATAAAGTCAGTGTGATATTTCTGTATGGCAAAAATGGAAAGGCCTTAGCCCAACAGGCAGGCATCATGTATGCAAAAGGGGCATTTATCGTTTTCATGGATGGCGATGGCCAGGATGATCCAAACGACATTCACGGTCTTTTAGAAGCCATGGAGGGTGAGGATGCCCATATGGTCGTTGGGCGGCGTCGAAAACGCCGTTCGCCTTGGTATTACAGGGCTATGTCTGCATTTTTTAATGCTTTTATACGCCTTATCAGTGGTCTCAACATTAAAGACTCTAATGCAAGCCTGAAAATTGTACGTCGCGAAATCTTGAAAAATATCCCTATATATGCGGGCCACTACCGTTTTCTACCTTTTCTTTTCCATGCCAATGGCTTTAAAGTAATCGAGCGAGATGTTGAGCACCGGTGCCGTATTGATGGCGTTTCCAAGTATGGCATAGGGAAGGTCATAGGTGGAATGTGGGATACACTTACGGTTCTTTTCCTGACACGTAGCTATTTGAGTCCCCTTCATTTCTTTGGTGGGATTGGTTTTCTATTAGGGGTTCCAGGATTCGCAATTTGTGTCTATGTCACATGGCTTCGCTTGGAACATGGCTATATCATGAATCGCTATCCGCTTCTCCTGTTGGGTATTTTGCTTATTCTGGCTGGAATCCAGCTCGTCTGTACCGGCCTCTTGGGCGAAATGTTAACATATAGCCAACCTCGTTTGCATAATTCTCCTTTTATCCGGTCTGTTCTTCAGAATTCGTCTGATGGTACGGAGATTGAACATATCAAATAAATGAATCACTCCTATCCTAATCAATTAGTCTTGATTGGTCCCGCGTGGCCTTTGCGGGGGGGCATCAGCCTGTTTACTGTCCGTTTGGCTCAAGCATTCTCAAAAAAAGGCATCCACACAAAAGTCATCAATTTTTCCCGGTTGTACCCTGCGTCATTATTTCCGGGCCAATCTCAGGAAACCCCCGAAACAAAATCTTCCGTGGGGAACCGTACCCTTGACAGTTGCTTTCCCATAACATGGATAAGGTCTGTAAGGAGAATCCGAGATTGTTCACCTGACGCCGTTATCATAACCTGGTGGCATGTCTGGTTCTGGCCGTGTTATCGCTATATTGTTTGGGCTCTTCGAAAAGCAGGATTTCCAGTTTTCATTTTATGTCATAACTGCTGGCCTCATGAAAGTGGGCCAGGTAGACATTGGCTGACACGAAACTTACTCCGAAATTCCGATGGTCTCTTGTTCCTCTCCCGTTTTGCTCAGAAATGTTGGCCTGAATCAGGTCCTCCAAGCATTTCCCTCTTTCATCCTTTCTATGAATGGCCTGAATGGCCTCTTCACCCCCTTGGGAGTTGGACCGGACGGATTCTTTGGGCAGGATATGGCCGGTCTTACAAAGGATTGGATATGGCTTTGGAGATTCTTGAACATGACAGAGATCTGAGGCTTACGGTTGCAGGAGATTTTTATGATAAAAATCTTCTGACCAAAATTCAAGCAATGCAGATCAAATATGGGGAACGGCTGAAATTGTACCTGAGGTATTGTACAGATGCAGAACTGGTAAGATTGGTGGACCAACATGATCTCTTGTTATGCCCTTACAAGGAAGTTTCCCAAAGCGGCATGGCAGCTTTCGCCCTTGGAAGAGGACGCCCAGTGGTTGCCACCCCGGTCGGGGGTTTGCCGGAACAGATTGGCCTCAAGGTTGGTGTTGTGGCCGAGATGGCATCCACAGATGCATTGTTGGAGGCAATATCCGCTATTTATTCTTATAAACCCTTGTATTGGGCTTCTGGGATTCAATCTGTGCGAGAATTTTGGTCATGGCGTCGTCTGGCAGATATGCTGTGCGCGTCACTCCAGGATTTTCAGCGAACCGGCAACCAAAAAAGACGAAATGATCGAAATGAAATCTAAGGAAATTGAGATATCTCCTGTCTCAAAACAACATATTAACAAGATTCGGGCCTTTCTTGAAAATGGATTTGGTAGAGGAGTAGGGACCAGGTGGCTAACAAAACATTTGAAACAGCCACTCTCTTTACGGGTCAATGCTCCGGTTGGGGTTGTCGCGTGGCGTGAAAACCGGCTTGTTGGCCACTTTGGGGCGGTTTTCTGGCATCTTTCAACACCGGCCGGAACAATAGTCGCTGCCTGCCCTGGCGATCTCTTGATAGCTTCAGAACTTCAGTATACAGCAGTGGCTGGCCGGATTTACGCTCGTATGTGGGACCAACTTTTCAAGCAAATGAAATTGCAAGGAGCCTCCATATGCATTGGATTCGGAAATAGGCTCAGTATGCGCTTACATGCGCGTTTTGCAGGCGGTCAGATCCAGAAGATGCGACATGTCCTTGTATGGCGTTCATTACCCAAGATACCCATTGTTTTACAACGGATTTTCTGGTCTGCCTGGTGGGGTCTTTATAACGGGAATTATCAAGGTTTGACTGTCGAAACACAACCCCCAGACAAAAGGGACCTGGATAATATATGGGCGGCCTGCTCCCTCAGGCAAGAGAACGCAGTCTACCAGCGCGATGCGACATACCTTCAGTACCGATATGGGGATTGTTCATATCATGTGTGGGGAATCCGATCACCAGAAAAAATTTTAGGTTTTGTAGTGTGGGATCAGCAGGACCGGATTATTGCCATCAAAGATATCCTCGCTGTTCGAGCAGAACTAACCCGACCGATCCTGGTTGCAGTGCTTAGAAAAATTCTAACCCGGGCGTACAAACCCGGAACCCATTTCATAAAGATACGCCTTTTGGAAGATCCCACTCTTGGAAACCTTTTCACACTTGGGTTCAGGGTTGTGAATGAACCGATCCTGTGGGCGACTCGGGCTTGCAATATGAAGGGAGAGGACTTCACCCATTTAATGACAAATAGCAAGTGGTATTTCAGTATGGGGGACGTTGACCAATGGTAGATATGGGTCGAAGCGGCAGATGGCCGGAGATTGACCGTTTACCATATAAAGACGGCTGGGTATCTGCCCGTCGGATTCTGGTAGCTGCTCCTCATCCTGATGACGAGACTTTGGCCTGTGGAGGTGCGTTGTGCAGATATGTAAAGGAAGGGAGTAAAATATGCGTCTTGGTACTTACAGATGGTGCAGGGCTTGCAAATGTATCATCAGAAAAGCAAGATCTTGCAACCACACGACTTCAAGAATTAAGAAATGCCATGGAAATTTTAGGGGTACCATGGGAGTCGGTTGTGATCTGGGGGGAACCTGATCGTAGCCTTGAGGTCAATCAACGCCTCTTGGACCGACTGCAACACCTGCTCCTAAGAATACGTCCTGATCTATGTCTTATTCCTTCACCATACGAGCATCATCCTGATCATCTGGCTACTTCGAACCTGTTTATTCACCTTCTCCCGTGGCTTTCATGGAAGATTGAGGTTGCTTTTTACGAGATACTACCTTTGCCGAAAGTCAACCTTCTTGTTGATATCTCGAATTTCATTGAACAAAAAACTGCAGCCTTATCAGCGTATAAGTCACAACTATCCCAAAGGGATTATAAGGGGATGCTCTTGGGGTTAAATAAATTCCGCACATGGAGTCTTCCTCCTGAAATCCTTGCAGTCGAGGCCTTTCGATTCTTCTCATCCAACGATGTTCCTCGTCTACCCGCGATGATCCTTCAAGATGAAAGGATGATTTCACCCTATTCCAGCCCCGCGCAAGATAAGAAAGTCAGTGTGGTGATCCGAACGCGTAATCGCCCTGAGGCCCTAAGGCAAGCAGTGGAAAGCGTTCTTGCACAAACATGGCGAGGTATTGAAATAATAGTGGTGAATGATGGCACATCCGAAACAACTATTCCATTTTCTGAAATCCCGATACGTATATTACGAACTGAAGATCGGGCAAACCGCAGCCACGCTGCTAACCTTGGATGGAAACAATCCCAAGGATCAATGGTTGCCTTTCTTGATGATGATGACCTTTACACCCGCCACCATATAGAAACGCTTTTGTTGGCTTTATCCAGAAATCCATGGTGCAGCATTGCCTACAGCGGGGTAATTGAAGAAAACGAAAATGGACTGCAGAATTTTATTTCTTTGCACCCGATGGATCTATCACATCTCCTAAAAGAAAATTTTTTACCTATCCACAGCGTTCTTATCCGAAGGGAGGCCCTTGAAGCCGTTGGCGGTTTTGATGAGAACCTTGAGATGTTCGAAGATTGGGATCTATGGTTACGTCTTGCTTTGGCGAATTACGGTTTCATTCCGGTAAAGGCATGGACCGCCATATACAGAAAACATGGTTATAGCACCCTGACTCAAACCCCTTTTGGGTCTGATCATGACCTCAATGCCCGTTGGAGAGTAGTTCATAAATACGAAAATGAAATCCGAAACCGATTAGCCCATTCCGGCCCGGTGGGACGATTTAGACTGATTCTTAGAAAACTACTTTTCAAAATAGCTAAGGGACTATTGTGTTAAGCTTTCGTTAGTTGAGCTATTCATTACTTAATCGCGACTTTACATCCTGGAAAGTTAACAGAGAGATCCTACCATGAAATACAAAAACATAGTGTGTATAGGCCATCCAAGATCAGGAACCCACTATATAACAGCGCTAATAAGTACGAATTTCCTGAATGATCCGGATTATCTAAAAATATACGGAAATCATGGGCTCCCTCAAATAACATGTGATCCAAATGTTGTGTATATTCATATATGGAGAGCGTTTAAGGAGGTAGCTAAGTCCATATATGTGCTAAAGGAGAGGTTTGGTTTGGACGTTGGTAGTTATGAGGAATTCCTGAAAACCCGGTATAAAGATATGCGGAAAATAGAAAAATATAAAAAGCTGATGACAAACGTAAGGAACTTGGCAAGGAACACAAAATTTCCTGCCGCAGTTCATTTTTTCCAGGAGGTTGAGCGGAGAATAAAGAAGCTCAACAAGCCGGCCACAAATGTGAGGACCTTAACAGGGAATGTAAAATTTGCAGGCGAAAATCGTTTTTTCCATGAGGTAGACATGAAACCCCAAGAATATTGGGAGCATTATACCACGTTGTGGGCTAACAGTAGGGGGAAAAACTCTAATGTCGTTAGCATTATGTATAATAACATGCTGGAGGATTTTGATGGTACTATGACCTATATTGCAGAGAGCCTTGATAGTGATGTGGTCCAATTTAGCAATCTAACCAAAAGGGTTGGATGGTGGAAATAGTGGTTTTCCCATTGACTACTTTTAAAACCGGTTACATTTGCTGGATGAATTTTGTAATTGGTTTTTGCACTAACATGACTGACCGCTTTTTAGGAAGGCTTTTCCGCTACAGAGAAAACACTATCCTTGGAAACACTTGCTATCATAATCAATTACAAGAGTGCAGGCCTAACGCTGCAGGCAGCTCAATCAGTCCTCAACTCGTCATCAATAGGTCCTGTTCATGTAATTGTAATAGACAACAGCGAGGATGAGGAGGAAGTACAAAAATTGCGATTGGGTCTTCCTCCGGTCGTCACTTTGAGAGTGAATGCCCAAAATATCGGCTTTGGGCGTGCCTGCAATCAAGCCTTTGAACAGTTTTCAGGCGAATTCATCCTTCTCATAAATCCAGATGCCAAATTATTATCAGGTTGTTTGGTATGCTTACAAAAGCTGTTGTCTGCTCGAGAAAATGTGGGGGCCGTTGCTCCAAGGGTTTTTTGGGATGACGGGCTCTCATACCTTTTGCCGCCGTCCTATCCTCCCGCATTATTTCTTTTTGAATCCATTTTGGGCAAATTTGGCCCTCAGTCAATAATCAATAGGCTTTTTAGTGTTATTTGGAGGGACTATTCCATAAAATTTTGGTGCTCTGACAGACCTGTAAAAATGAGAAACCTTTCAGGTAGTGTGGTCCTCCTAAAAAGGGAGTCTATCTTAATGGCCCAAGGGCTTTTTGATCCCCGCTTTTTTCTCTATTTTGAAGACACTGATCTTTTTATGCGTCTGAAAAAGGCAGGCTATACTCTTTTCATGGAACCAAACGCTAAGGCAACTCATCACTACAACCAGTGTGACAAAGTAAATGAAAAAGATAAAAGGTCAATTTTCAAAATATCCCACAGGATATTCTTAGAAAAATACATTAAGGGTTTGAAATTTAGGGGCAAAAAGTTGATGGGTCATCGTAAGGCCCCCATAAATACGAAGGGTGAAAACCTTCACGAGTCCGTCTTTACTTCCCCTTTTATGCTGGAAATACCAACTCAGCTGCAAGACGGATGGTTATTTGAATTTAGCCCGAATCCAAATTTTATCCCTTCTGTAGGTCGTTTCGGGAAGGGGTCAACTATGGATTTTCCGATTGACTGTTGGGCCATGTTGACCCCGGGGCGATATTATGGCAGGCTTGGGAGCGTGAAAGGAATTCTGAGGCCCCAGAAGATAGTATCCTGGATTGTACAATAATCCTTCAATAAATCCCTTGAATTTTCCCTGTCTTTCCTTCCTGAAAACACTGGATAAGGCAGCCAGGGACCCTAAAATCATTCCGCGCATATACATCTTCCCCATTGTGTACCTCCGCAACAAACGCACTCCGTTTCGGGCCATTAAATAATTTCTTCTGCGGACATCACAACTGGCCGAGCCCCTGTGCCAAAGCTGTGCCCGCGGGTCAATCATTAGCGGCCATCCTGCCTGGGACGCTCTGATACAATAATCGACGTCTTCTCCATAAGCAAAAAATCCGACATCCATAAGACCGATGGATTGAACTATCTTTAAAGACAAAGCCATGCAGGATCCACGAACAAAACCTGTAGAATAAGGTTGTTTATGGGATGTTGGGCTGAGCCTTAGGCGAACTGGTAGCTCCTTCCAAACCAAGTCTCCACCGGCGAAAATCACTTTGGACATGTGCCCGCCATTCTTATCCAGCGCCAATTCTATTCCGCCGACAAGGCAAGAAAGGAGATAGGATGTCACCAAAAGGCGTATAACTGTTTTTGGGGCGACTTCCACATCGTTATTGAGTAGAAGGACCATCTCCTTCCCCAATTTGATAGCTTTTCGTATACCGAGATTGACCCCGCCAGCAAATCCCAAATTTACTTCTTGTGGCAGGTAGGTTAGGCCTAACTCACTTGGTCGGAGATATCGATGAATGGGATCATTGTCTACCAATATGATATCTGGTACTAAGTCAGAGGCACGAATAGAAGAAATACATCTGCTTGTAATTTCAGGATTCCCATAGTGCAGAACAATAACAGCTGAGCGACGGACAATGTCGCGACGTTCATAATTCGTTGTCTCCATGTTCGCAGATCTTACCAGCAGATTTCTCAATATAATTGCCCTTATTAAACCACGGACTATGTCCCTGCGACCCTACGAGGTTCTACCGTGCCGACGAGAAATAGATTAGATTCCACTTCCGGAAAAGCCCCAAAAGGGGCATCAGGAGGAACCAATGAGAGACGGGAAAATCACTATCACATGTAATGAGAGGTTGCAAATACCATTTATTTAGAGGCATTTGCACTGTACCATTTGCCAGTCAAGCCATACAAATCACATTATAACCAACAATAACACGCTTTGCATCAATATGACTCTCTTCAAGATTAAAAACCTAAAGGACAAAGTAAGGTGAAATTGTTCGGACCTTCCCGGAATCACTTACAATTTCAAAGGGTTATAAATAGAGCGCAAACCCCCTATTTATCTCAAAATACTGTTATAGGTGCATTGATGGCGACTAATGAGGCAAGCTCGGAGTAATATAAACCTACGGGCATAGCTGGTGATGCTATTTGATCTCTATTGAGTTTTATGAATAAAACATCATATCATAAGGGTAATCTTAAGTATCAAGTTGCCTGCGAAGAGCTATAAGTGTATAGAAAAACATAATTACGAATTGATAATTTGACTCCAGTTTTCTTGTTTTTACTTTAATTTATTTTTTAGTTCTGCTACTCTCTCTGACAACTCGCTTATGGTTTTATGTTGTTTCTGTACGATTTCTTTCTGTTCTCGGATGAATTTTTGTTGTTCCTGCACAACCTTGGTCAGGACAGCAACAACGTCCATAGGACTCATACCCTTCCTGTCCTTTGTTGCCACGATGTCAGGGGCGTCTTCCGCAATGAATCCTACATGTTTTTCCTGCGAATCAGCTTTATAGGCAAACTCAACCGGTTTGAGCTGTGTTAAAGCATCCATGGCCTTCTCTGCTGAAAGCTGTTTAACGTCTGTTTTGTATTCTCCACTGGATGCGTTTGTCCAAACCCCTCCTGTAGTGACATGTGCACTGTTTCCAATGTGTAAAGGATATGCAGGGCTACTGGTGTTGATGCCGACGTTGCCGCCAAACGGTGCAAGAACAAAGTTTTTGTATGCCACACCTTCCTGGAGGGCAAAGATTTCCACATATTCCATAGAGGCTCCGGTATTCCATCCGAAATAGATTCTTTTGGGATTTGTCGCTGCTTTGTCTGTGATGACAATTCCTCTGTTACCAATATCCTGACCAAGAACAAACGGCGCAGCGCCCACTGCTGATGCACCATTGGTAAAAAGTCTGGAAGCAGTGGTGATAGCACCAGCGGCACTTACACCAAACACCTCAGTACCGGATGAGTTTCTCACAAATAATGCCGAAGTGGACGAAGGGATGGTGGTTGTCGTAGTAGCGGAAGTGGTTGTTGTGGTAGCGGCAGTGGTTGTTGTGGTAGTTGTGGCAGCGGTGGTTGTGGTGGTCGTAGCGCTGCTGCACTGGGAACATAGGAATGTACCCCCTGTGCCATATCCCGTAGAGCAACAGCTCCCTCCAGAGGGAGGACAAAGAACATAATTATACCTTGATGTACCGTTTACGGTTTTTGTGCCTGACCAGGACATACCACAACCGGTGACCTTCCAACTGTATGTACCGGCGGCAACCCCACTAAAACCTGCACCATAAGCACACCTTATCTTGCTGGAATGAGTTACGCCACCAAAAACGAGAGTCAATGACGAACAACTCGCTTCCGTATAGAAAACCACGGTGGATGCTGCAGTTGCATGGGAGCAAACAAAGAAAAGCATTAATGCAAGGGCAAAGAGGGAATTAATGACCATTTTCCTAGACATTTTGATATCCTCCACAATCATGGGTGTATCGTGATTCTCATTAACCTGTCTTATGTTCAATTTGCGGGCTGTTAATCTTTTTCTTGCTTTTCTGTGCCGGGGTTATTGGATGAATAATCTGGCGTAACTGATATTTGGTATTGATCGGCAGAACTATAGTTTTTCATCCTTTTTGCTTCCTCAATAGGTATCTGTTTGTAAACACTCGATGGCAGATATAGCAGGACCTTGTCTGAAGTGCTGTTTTCTTGAGCTAAGGCAGGGGCCGCAACAAAACTTATAGCAATTAGACCTGTGATCAGAATTCTTATTGCTTTCATAATTTCCTCTCCTTTCTTGTGGTCAATGAATTATCCATCAACGGTTTCTCTTCAAATGAGACAAAGAATCCGACCCTTCAGTTGTGAGAAATGGGGTCTGGAACACAGAATTAATGGCGACATCATTTTGTGGTTGGTTTTCAGCTAACCATAGTACCTGTCCGGGGGCAATTGACATACCGTTGAACCTGTTCTCCTATGGTCCGAATATCCCGAAACCAAATATTGGCAAAGGATATCAAATTCTAAATCAGGTCAATAAGATATGTCAATGAAAAAAGAGTTTTACATGTTTAAAGAGATTTTCCTGCTGTGAATTATATTCTGACCTTTACGAAAACTATTGCGAGGAAGGGGCGTCAGTGGAACGGAAGGCTCCTCCAAGTTTGTAAAAAATAGATTTGATGGTTTCAAGTACAACTGTGGTCGCAACTTTGCGATTAGTCCACCATTTTCCTGTAAATTGCTCATATGGATTTGAGACAACGCAAATTTTGGCGTGGGGTAAGACATCGCTAAAAATGATAGCGGCCCTCCTACTGGTTAAAGGAGAGGATACAATTAAAAGTTTAACAGGCTTATCGCCGATAGTTCTTTTTAAAGCTTCCGCTTCTTCTACCGTGCTAATGTGCCCGTTTCCAAAAAACCGGATCACACTTTCAGGCACATTTTTCTGGACCAGAATTTTCTTGTAAACTTCTTCTTGTAGCGTGGTACAAATACCATATTCCTCCTGCAAAAGTGTTAAAAGAGGATCAACCTCTGCTTTTCCAACATAGACCGCCGGTGCGTAGCCCTTATTATAGAGATCTGCGCCATAAATTGCTCGATAAGGTACTCCATTTTGCACAACAATGAAGTCGGATTTAACCGGTTCTTTATTTACCAATAGCCATTTCTCAGCGAAGTAGAGTCCCAGTCCGCCCAGAACAATTGTCAGGACGGTCAGAAGCCCAAATATCTAAAGAGAAATGGATATTAACTTCTTCATGGTTACCTCTACAAAAGGTTATTCTTTGGTATTCTTTGTATTCTTTTGAGAAGATCAATAATCGCTTTTTACATTAGGCTGTTTGCATGGACAGTACAGAGAGTTTACTTGCTTTACATGGTCATGGTCGGATATGACCCCAAACAGATAATGTCTTAACCAGGTCCCTAAGAGATGAAGTCGGTAGCCATACAAACGTTACAGGATAAGAGGTGCAATTATTTCCTGTCATGAAGGCTGTCCACCCTCACCGAACAGAAAAAATACGGCAGAGATAATTATGAGCTGAATAACCCATCCGATCAAACACACAGCCACAGCACGCCCCGTGCTCTTGTAATCAAGCGCCTGCCTTACAGCAATGACCATGGCAACAAGCATCCATATTCCCGCAATGATATTGACGATCCAGCCTAAAAATGGAATTAAACCCAAAATACGGATAACGCCGGGTGAGCTTGAAAAACCTATGGTCCGCAAAAGTTCACCATAATCAGCGTTTGTCTGAGGTTCAGGCAGGATTTTTGTTCCAACAAAGTATGTGATGAATGCCCAAATAAACCACCCTATCAAAGCAGCTATTGTCCCTATTAAGAGCCCGGAAACCCCTATGGTTCCGATGCTCCCAACACCTGCAGCGACACTCGAAAGAACAACCACCCATATGGCCTGCCCCATGGCTGACTTGTCAGCTTCGATCTCCTCGTAGAGATTTGAATCCAGCTTGGCTGCTCGAATCATACGATCTGTTAACAATGACATCATAACCTCCTTGTCTTCAGTTGTTTGGCTCCTCATACGAATTTGTGAGTTCTGATGAATTCAAATTTTTCTGGGCCATCAGAAGTTCCTGAGGGCTCACCACCTCTCACTTGAGATAAAAAACCCCACCTCTTGATTTAAGAAATGGGGTTTGGTTTACAGTCCATGGTAGCCCTCTTTATAGATGTTACAAATTAAAGGCAGTGACTGGGGAAAAGTACATGGTTTCTTTGCTGAAATCAAGGCTTTTCCATTTGGGCAGGGTTGGGGCGAGATGTACACAGGTCCAATAGGGGACATGCGAGTTGAAATAATTTCAATGTTTAGCTTTTTGCTGGAGCCACCGTGCGGAGTCGAACCGCAGACATCCTCATTACGAGTGAGGTGCTCTACCAACTGAGCTACGGTGGCTCAAAGATGAATCGCGGCAGGGCCACGTCATTCAAACTGATAACGTGCTGATGTAACGAGCATTATTTCCATATGTGATTTCCTATAAATTCGAAGCACGAAGCACGAAATCCGAAACAAATACGAATGACCAAAATCCTAAATCCTAAACGTGATGAGCCCCGCAGGTATTGTGGACGGAAAGGGGGACGTAGCTATCAAACTGCATTAGGCAGGGTTAAGGGATGTGGGTTTTAAAGACAGAAATAACTCAGAATAGCTTCTCCAAGATTTTTCTGCCAAAGGCATCATGCCTGAGATTCAGGTTTGCCAAAGTCCCTTTTTTTAGGTCATATAATGAAAACTGCATGGCATCCATCATTTCGCACAAATTCGATACAGTTGCTACGGATATGAACATTCCTGGATACGGATCAAAAGCTCCTGCCCTCTCCCCTTCTTGATTCAAGAACCGGGAGGCTTTTAAGTCATTCAAGACACGCGATACAGTTGAATTGTCCGCACTCATCAATCTTGCCAGCACGGTTCCTTTCATACCGATGTTCGCGATATGCGTCAAAGTTATCAAATCGGCACGAAATCCGGTCCCGTAAATGAGCCTGTTCTTGATCATAAGACAAGCCTGGGCCACATTTTCGATCGTGTTGATTTTGCGTGTCCTCAGTGAAATGGTTTCATCAGCAGTTCCAAGAGCATTTGCCTTAAGGCCAAAAACATTTCTGAACGCCCTAGACGTGCTCGTGAAATAGGCCTGGTTCAGGTTGGCGGCAACCAATTCGCTGTGTTTCTCAGGCAGTCTCCTGAAAACGGTTTTGAGCTTTTGAAAATTGATAAGGCTTGAAAATCGATTGATCCATGCAGGCAGGTCGGTGGCGATACGGTCTCTTTCCATCACCAGCAAGGTGGCGATGATCAATGCCTCCACGTCGATGATGCCATCGACCCTTTCCTTTATCATTTGGAAATTCAATGGCATACCAAGCGTCACCCACGCAACCTTAGCGATCCTGCCCGTCTCCTCTTTCAATTTTGCTACAGATGTCATTGAAATCATACCCCAGGTCTTTCAAAACGATATTCAAGTCGTCCTTTCTCACTTCGGTGCTGTCGATGCCCAATACAAAAGAGACCGCCTTCGTGATTTCCGCAGCATTGGCGTGCAGTCGCTTGATGTCGGAGGTGTGCTTGCTGTAAGAAGGCGTGGCTGCATACAATTTGAGGGATATCAGGGCCTGTCTGCCGATCAGGCTGATTTTGAGATTCTTGCCCACCTCAATGCTGCGAGAGATCTCATTGAAATATGAAGGCAACCCCTTCGAACTTTTCGTTTTCAAAAGCATGTTGGCGACATCGGAATTGAGCCAAACGGGACTAAGCTGTCTGATTCGGCCGATATGGGTCACGCCATTTATAATTGGCTCGGGCAAAACCTGCGGTCTAATGACGTCAACATCTCTTGTCTGGTCTTTGAAACCCTCGATCGCCATGGCCGCGCCTCCCACCACAACCAACTCAAAATGCTCACCCGGACTTTTGACCCGGATCCAATCCGCGAGCATTTTCAAGTGCTCGAGGATTTCCGTACCTGTTAATGATTGTGCCATTTCGATCCCTGTAAATCATAATTAGGTTGAGAGTGAGCAGAATATATACCACGGCGTTGCAATCATTGCAATATTTTTCGCAATAAATGCAAAAACAAACAGTAATTGGTATCAAAACTTGATTAGAGCATTACTTTAAAGAGGGGTGCAGGGCCAACAATGTGTTGATCGGCCCCGATTCGGAAATACTACCGCTTACGTGTGGTTTGAAGACGCACTCTCAGATCAACAAAACACCCCTATCAGCATCTTTCAGGATTGACTTTGCTGTTTTTCCGATTTTGCCCACACCTGTGAAATGCCTTATAATGGCGACGGTATCTGCTAACTAATGAAAACAAGCAGACTCTTCTCCAAAAGAGCTGGGGGCATTTAAAATGAATCAATAGTTGGTCACTGATGGCTGCCATTGAAAATATATATTTTAGCCGCAGACACACACAGACATACGCAGACAATAAAGACATGCAACCTGTTGATATTGCTGGAGCCACCGTGCGGAGTCGAACCGCAGACATCCTCATTACGAGTGAGGTGCTCTACCAACTGAGCTACGGTGGCTCAAAGATGAATCGCGGGCAATATAGTTGCTTTTTCGACGGATGTCCATTAATTTATCGGGTTAAGTGACTAAAGTGAGCTAAAGTGACTAAAGTGACTAAAGTTGAGGTGGTAACTGACACTTGAATCTGAAAGGGTATATCATGAAAAAACCAAAAGACTACATCATTTTTCCCTTAGATCTCCCTGCATACGATCAGGCCCTCTCCTATGTTGAGACTCTCGACGATCATGTGGGACTTTTCAAAGTAGGTCTTGAGTTATTCATAGCCCAGGGACCTGATATACTCAATGCCATACGCGACAGGACTGAAGCCGGGATATTTCTCGACCTGAAGCTGCACGATATCCCTGCCACTGTACAGCGTGCCTTTATGGCAGCGAGCCTTCATCGGCCGGAGTTTGTGACTGTGCATTGTGATGAGGGCGATGAAATCCTCAGAGGTGTTGCAGAGGAGAACCCCGGCAGCACGAAGATATTGGCAATCACTGTTTTGACAAGCCTGAACCAGGAAAAGTTGAAGAGATTGGGATACGCGCAGGAATATGTGGATGATGTTTCTGAACTGGTTCTCTTAAAGGCACGCATGGCAAAAGAGGCAGGGTGTCAGGGTGTGGTATGCTCGGGTCTTGAAGTGGCCGCGGTAAAAAGGGAGATCGGCCCTGAAATGGTTGCAGTAACCCCCGGGATACGTCCGGCCTGGACCGTGGTCGACAAGGACGACCAGAAAAGGATCGTAACACCCGCAGGCGCCGTCAGAAACGGCTCCGACTACGTGGTGATCGGCCGCCCCATCCGTGACGCTAAAGATCCTAAGGAAGCGGCAAAAAGGGTAGCAGAGGAGATCGCCTCAGCACTTTGAAACAAGATAAGCGTTCACAGGTTCCGGGTTCAGAGGTTCAAGGTTAATTCTGGGCAAACGAAATCATCAAATAAAAATAAACAGCCTGAGTCGGATGCTCGTCTATATGCTTGGCCACAGACCGGATGAGTTCGGCCTGGTGCCTGACTCTGAGGGTTTTATTCCCTTTAAGGAGCTGCTGCAGGCTATTCATGAGGAGGAGGGATGGCGTTATGTAAGGCGATCCCATATCAATGAGGTCCTCTTGGGGAAGGATAGATTGCTCTTTGAATCTGAGGACGAAGGTATCAGGTCAGTGGAACGGAGGTGGGAACTGGACCCACACACCCCTGCCCAGGTCCCAAAAATCCTGTTTACTGCCGTAAGACGAAAAGCCCATCCCGTGGTTATGGAAAGGGGTCTGAAGGGGACCGGGGAAAAGCTCTTAGTCCTGTCACCGGTCAGAGAGATGGCCTTGAGGATCGGGCGAAGACGCGATCAGAACCCAGTAGCGCTGGAGATCCTGGCCGACGCGGCAAGAGAAAAGCGGATCTTCTTTTATTCGTTCGGGGATCTATTCCTGAGCCCCGAGATTCAGTCCCGGTTTATTGCCGGACCTCCAGTGCCTAAGGAGATGTTAGAGCGCAAAAAAGAAAAGGACAAACCAACAGAGACGACTGCGAAAAGCCTGCCGACCCCCACGCCGGGGACGTTTACCTTAGATCCTTCAAGAGACCCGGATCGCTACAGAAAGGCAAAGGGGAAAAAGAGAAAGGGATGGAAAGAAAATGCCAGAAAGATGAGAAGGAACCAGAAAGGGAGACCGTAACCGAAGATGCCTCACGCAAAGTCGAGAAGACGCCAAGTTTTTTAAGCAAAATATGAATTTTGACGGAACATGCTACTTACCCAGTACCCAATACCCAGTACCTAATACCCAGTACCCAGTACTCGTACCCCTCAACCCATCAAACCGGCCTCTTATACCCACAACCCCTTGTCCGGCAGACTAAAACCGGCCCGGATTTCTTTCTCTGCTTAATGCTCAAGACCTTAGTCCCGCATTCGGGACAGGTATCATCAAATGGTTCATCCCACGTGGCGAATTTGCAATCTGGATACTGGTTGCAGGCATAAAACTGCTTCCCCTTTTTGGATCTCTTTTCCACTAATATTCCCTGGCAATCTTTCTCAGGACATGGCACGCCGGTACTCACCGGTTCGGGCGACCAGATGTTTTTACATTCCGGATAGCCGGAGCAGGCGACAAAAGCCCCGTACTTCCCGTTTTTGGTCACCATGGGGCGGCCGCATTTCTCACAGGTGCCCTCTTCCTTACCTGTCTCAGCGGCGGTCTCAACAATAATGCGGCCCTTCTCATCCCTGGTAAAATTAGAGGTGTTTCTACATTCAGGATAGCCGGTACAGGCCAGGAAAATACCGTTTCGACCCGACTTGATGGCCATTTGCCTGTCACATTTTGGGCAGGATATGCCGGCCAGGACCTCCCCCTTCATCTCATTGGTCGCCCTTTCCAAATCCTTCTCAAATGCCTCATAGAACTCCTTTAAGATATCGATCCACTTCGCTTCCCCCCGCTCAATCTTATCCAGGTTGTTTTCCATCTGGGCGGTGAAAGCCGTATCTATTATATCGGGAAAGCTCTCCACCAGCAGATCCGTCACTAAGAAGCCCAATTCCGTGGGCATAAAGCGCCTCTTTTCTATGGAAACATACTCTCTCCCACTGATGTTGGCCAGGATCGCCGCGTAGGTTGAAGGCCGGCCTATGCCGTTTTCCTCCAAGGCCTTGATCAGGGAGGCCTCCGTAAACCTGGGCGGGGGCTGTGTAAAATGCTGGACAGGGTCCAATTTGATGAGATCGAGGGTCTGATCTTTCAGCAAGGGGGGGAGCAGGGCCTCCTGGTCTTTCTCAGACTCGGCATTATTGGCGCCGGCTTCATAAAGGGTTGTAAAGCCCTTAAATAAGACCACAGAACCATTGGCCCTGAAATCGGCCTTTCCGGCGCTGATTTCCACCTGGGTCTTATCCAATATGGCAGGGCTCATCTGGCAGGCAATAAACCGTTTCCAGATAAGGGTATAGAGAGCCATCTGGTCTTTGGAGAGATAAGGTGCAACGACTTTCGGGCTAAGCTCTGCAGATGTGGCCCTGATAGCCTCATGGGCCTCTTGAGCGCCTTTGCGGCTCTTGAACCTGTTAGGTTTATCAGGGAGATAATCCTTGCCAAACGCCCCTTGAATAAATCCCCGGGCTTCAGCTATGGCATCGTCTGAAAGCCGGAAAGAATCTGTCCTCATATATGTAATAAGCCCGACCAGACCCCGTTTTCCGAGATCCACGCCTTCGTACAGGCTCTGTGCAATGGACATGGTCTTTTTGGCCGGGAATCTGAGTTTTCTGAATGATTCCTGCTGGAGAAGGCTGGTAATGAAAGGTGGGGGCGGATTTCTTTTTGTCTTTTTTTTCGTTACCTTTGAGACCCTGAATGGGAGGCCTTCTATCTCAGAGACAATCTTGAGTGTTTGCTCTCCATTTCTGAGGTTGGCCTTTTTGCCCTCATATTTGAATAATTTGGCCTCAAAAGGGGGTGGTTCGGTCGATTTGAGATGGGCCGTAAGAGACCAGTATTCCTGGGGATCAAAGGCCTGGATCTCGCGCTCCCTGTCACAGATCATCTTGACTGCCACTGACTGAACCCGCCCTGCGCTTAAGCCTCGTTTGACCCTTTTCCACAGGAGTGGAGATATCTGGTAACCGACAAGCCGATCCAGAATACGCCTGGTCTGCTGAGAATCAAACTTATCCCTGTCGAGGGTCTGCGGCGATGATACCGCTGCCCGGATGGCCTTTGCAGTCAGTTCATTAAATAGGACACGGAATATTTTTTTGTCTTTGTTTTTTGGACCCTTTTTCAGTTCCCCGGCAACATGCCAGGCAATGGCCTCTCCTTCCCTGTCAGGGTCCGGCGCGAGATAGATCTCTTCTGCATTGTTTCCCGCAACCTTCAAAGCCTTCAGGATCTTTGTCTTTCCTTTAATCGTGACATAATCGGGTTTAAAACCACCCTCAATATCGACCCCCAATTTGCTTACGGGGAGGTCTTTCACGTGCCCCACCGAGGCCATAATGTTAAAGTCAGGTCCCAGATATTTCTTGATAGTCCTGGCCTTGGCCGGTGATTCAATAATAAGAAGCTTTTTTGACATTCTTGTCATCCTTTTGCGGGTTAATATGGGTATTGGGTATTAGGTACTGGGTACTGGGCGCTGGTCGAAGATCCCGTTTTTAAGAGGGGATTCTGATTTAGTTTCTTGCGCCTTGTGCCTTACGTCTTGTGCCTTCAATACTGCGTATTGATAACTTTAGGCACTTTAGATCACTTTAGTCACTTTAGTCACTTGTTCATCGAACAAACATTTTGCCCGGGAGCTGTTTCACAATCCCCTCCAATTCCATTTTCATAAGTATCCCTGCCACCTTGCCGACTTCCATATTCCCCAGTCTGACTATATTGTCCATATGCATGGGATAATCTCCGACAATCTCATAAACCTTTCTCTCGGATTCGTTCATATCCTGGTGCGCGCTGCCTGTTTTTCCCGGAATTCCCTTTCCTACTGCCTCTTTACCGACAAACCCGAGTTCGTCCAATATATCATCCCCGTGTTCAATCAACTTGGCCCCCTGTTTGATCAAAAAATGGGTCCCGGTGCTTTTGAAGGAATCAATACTACCGGGAACAGCGAAAACATCGCGGCCCTGATCCAGCGCCAATGAGGCCGTGATCAAAGATCCGCTCTTTTTTGTTGCTTCCACAACGGCTATTCCCCTGCTCAATCCGCTGATAATCCGGTTGCGTATGGGGAAATTCCAGGGTTCAGGAGGGGTTCCGGTCAGGAATTCCGAGACAATAGCGCCTTTGGTTTCTATCTGCTCAAAAAGCGCTTTGTTTGACGCAGGGTAAACCACATCTATGCCAGTACCCAACACCGCAATGGTAAACCCATTACCCCTCAAGCAACCCCTGTGGGCAGCAGCATCTATCCCCCTTGCAAGACCGCTTACAACCCCCGCCCCTCTTCTCGCGAGCCCCAAGGCGATTTTCTCTGCTGCCTTGCGACCGTAATGGGTGGGATTTCTCGAGCCAACAACGCCAACAAAGGTCTGCCCCAGGGGGATCTCCCTGCCCCTGGCATACAACAACATGGGAGGATTGTAGATCTCCCTCAAGAACGCCGGGTAAGCGGGATCGGTGTAGGCAATAATTCGAGCATGACATCTTTCTGCATCCCTCAATTCCTTTTCAGCCTCTGTATCGAGGGACCGATTCATGATCTTCCTCGCTATATCCCTGCGCATTCCCTCCACATTCATAAGTTCTGCAAGATCTGCCTTGAAAACCGCTTCAGGATCACCGAGTTTTTCTATAAGCCTTTTTAGGACGGCATTGCCCAGGCCAGGAATCATGTAGAGGGAGAGCCATGCTATTTTTTTATCTTGCGCGTTCAATTTTGTCCTCGTCACTAACCCTGAATCCCGCCATCTTCAGCCGAACACCCTTTCAAAGATCCCGCTGGCGGAGAACCCTGCCCTTAAACATATTGGTGGAAAAAGATGGCGGGAATATAAAACAGGGTCACGAGGATTAGTCAAGTCTTTTCTCAGTGAACAGGTGATGCAGGCGTCTATTGTGTCCGGCATTTTGGCATTGTAGATAGGAGACGAAGGCTCTCAGGCAGATCAGGTTTAGGATCGGTTGCCCTTTCCAATCTTTTCAGCACCTGCAATGGATTAGCTTCAATATCCGAGATTTTCGGGTCATCCGCACAATAATGGATCAGTATATTTCTCAGTTCCCTGTTCAAGTGGATCGCCTTGAGCATAGCGCCGCTGGAAAAGTCTCTCCTTGCAGTAATGACTATTCCGGTCGAAGTATTCGGTCTCGATTCCAGGACGAGGAGATAACCCAATGCCTGATCAGGGAGGGCCGGCTCTTTTGGCCTATCTGTTTCCGGTTTGGTCATTATCTCGAAAAAATTTCCCCTGCATATACCATGTTTGAGGCCATGATTCATGTAGACAACAGAAAATTGGCCCATAATCTCTTTCAAATCCTTGGATGCTACCACCGGTATTTTTAACCCTTTGCTCTCTTTCAGCCTCTTCCATTCGGGGGTGGAAAGCTGAACGCAGGGAGATACCCAGGTAAAAGGGAAGAGAATATCCCCCACACGCATGGGGCTGTAGCTTTCAACAATTTTTGCCTTGTATAGATCAGCTTTGACCTCCCTCTTCAAGACAACCCGCCCCAAAAAAGAGATGACATATCCCAGATCGCTCCCCGTAAGAGGGTGATCGAGTTCGTCAGAGCTTTTGTAGACAGTGAAAAGGTCCCCCGGCTTTACGTTATGGCCCTTATTAAAGGCCACATAAACCGTATCGCCCTCTGCCAGGAAAATCCTCTCTGTTTCGTCTGCAAACAGATACCCCCACGGACTCAACTCATCAGGAGACAAAAACCCGAGGGCCTCCACATCGGTGAGCTCCGAAACGTCAATTCCCATGAGGCCATCGGCCACATCATCTGCTCCTCCAGTCGCGGCTATGGCATTCTTCAGGTCTAACTTCACTCCGGCGCCAATAAACAGGTCCAAAATAAAAAACAAAATGCCAGCGGCAATGAATAAAGCAGCTATTCGATCAATTTTTCTCAATTTCTTGCCCTCTCCATGGGTTTTGGGTACTGGGTGCTTGTTGTAGCGAAGCGGAAATCCCGTTTTTAAGCGGGAATACTGGATACTCGATGCTGGATGCAGGATATTTGATTCCCATTCAGTTCCTTACACCTCGCGCCTTGTGCCTTACGCCTAAAAGTCTTTACACTTGTCAACGATCCCGTCTTTCGACCCCCGACTTCAGCGGAGACACGGATAGATTACAGGGCGCCGGATCTTTTTGTCAAGTTGTGCAGAAGAAAAAGGAGCGATCAGAGGTGGACTTATGAGGGTTTGAAGGGCATAATAGCCCGGATCCTAAAGTCTTATTCCACGAAAATTCATGAAAAAAATCCTTACAATCGTTTCATTAACTCTCATCGTCGGAATTCTCTTTATAAAAGAGGGTCGACTGAATCGTCCCTCTGAACCGCTCAAAGATGCGTGTGTATCCTGCCACAAAGAGGTGGAAAATCCGGACCCATCCCATCCCATCTCGGCCTTTGGATGTTATACCTGTCATCTGGGAAACAGATACTCATTCGACAGAGAAAGAGCCCATTTTAGCATGGTTCGAAATCCAGGGGACCTCCGTGTTGTGGACAGGACCTGCGGGAAAACCGGGTGTCATTCGGATATTGCGGCCCGTGTCAAGAACAGTCTCATGGCCACAAATACAGGGATCCTAAGGACCCTCCAGGAACAGTGGCTCAAGAGAAAAGCCCTCCCTGGTAGTTCACCCCTTGCTATGGGTGTTGGTGTCAGTGATCTTTACGGCAAGACGCCGCCTCAAAATCTTGCAATTGATCATTATAGAAAGATGTGCGGGGGATGCCATTTGTGGAAGAAAAGGGGCGACCGCAAGGGAGAGATAGGCAGGAGGGGCGGAGGTTGCAGCGATTGTCATGTTCTGGATGATGAGAAGGGGCAAGAACAGGAAAAGGAGGCCATTGACCACCCTGAGATGACAACGAGGATTCCTTCGGCAAACTGTATAAAATGCCATAACAGATCTGCAAGGATTGGTCTGTCGTATTTCGGGAGGTTCGAGTCAGCAGGTTACGGAACACCCTATGAGGGGGCCGGCCTCAGCAGCAGGAGGTTATCGGGGAACCGTTTTTTCCTGGACCTGCAGGCGGATGTCCACTTCAGCAGGGCCGGGATGGAATGTATAGACTGCCATACCGCCACCGGGCTGATGGGGGACGGGAAGCGATACGACAGGATGCATTCACAAACCGACATCACCTGTCAGACATGCCATTCCCCGGAATTTTCCATGATTAAGGGCCCTGATGCATTGGCAGACCGATTGGCCTTTCTCAACAAGCGGATCCCGTGGAAAAAGGGACAATCTGTCGCTCTCAGCAAAAAGGGGACACCAATATACAATCTCCAAAAAGAGGACGGCAAGACAATCTTCTACCGCAAGATGGATGGCCGGCCCTTTGAGATGGATATCCAATCGTCCAACAAACCTCACCACCGTTTGAAGGGACACGAGCGTCTCTCCTGCCAGGCCTGCCACTCTGCCTGGATACCGCAGTGTTATGGGTGCCATCTGACATATAATAAATCTGAGAAGCAGAAAGACTGGATAAACAACAAAATGTCACCTGGCAGGTGGAAGGAGGCCCGCTCTTATCTCCGCTTTTCAAGACCCGCCCTCGGTATCAGGGATGATCTTGAGATCTTCCCTATCTCCCCGTGCCAGGAGTTCGTTTCGGTCTTTGACAAATCAGGGAAATACCTCGAAGACGAATCATTCAATATCATGAACATATCGGCATTTGATCCCCATACCACTGCCAGGAAATCGAGGGGATGCCTTGAATGTCATCAAGATCCGAAGGTCATCGGATTGGGAGAAGGCATCCTCCATCAGAAGGGAGGTAAGCGGGTGTTCAGACCGACATATGACTCATCCTCTTCCCCGCCAAGGACGGGATCTTCGACCGGCATCGACGTTTCTTTTCCCTTAGATAGTTTTGTAAACCTCAAAGGTGAGCCGCTTCAATCAGGCCCGGGTAAAGGTGTCCGGCCCTTCAACAAGGAAGAGATCGACCGGATACTCTCGGTCAGTCCCTGTCTCGGCTGTCATGACAGTTATGAAGATAGGATCTACGCGGACTTCAAGGAATCTGATAAACGGTTTGAAATAGAGGGGGGGTTGCCATGCCTGAAATAAGAAGAAGCCCTCGTTTCCTTCTTACCGTCACGGCGTTTTGTCTGATAAGCGTCCTGCTTTTACCGGCGTTTGCTCTTTGGGCCGGCGGTGATAGCAGGACCGCGGAAAAAATCGACTACACCGACTGTCTCGGCTGTCACAAGGAGATAGAGCCCATCAGCCCTGCCCATCCATTCAAGTGCGCTGACTGCCACCTGAGGCCTGAGGATACAAAGGGAAAGGCGCTTACAGAGCACCAGGGGATCGTCAGAAACCCTTCGGCTCCCGGGAATATGGAGATCTTTTGCATAAAATGCCACGAAAAGGAGATCAAACAGGTCAAGAACTCCCTTCATTCAACAATGGCCGGAATTATCAACCAGACACGGTATCTCTGGGGCGCCCAGGAAAGGGCATCCCCAGCCATTTATGGGCTGAGCGGGGGCCTAAAACCGTTGCCCAAAACCGATCCCTCTCTCCACCCCGAAACCCCGGCCATGCTTGTGGATGATTTTCTGAGGAGGCGATGCCTCAGATGCCATATCCATACCAAAGGTCCAGAAAGCCCCGGCCTTTACAGGGGAACGGGGTGTGCTGCCTGTCATGTGCTCTATAATAATGACGGCCAATATCATGGCAATGACCGGGCAATTGATCGTTCCAAAAAGGGGTATCCGGCCAAACATAATTTTACGAAACGCATCCCGAACGCGCAATGCATGCACTGCCATAACAACAATCATGTGGGCGCGGATTATGAAGGGCTGTTCGAGCACGATTACAGCGATTCCTATCGGTCACCAATGGTGAACGGCAAATTAAAGGAAACTACCTATGGGTTAAATCAGCACCACCTCGCCAGAGACATACATGCTGAAAAGGGGCTCTGGTGCATCGACTGCCACACACGAAAAGACGTTATGGGAGACGGACACACATACAGCTACGAGATGGAGGCCCCGAAGCGCTCATGCACCGATTGTCATGGAGGCTTTAATAGTACGGCACCTGATCTGACCAACAGGGCGATTCGCAAGGTTTCAGACGAGTTTCTGTTCATATCCAAAAATCATGAAAAGAAACACAGGCTGCCCTTGTTTTCGCCTAATTCGATCGGTCACAGAACCCCGGCTCACGCAAAGGTTCGGTGCAGCGCCTGCCATGCCCAATGGTCGTATCAGGACTATGGTATGAGCGTAATGCGTGAAGATATGATCAATGACTACAAGTGGTGGAACCTTACCGCCCAGGGAGATCCCTATCTGCAGAAAAGATTAAAAAAATATGTGGAAAGCCCGGACATCGTCTATCCTGTTTCCATTGACCGATTATCGGGGAAGGAGACTTCGGGAATCTGGTCTATCGGCTGGAGATTCAGACGGTGGGAGCAGATGCCTCTCGGTGTGGATCACACCGGCAGGTACTCCATTTTACGCCCCCTTTATCAGTACCTCATCTCCTACATAGACCGGCAGGGTAATTGCGTATTGGACAGTGTCGCTCCTTTGAGGGGGGACGGCACCGGGAAAGGGTGGGCCTTTATGCCCTATGTGCCTCATACCACAGCGCCCTTTGGAAGGGGGTGTAATGCCTGTCACCAGAACAGGGTGGCCGCAGGATTGGGTATCCAGGATGAAATCACCATTGACAACGTTCTAACGATCCCGTCCCCACCCGCGGTTGAGACCATGCGCCTTCTGAACAGGGAGGAACAGAGAAAGTTGCTCCAGCCAACAAAGGAATGGCATAAAGAAAGGTTGAGGGCAGTGAAGCCAAATCAGAATTATTGAGCCCGGATCTTCCTTGTTCAATTTTATCCTTGCGTTTTTTATTTATTTGGGTTATAATAGACTACTTTAGTAAAGTGAGACCTTGCCAGATTTTTGAGGCCACAGCCTCCACCCGGAGTTCGATGTTAAATAAAGGGCTATCCGGATCAGGTATTCAGATATGGAACAGGTATTGCTCTTAAATATCACCTACGAACCGCTGAAGGTAATCAACTGGAAAAAAGCGATAACCCTCCTCATGTTAGGCAAGGTAGAGGTGCTTGAAGAATATGGGCGGGATATCCATTCGGTCAGCTTTACCATTAAGCTTCCCTCGGTAGTCCGGCTGCTCATGCTGGTGAAGAGGCCAAAAAACCAGGTCAGATTCTCGAGGCAGAACATCTATGCAAGGGACAAATACAAATGCCAGTATTGCGGTCAGAAACTCCCTGTGGAAGATCTAAGCTATGACCATGTAGTTCCAAAGTCCCGGGGGGGTAAGACCCTGTGGACCAATATCATTACCTGCTGCATGAAATGTAACAGGAAAAAGGGAGGCCGCACACCGAGAGAAGCCAATATGAGGCTTATCCGCAAACCTTCCAAACCGAAATGGTTGCCCGCCCTCAGGATCACAATCGGTTTCAACGATGTCCCCACATCGTGGCAGGATTACCTGTACTGGAATGTGGAGTTGATTGAATAGAAAAAAGATCTCTGAATTATTTTATTGCAGCCGCAATCTTACCGGCAATCTCTCTAACCTCATCCATATCCCCCTCTTTAAGCTCCCATGTGGCTACGGGAAGCTCAGGATCCCCAGCGAGCCTGGGAACTAAGTGGAGATGGTAGTGTAAAACCACCTGATTCGCACCCGGCCCGTTTAATTGAACACAGGCCACACCTGAGGGCTGCAAAGCGTCTTGAATGGCCTTGATAATCTTTTTTGAGGCGAGGTGCACCGCAGTCAGGTCATCGCCTGAAATCTCCCAAAGGTCTTGAGCGTGTCTCTTGGGGATGATGAGGCTGTGACCGGGGGAGATGGGGTTTATATCCCCAAAGGCAAATACCTTTTCATCCTCGTACACCTTGAAGCTGGGGATCTCCCCTTTGACGATTTTACAAAAGATACAATCTTCCATTTAATTTCCTCCTTGTTAGCGGCCCCGGGCTACCCTTTTTGATCATGAATCAGATTCAGAAGATACGATTTTTTTTCCTCGGGAAGACCGGTAGTCCTCTTGATATTCATGGCCCTCATCACATCATAGGTCCCATCCTCAAACAGGACTGGAATCTGAATAACGTAGTCAGGATTATGACAACACCCTGGCGCAAAATAATGTCCCGGCCTTCTTCCCTCCTTCAGATTCTTGCTGATCTTTGCAAACACCTCTTCTGAAATCACTATTCCCGCCTGGCCTGTGAAAGTGGCGACTGTATCGCCTGCCTCAAACAGCCTTTTTCTTTCCATAGACTCCCTCGTTGCTTTACAATTCCTGATATGAGCAAAATCTTACCTGCCTGCCCCCGCTATGTCGAGGATTTTTCTCGTAGAATCTTTGATAAATACAATTGCATTTTGGCATACATGGCCTACCTCCATAATAATTGCCACAAATATCAGCAGATATCATGATTATTGCCAGTGTCCGGATTGAGTTCTTCCGCAACCCGGAGTCCGAACTCACTCTGCATCTCAAAGGACATATTAAAGAGCGAAAAGTGGTCATGGTCGGTATGGTTCTGGCCGAAATACTACAGGGCATAAGGACAAAAAAAGAAGCCAACCGTGTAAAGGAAAGCTTGAAGAGACTTCCATATCTGGAGGTGACTTGGGATGCCTGGGAAAAGGCGGGGGAATTATCAAGAGATCTCAGGAGAAGAGGGATCACAATTCCGCTTTCGGACCTGCTCATAGCATCCCTTGCCATTGTAGAAGGCTACGAGGTTTTGACCGTTGATCCCCATTTTCAACCTGTGTCTGGATTGAAACTCAATGCATGAATCGTATCTCCCGGAGTTTACCCTATAGTTGCATAAATAACATGGCCACATGGTCTTAAAGACTGGTATCATAGGTCATCGTGACTTTTAGTATCAGATGTTAGAATGCACTCCAGGTGGAATTTGGAGTGTAATTAATAATCATACAACAATTTCCAGCCTGTGTGTCGATGCGATTTGTGTTATCCTCTTAGCCTCTACACCCACTTCTTCTGCAAAATCAGGCCAGCGGCGAATCGCCGCTCCAACGTCTGCAAGAATCTCCAACGGCTTGCTAATCCTAAACTGCTTTGCAACATCGATAAAATCCTGTTTCTCGAAACTGTTTCGTTTACCATTAACCGTCATTTGGTGGCGATTCGTCCATTCGCCCTGTGCATTATAGCTCCAGATCACATCAAAGGCCGGGGCAAGACGCCAGTTGCCGTCACGATCCATGAGAAAGGCGATGTTGCGTGAGTGATCATCCTGGTTGCGGGCAACCACGTTGAATACCATTCTTTTATAGAGCTGACGTACAGCTTGGTGACCCAGGCCAAGCTGCTGGCAGGTGGACAGGGCTATTTCATATGCATATTGTCCTGGCATGTTGAAATCAAAGTGGCCCAATGCGCAAAGCGATTGCATATGAATCTTATCCGCATCATTTTTTCGATCAAATCTAAGTGTCATAAAATGTGATCGTCCGTGTTCCTTCATCAACCGGCATTTGCTCATCTCGATTCCGGCAGACTTTGCCATGAGATGATAGGCATACTCTATTTTGCCGTAGCCCTCCGGATCTCCCAAGGTGTTATCGTTTACCCCGTCGAATTTGATGATCCAGTATTCAAATCCCTCTGGCGCCCGCACCTGCCCGGATCTGATATCATTATTCTTGGGATTCCAGGCAATGACAGCCTTTGCTCTGGCCCCGCCCGCGGAGGTTCCAACCCTTATGACCGTATCCAGTGCTGCTGATTCGTTTTCGGATAGATTGACAAGCAAGTCCTCTCTTTGAGATAGGATCTTCCCTGCGAGCTTTACCAACTCGGCAACTTCAACACGAACTGTCTTGTGTCGGGAAACGAGTGCAGGCTCAAATTCCAGGGCCCCCATTCCGCGAGTCCCTATGTAGCATAGTCTTTCAACCGGGTTAAAGTCTTGAAGCGAGCGGCCCTGCTTCTGAAGCCATATCTCGATGAGCCTTGTGCCGTATCGATCGGGCAGGGAATCAGCCAATAGGCCGGGCAGACCATAAAATGTTCTTCTGTTCAGTTCTGGAAATGAATAGATGGCAGGGCTCAGCGGCATCGTGAGTGGTGAGATTTCCAGATTTCTTCTAAGAAATGCTGGTTCATACTCAAATGTGGCAAGATTTCGATCGTCATCCCAGGCCACCGCACCCACAGGGTCATCCCACAGTTTAACCTTTGCTACAGACACCGGCATATATCTTATCCCTTAGGTTTTCCTTGCCGGCCGGTTGCCCTTTGCCGCTCATGCCCTTTGAGCTTTGCAAGTTGAAGAGGACTGATTCCTGGATCAGGCATGAATACATCCAACTGGTCCAGTTTTCGCAATGCACGGAGAATTTCAATAAAAGCGCCAAGGCCGCAGCCCTTTCCCGCTTCCAGGTCCAGGACAACACGACGCGAAACACCTGCTCGACGGGCCAGTGTTTCTTGGGTAGTGTTCTGATTCAAGCGTTCTCTGCGTATCCTTACACCGATTTCTTTCAGGACCGCGTTGTTATTCATGGATACGAATTTCATAATGCCTCAATATTACCCTATTAAAAGCCTATTCCCAATATAATAGATCAAATACATAACATTAAACAGGAAATATGTCAATACCTTTTTTTGTGTAAATAATAGATTAAATTTGCACTATTAAGCAACCAATGTGGATCTAATGTGCTTGATATGATACTTTAATTTAAGATCAGTGGACAAACTTGAGGGATTTCAGAAAAATGAACTATCCCGTCCCAAGGTGCGGAAAACACAACCCTTGCCCGCCTATGGCGGATTAAATGGTTCCAGGCAAATAATGAAAACGTCCAGGGTAAATTATCAACCGTTTTGTTTGATGGAGCAATAGAAAAGGAAAAAATGAAAGAGTCACAGAAACCAATAACGGATTCCATGGATCGCCGAAATTTCTGCAGGAAGGCGATCAGGCGAACTTCAATCGCGGCAGCGGTTGGTGTTGCGGGTTATTTTGCCTATAAGAAGCCTGCAATATCTAACTCGGGGGGCACAATACTAAATCATTTACGATTGGTATAAATCATAACCTTATGCATATGCGGCACGCATAAGCACGAACCATCGTCCCCGGATATCCTCATCATATAACGCAACGCGGGAATCGTATGCAGGAAACATTTTCTTGTATTTAAGCGGGGTTTGTCAAATTGCTTCAATTAGGGCATAAACCGCCTTCAATTTGTGGTAGAAGATAAGGAGGGAAAGGTCGAAGGGAGACAGCAATTAGGCGCCCCCGGATCCTGTAGAATTCACCGTGCCCACTTGTTGCTGTTCCCGGAGTTGCTTTGGCCGTGCGACCCTCGGAAACTGCCGTGTGATTCTGTTTTTTGCGTCGGCCCTTTCCTTTGTCAGGGAATGTTTATTGTTTGAGAGAAGTCCTTTGGGAAGGTGCGTAAGCGTAAGAGGCAGGCGCCTGAAGGACCTCCCAGATAAATAGTGAGGTCTCATTCAGGACATGTATCCCCTTTTGTTTACTTGAATACAGGGCCGTGTTGTTGCCGACTTTTTTGACCTTGACCTTTTCAGATCGCCTATAAAGCATGATTCTCACAGAGCCCGCAGAATACAGGGATAATATATTGACATTATTTACTTTTTCTTGGCGCCTTTGCGCGAGACAAGAGTGTTTTTACAAATTCAAATTTGTCTTGCTTATAACTTCCTGACATTACTCCATTCCAATTTTTGTGACTTTTTCGCCTTGCGGCTTTGTCAAGGGTAGGTTAGAAAACCTTACCCGTCTGACTTCGCTATATCGAGGATTTTTTTGTGGGATCCCAACCCCGCTATTAGATCTCTGAGGCGGGAGATCTCTTCATCATGAACGTGGTGGAGCAAACCATCAAGGGTTCTCAGGGCCCCGGGTATATACGCCTCAAAATAGGTCTTGTTCATGACCATTGTCAGATGAGAAAAGGCGCCTAAGATCTGGAGGTTCCTTTGAATCGGCAGGTAGGGATAATACCTCTCAAAGGACTCCACCCTCTCAGGGTTATGTTCCCTGATCAGGGCCAGGTATCTCTGGTATACCTCAATCTTCTGCTCGCGGGTGAGACGGGTATAGGGATCAATTATAAGAGAGGCCAGATCGTAGCCGAGCGGCCCGAGACGACCTCCCTGCCAGTCAATTATCCCCACATTGCCCTTAGAGAGCATAATATTTCTTGACTGGAAATCACGATGGAGAAAAAAGCCACAATCAGCCTTTGAGGCTTTTTCCGCTAAATGGGAAAACGAAGCCTCAAGCTCTGGCAAATCCCCTTTGAGCCCGAGATAACGTCCCAGAAAAGCGTCTCTGAAATAATGTGCCTCGTATTTCAGCATTACGGCACGATCATATCTCTCTGCCTGGCAGCACCATGCCGGATCAAAATCATTTGCACCTTCGGTCTGCATCCGGAAGAGATGATGCAAGACCTTTTCATATGCCCGGAGAGGATCTTCCCCTGAGGACACAAGATCCTGAAGGTTCATGTGCCCCATATCCTCCATAATAAACCAGCCCTTTTCGAGATCGTGCCAATGGATTTCCGGAAGGGGCGCCCCTTTGCTGCGGAGGTGCCTTCCGATCATGAGATAGGCGTAGTTTTCGCGTCTTGCAGCATCATCAGAAGGAGGGTTTGCCATGGCAACGAGGGAGATCCCCGGTTCCTGAGCGGTGATCCGCCAGAATATGCGTTTTGATCCATCACCGGGAAGCTGCTGAAAGCTCAGGTCTTCCGTTACCTGATCTCTCTGTTTGAAAAACTCCACAATCGATTTTTTCAGATCAGGTTTCATAGGGTTTTTCCAACAAGATCTTCCCGGACCTCTTTAGCTGATGTGACAACGCTGCCAATCACCTTCAAGCCCTTTTTGACTCTTACCCCTTCCCAGAGAACGGATCGGCGGATCTCCACCCCCTCTTCGAGACTTGTATCCCTGCCGATGACGGCCCACTCTTTGAGTCTAACAGACTCGTGGATCCGGCAACCCGGGCCCAGCAAAAAGTGAGCTTCCTGCAACACCTCTTTGTTGGCGAGGAGATAACTTTTGATGGTCCCCACATCACGCCAATAATGCCCCCTTGAAATATATGCCCTGATCGGACTTCCCTCCCTGATTAACTTCTGGTAACAGTCTATGATATTAGAAAACCGGTCCTTAGGGATGTGGGACAAAATTTCCGGCTCAATGATATGAATTCCCGTAAAGGCAAGTCTGCCGGGGCAGGCTCTGGGCGCGATATCCATAATGTCAAGACGTTCATTTATCAGGATCTGGTTAAAGGGCTCACAGTCATGAAGGATAAGAGTGATCAGGTTGCCTTTTTTTCGGTGAGTTTCATAGGCCCGGGTAAGATCGATATCGGTCAGGATATCCCCGTTGATAACAACAAATGGTTTATCATCCCAGAATCCTTCGGTGTTCTTGATGCCTCCGCCCGTGCCTAAAATCTTTGGTTCCACCTTGACTTGGATGTTCAGCCCGAAAGGTCGGCCGTTATCTAAGTGGGCCACAAGCTGCTCTTGGTTGTGATGGGCGTTCACAATGAGCTCATCAATGTTGTATTTTTTGAGGTACTCTATTACCCTGTCAATCATAGTCCGGTTGCCTACCGGCATGAGGGCTTTTGGCCTGCTAAGAGTCAGCGGTCTCAGCCTCGTCCCGAGGCCGGCTGCGAGGATCATTGCTTTCATGATAGCTTTTTTTCCGTTGCATTTATATCGAACTGATTATACACCATGCAACATGATGTCAATCAATATTCGCGGAGGTTCACAGGTTCTGGGTTCAGAGGTTCAGGGTTAACAACTTTTAAAGCAACAGAGGGAGAGGTAAATGCAATCCACACTTGACCTTTCGGAACTTGATCTCAGGATCGGCAGTCTGTTTATGGCCGGGATGCCCGGACCTGAACTGGACGGGGATACAGAAGCGCTTATCCGCAACCATTGTTTGGGCGGAGTAATCCTGTTCGCCAGAAACATAGAAAACCCGATCCAGCTGGCCTCCCTCTGTCATGATTTGCAGGAAACCGCCATGAAACATCACGGGACACCCCTTTTTCTGGCAGTCGATCAGGAAGGGGGGCGGGTGGCCCGGCTAAAAGAGCCATTCACCCTGTTTCCCGGTAACAGCGCCATTGGAAACGATTCGAGGCCTGTGGACAGGGCCATGGAGTTCGGGGTTACAACGGCAAAGGAGATGACCCTGGTTGGGCTGAATATGAATATGGCGCCGGTTGTAGATGTCCGGTGGGGAGAACCTGAAAAACATCTAGATGGGAGAATATTCAGTGATGATCCTGAAAAAGTTGCCTTGCTCGGACAAAGTGTAGTCAAAAGCCTACAGGAAAACGGTGTTATGGCCGTGGCCAAACATTTCCCCGGATTGGGCAGAGCTACACTTGATCCCCATCATCACCTGCCAACCATAGACGCTAATATTGGAGAAATAGAAGAGATCAATCTCCCACCATTCAGGGCTGCTATAGAGCAGGGTGTCTCCGCCGTCATGACCTCCCATGCCATATATCCTGCCCTGGATCCCGAGTATCCCGGCACCCTTTCCAATAAGATCATCACCGGACTCCTGAGAAAAAAATTAGGTTTTGAAGGGCTGATAATCACGGACGATCTGGAGATGGGGGCAATAAAGAAGAGTTGGGGGGTGGCCAAGGGGGCTGTTGCCGCCTTTGAGGCAGGGAGCGACCTTCTTTTGATATGCGAGGACCAGGAGGAGGTGAGGGCAGGTATGGAGATCCTGAGGGACAGCCTGCTCCGGGGAGATGTACCTTTAGAGAGACTTCATCGGTCATCAAGGAGAATCATGGCGGCAAAGGCCCGGTTTCTTGAAAAAAGGATTGAGATTCCCATTGCAGAGGTAAAGGAATATTTCGATAAAGACGTCTAAAAGATGAAAATGTTATCGCTGCCCGAAAAAAATAAAAGATTAAAAAGGCTGTTTCATCCCGAATCGGTAGCCTTTATTGGCGCTTCTAATAAACGCGGGAAATGGGGCTCTATTATACTGGCCAATCTCATAAACGGCGGTTTTACCGGAGCCATATATCCCATAAACCCATCTGAGGCTCAAATACAGGGGTTAGGGGCATATAAGAGGATCGCAGATGTCCCGGATATCCCGGATCTGGTTGTAATCGTTGTGCCGCCCCAGGCCGTTCCGGCCGTAATCGGTGAATGTGTAGCCAAAGGGATCCAGGTGGGCGTAGTGATCACGGCGGGATTTGCTGAAGTCGGCACAGAGGGTGAGAGACTCCAGAGAAAGATGGCCAAGCAGGCCCATGCAGGAGGCATGCTGCTTGTGGGGCCCAATTGCAACGGCATCATGAGCCCTCCAGAGAAACTGCATGTTGCAATGCCGCCGATCTACTTTCCACCCGGCCCAATGGCCGTGGTGGCTCAAAGCGGAAACGTGGCCACCTCCATCGCCCGGCGGGCGATGAAAAGGGGTTTCGGGATCAGCCGCTTTGTAAGCAGCGGTAATGAGGCCGACCTGCACTGCGAAGACTATTATACATACCTTTCAGAAGACCTGGATACCCGGGTTATTCTCAGTTATATCGAGGGGTTCCGGGACGGCCGACGCTTTTTTGCTGCTGCTAAAGAGGTGACTCGGAAAAAGCCGATCATCATGCTCAAGGCGGGGGCTACCAGGATCGGTGCCAAGGCAGCAAAGTCGCATACCGCCGCCATGGCGGGCTCTGATCTGGCCTTTGAAGGGGTATGCAGCCAGGCGGGTGTTATCCGCGCCGGAAACATGGACGACCTGACCAATATTGCTGCCGGATTTGTGGGACAACCATTGCCCGCGGGAAGACGCGTGGGCATAGTCACAGCGGGTGGCGGATGGGGTGTTCTGGCTGCAGATGCCTGTGCCGAAGCAGGACTTGAGGTGCCTGCCCTATCAAAAGAGACCATCCAGGAACTGGATGAATTCCTTCCGGCATGGTGGAGCCGTAACAACCCGGTAGATCTGGTGGCCGGTCTTAAGCCCGATCACCTTGAGAAATCCCTGGAGTGCCTGCTTAGATGCCTAACGATTGATGGAATCCTGCTCCTGGGAATCATGCCGGCCTTACCCCTTGACCCTCTCCCACCCTCGGCCGGCCCTGAAGCCGTAGAGGAACGGTGCCAGGTCCTGTTAGAGACGATAGGTGAAGTTTTTGATAAATTTATGGGGTTGGCCCATCATTATCAGAAGCCGGTCATCATCGCCTCTGAGTTGCCCTTCTCAGTGGAAAATCTGGAAAGCCGGATGGCCCTTATGCTGGGGCAGAGGGGTTATGTCTGCTATCCCAGCCCGGAAGACGCCGCAATCGTCATGGCCAGCCTGGCCGTTTATGCGGAATATATCCGATCGTAAATAGTGCATGAAAAGGGAAAGATCTCTCATTAGGAGAGCAGTCGTGTGTCTCTCCCATATGCCTGTGACGCGAGATCCCGTCTTCTCGGTCTATATGTATTATCTTCCTTTTCCCTCCTTGACACCTGCTGAAGTAGCTTGAACATCTTGAACTCCTGGGGCTCATCTTTGTAGAAGGTATCCCAAGCATAATGAAACAACTCCTCGAGTCTCTCCGGTGACATATGTTTTGGATAATATACCACCTTGTCGGCGGAATAGTCATTCCAGTTATATGAAAATATCCTCTTCTGTTGGACAAAATCATCAAAGACCTTTGTGTGGGGGAAGGGGGTAAGAACCGTAAACTCAGCCATATCGAGTTCGATCTCAAGGAGAAAATCGATCAGTCTCTTTATGTAATCTTCTGTGTGATTGTCAAGACCGAGAAGGATGGTCCCCTCTACGCCTATCCCGTTTGCATGATATCGCTTGATCCTCTCCTTTATATAGTCAGAGGTATCAAAGACTGCCTGATAAACATACCACGCGCCTGCCTGGGCTGCCAGATCAAGGACCTCCGGCCTATCCTCAATGGGATGGCTGCACCATTTTTTCTTTAGCGGAATCATCTCTCTGAACAGGTCCATCTCCCACTCGGTGTCTTGCGCTAACGAATTATCCACTATGAACAGCCTGTTATTATCTATACTCTCCATTTCCGCTATAGCCTTATCGATGGGTCGGGGTCGGAACTTCCTTCCCCCAAGATATGCCACTGCACATGGATAACAATGAAAGCGACAGCCCCTGGATGCATGGACAAGATCAACCATCTGCACACCTCTGTAATGATACAGGTCCCTGTTGAGGATATCCCTCCGTGCGGTTCCGACAGTTTCGATGGGTGGCCTGTCATCTAAATAATCATAAACCTTCTGCAATGTTCCATCCCTGAAATCGGCGAACACCTTCTCCATTCTTCCCTCTGCCTCACCGATAAAGACAGAATCGGCATGGTTAATGGTTTCTTCTGCATGAAGCATGGTGGAGATCCCGCCAAAAATTACCTTTACACCCCTTTTTCTATATGTGTCGGCAATCTCCCACCCCCTTCCTGCCTGGATGGTCAGCATCATGGATATCCCCACAAAATCGACCGGGTCATCGAAATTGATAGCCTCCAGATTTTCGTCGATGAATTCCACTTCCACATAATCAGGCAGGGCTGCGGCAAAGACAACCGGGCCGTGGGGGGGCAGATGAAACTCGGTTTGCCTTTCAAGTTTTGGCCATCTTGGATAAATAAGTCTGAATTTCATACAAATGAAGACCTCGTTGAGTGGTTGAGTAGTTAAGTTGTTGAGTAGTTAAGTGATAATTATTAGTCGAATTCACACCCTATTTTCCAACTCAACGACTCAACCACTTAACTATTTGACGGTGTCCGAACCTAAAGGCTCTGCTCTTATCAGCCTCAATGTCAACGCATAACCAGGGTCCTCGTTCACGGAGAGTTCTATCCGTCCGGGAAAGGCTTTTTGAATCCCGTCAACGGCCCTTTCTTTGAAATATGCCTTAACAGACCGGTTTAGGCTGCCCTTCCCGTATTGACGTATTTCCCAGTTATGATTTGGATCTATTATTACATCAACGATGGTCGTGGTATCATTCGTGTAGCGGCAGACATGGGACCCATTACTCAAGATGCCGGTAGCCCTCAGTTCTCCCACCGGCGGGAAAAATACCATTCTTATGTCATTCATAAGGCCTTTGGCGAATTCTTTCGAATCAAAGGGCTGAATCCCCCTGTTAATAACCACCTTCCCCTTATAAACTCCGTCAAACAGCACCAATCCCTCGATTGACATGATTATACAATGGATAGTCTCGAGTTCAGATGAAATATCCGATATCCCGATTACAGAGGCAGTCCCCCCCGGCATTGTTGCCTCGATGGAATGGATAAATTGCCAGTTACCTTTTGGAAAGGGGAGCCCGCAGCTCATTTGGACAGCGGGGATTTGCGATGAATTCAGCGGTTGAAGTTTTGGGATACCGCCGCACGAAATCGTAAACAGCAGGATGCTGAGGAATAGGTTGATATGTTTCATTTTAAGTGCCTAAAGTTTGATGGCCTCGTAACCCTACAACGACAGTTACTGGTGACGCCAAATTTTATATTCTGTCATGCCGGACTTGATCCGGCATCCAGTAGTCCACCTATCACCATGGAACCAAAATAGCCATCTTCAGGATCGCTCTGACTGGATTCCGGCTTTCGCCGGAATGACAGAGTGATAAGTGTCGTTGTAAGAGTAAAAAGCCTCCAAGGCCGTCACTCCAGCGAATGCAGAAGTCTCCCGCCATGATAGGCGGGATTGATTTTCCTGGATTCCCGCGTTCGCGGGAATGACGAAACTTTTAACTTTAGTCACTTTAGATCACTTTCTCTGAACACGGCCCCCTTCAATACCTCATTAACCCTTACGTTTTTAAATATAATCCTTGTAAAGGACTTCTCTCCTTCGTATATGGTAACAGATTTGATTACTCCGGGCCGGTTTGAAAAAATCAACTCAATATTTCTAATGATTGCGGAGAACGCCTTTTTCTTTGGGGTGAGCACAATTTTATGGTCTGGCTCGAGGGAGGCGGTAAAGTCAGGGTTTTCAGCAAAATGCCCCCTAAGCCACATGGTAATCTCTTCCAGAACAATCTGCATTGCCTGAAGGCTTAGGCCTGAATCCCTCCTGAAGCCGTTTTCCCCCCATATGTACCGGGTTACCTTCCCTTCATGCATGAGCAGGATGCTCCTTATGGGAGATTGATATTCCCACCTGAGTGACCCCGGCACCTCATAGTAGAATATCCCCTTTGATATGAGGGGCCTTGATAGAATCTGCAGGTGCTTTTCCTGGACAAAATCAGCGCTGATTGTATTTATCTGTCCTGCATCCTCTCTGAGCTGATCCCAGTCTTTACTCCAGCCTATAAATATGAAGCCAGCAAGAACAATGGCGAGCATCCGTAATATCTTCATATTATTAATTTTAGGCATTTTAGCTCACTTTAGGCATTTTCCCTTTCAGTACATTCCTCCATTCACCGAAATAACCTGGCCGGTAATATAGGAAGCATCTTCAGAGCAGAGAAACCTGACAACCCTTGCCACCTCCTCCGGTCTCCCCACCCTTGCCATTGGTATCGCCCCTTTTATGAAATCCTTGGGAACATCCTTGATCATCTCTGTTTTAATAAGCCCCGGCGCAACAACATTGACACGAATACCGATCCTGGCAACCTCGGTTGCGATCGCACGGCTTGTGCCTATCAAACCTGCCTTTGCAGCCGAGTAATTTGCCTGCCCCCTATGACCAATAAGACCTGACAGGGACGAAATCGATACGATACTCCCCCTTTTTCTCCCCACCATTTTTTCAAGAATCGGACGTGTAATATTATAAAATCCTTTCAGGCTCGTATTGATTACCGAGTCCCACTCATCCTCGGTCATGAACACGAATAATCCATCTGCCGTTATTCCTGCATTATTCACCAGCACTTCGATATTTTCAAAGCGACCGGTTATCTCATCTATGGCTTTTTTAACATCTTCAGAATTTGAAACATCAAACCCGGCTGTTTCCCCATCTCCCCCGTTATCCCTTACCATTCTCAGGGTATCTGCAGCCGCTTCATCGTCCGATCTGAAATTGATGATAATATAGAAGCCATCCTTTGCAAGCTCAACACATATGGCGCGACCTATCCCTCTGCTCCCGCCGGTAATAACAGCAACTTTTGCTTCATTCTTATTGCTCATATTCCTCACCCCGGAACCGATTTCACGATTTGCACACTGACCTTTCCAACGAGTTCCCCGTCTACTCTTATCATACCTAAAATCTCGTGATAGTTTTCAAAATCGAAGACTCTTCTTACCTCGGTCATGATTTGGCTGTCCAGAGGTATGCTTTCGCAATAGAAGCGCGCCTCTTTTACCCCTGCCAGCCATCCCTTCCCCTTGATATTTCCCCCCTTTTTCTTGTGTTCTTCCCATCCGATACATATACCCGCAGTTTGAGCAACGAGTTCTATCAAGACAATAGGATTTATGGATCCTCCTTCAATGAGAGGCCATTTTTCTGTAACCGTAGCTTTTGAGACAGCACCCTCTTTATCAACCTCAATTATGCTGTCAATGAGCTTCATACCATTTCGATGGGGCAGGAGTTCCTCGATATCAACGGTTACCATTGGGTTTTCTCCCGGCATACTGAGGTTATGTGCCATACCTTCCAGGCAAATTGGCTTGACCTGAAAACAACAAAATTAGCCACAGACCCACACAGACAAAGGCAGACAAAAAAATTGTAAACTATTATTACGTCCTTATGAAAGATGTCAAATAACCTTATAAATATTCTTTTACGGTACTTTGGACAATCTGTAAAGAGACAATGAATGGTTCTTTTGCCCTTGACGCACAACTTGGAATATCGGCGGTATGTTGAAAAAGGAATTTCGATAGGAAGGCGCGTCCTGCGCCGGTAGGCTGTGGTTTGATCAGGAGACTTGGTGGATGGGATAAAGACAGAGGGGCAGAAAAACCGGACCCTCGGGGGTTCGCCGTTCACTAACCACTGACCACTGTGATTTTCGTTGACTTCTAAAAGATGTGTGTGTAAAAAATAGGCAATATTTCTGAATGGATACAAAGTTCCGGCACCATTTTTAAAGAGATCTTCTCCTTTCAGCCCCCGAGAGGCGAAAGAGGTTTAGAAATGGCCTATACCCTCCCAGAACTTTGTTACTCTTCAGTGAGAGGCGGGATTTTTTCTGCCGGTATCCAAGGCAATACCACTCTTTGAGATAGATGCTGAAGTTTATGATTTTATGGACGTCTCAGAGATTCCACAGTAGCCTTCGCTGGTATTGGAACCAATTCCGCCATTTTAACAAACTCTTGCACAAGAAGGAGATATCATGAAGACAAGGCTTGGATTAAGTGTCCTGACGGCAATCTTTTTGCTTCTGTTTTCAGTATCATTCCTCGCTGTTTCTGGGGCTACCCCGCCGGAAAAGGCTGATAAGGAGAGCACCCTGAAGGCCTATAGCAAACTGCCGCTTTATTTTATTGAAAACAAGGGGCAGCTTGATCCTAAAGTCAGGTTTTATGTCAAGACATCCGGGCAGACCCTCTATTTTACTGATGAGGGGATCGTATTCGACCTTCTTCGCGGAGAAAAGGAGACCGGGAAGGGCACAGAGGTCGCAAAAAAAAGCCGTCAAACCAAAGGGGTGAAAACAGAGCGACTGGTGTTCAACCTGGGGTTTGAAAATGCCCGGGAAGGGATCTTGATAGAGGGCCTGGATCGTCAAGACGCCAGGATCAACTATTTTGTAGGCAATGACAGGAACAAGTGGAAGAGAGGCATTCCCACCTATAAAGGCGTCGTTTACAAAGGGGTTTACAAAGGGATAGACCTGAAGATATTTGGAAACGGCAAGGACATCGAATATGAATTTATTGTAAATCCGGGCGGGAATCCCGGTGATATTTTATTGACCTACAATGGAATAGAAGGGATCGCAACAAACGGGGAAGGGGAACTCCTGATAGCGACCGCCTTTGGGGAACTCAAGGAGACCAGGCCCTATATTTATCAGGAGATAGAAGGAGAAAGGTCGGTGGATGGAAGCTTTGAGATTCGGAGCCCTGCCAGTCAATCCCAAACCCGAAAATTCTCATACGGCTTCCAGGTCGCCTCCTACAACCCCTCCTATCCCCTTATCATTGATCCCACCCTTTCTTACTCCACCTATCTGGGTGGGAGCAGTAGTGATGCTGGAACTGGAATAGCAGTAGACAGTTCAGGAAACGCCTATCTCACAGGATATACCAATTCCACCAACTTTCCCACGCAAAACCCATATCAGGGAACTTTCGACGGTGATACAGATGCCTTCGTAACCAAGCTTACCTCATCTGGAAGCGCCCTTTCCTACTCCACCTATCTAGGGGGAAGCAGTTCCGATCGGGGATTAGGAATATCCGTAGACAGTTTAGGAAACGCCTATGTCACAGGACGAACCAATTCCACCAACTTTCCCACGCAGAACCCGTATCAGGAAACCACCGCCGGTGATACAGATGCCTTCATAACGAAGCTTTCCTCATCTGGAAGTGCTCTTTCCTACTCCACCTATCTAGGGGGAGGCGGTTCCGATTTTGGAGATGGAATAGCAGTAGACGGCTCAGGAAACGCCTATATCACAGGGCGAACCCATTCCACAGACTTTCCAACGCAAGACCCGTATCAGGGAACCAACGCCGGTGATACAGATGCCTTCATAACGAAGCTTTCCTCATCTGGAAGTGCCCTTTCCTACTCCACCTATCTCGGGGGAAGCGATATAGATGTTGGAACTGGAATAGCAGTAGACGGCTCAGGGAACGCCTATATCACCGGAATTACCGATTCCACCAATTTTCCTACCCAAAACCCCTATCAGAGAACATATGGGGGCTATGGATGGAGTGATGCCTTCATAACCAAGCTTTCCCCAACAGGCGACGCCCTTTCCTATTCTACCTATTTAGGAGGACGGCATGTGGATTCGGGAAACGGCATAGCCGTAGACGACTCAGGAAATGCATATGTCATAGGAACTACCACTTCCCACGACTTCCCCATACACAATGCGTATCAGGGCAACCTTGACGGTTCTTCGGGCGATAACACAGATGTGTTCATAACTAAACTTTCATCATCTGGCAGCAGTCTTTCTTACTCCACCTATTTGGGGGGAACTGGTTGGGATTATGGTTACGGAATAGCTGTAGACAGCTCCGGGAACGCCTATGTCACAGGACATACCGGGTCCAGCGACTTTCCCACGCAAAACCCGTATCAGGGAACCTACGCCGGTGATACAGATGCCTTCATAACTAAACTTTCTACATCTGGAAGCTCCCTTTCCTGCTCCACTTATATGGGGGGAAGTGATTCGGATTATGGACATGCAATAGCCGTAGACGGATCAGGGAACGCCTATGTCACAGGATTTACCTATTCCACCAACTTTCCGACGCAAAACCCGTATCAGGAAACCTACGCGGGTAACGCTGATGCCTTTGTTACAAAGCTTGATACTGTCTCATATTCATACGTAAGCATCAGCGCGGATTGCGGGGAGAAAACTCCGTGTTACAACTCAATTCAGGACGCCATTGATGCAGCAACCACCGGAGCTGCTATATTGATAGCCCAAGGAGATTATACTGAATCCATTGTGCTAAACGAATCTAAGTCACTGATCCTTCAAGGCGGATGGGATTCTACGTTCACAACTCAATCTTCGTACACAACGGTC
>JACNJD010000021.1 GCA_014382715.1 Candidatus Desulfacyla euxinica | reverse complement strand
CCGGACTGGACCATTACGGGATCCGAGGTGAAGGTCACTATTGAAGGCTACGGGACCATAAAGAATTCCGCATTCCGTGTTCGTGGGCTCCCCATAATATATATTCCCTACATGATCTTCCCGGCCAAGTCCAAACGACAGACCGGCCTGCTTCCCCCCCGGGTAGGGTATTCAACCCTGAACGGCGGTGACTTCGAGATCCCCTTTTTCTGGGCCATATCCGATCAAACTGATGCTACCCTCTATTCGCGCTATATGAGCAAGCGAGGATATATGCAGGGGGCTGAATTTCGTTACGTTTCAGGTGAAAACTCAAAGGGCGTTATGGAGTTTGACATCCTCTCAGACAAGGAAAAAACAAAAAATATGACTGACCAGGACGCATTGGAGATTACCCCATTTAACCGGACGAACAGCACGCGGTACTGGGCAAGGGGCAGGTTAGATCAGGATCTTCCTTTCGGAGTGGTCGCCCATGTTGATGGAGATTTTGTCAGCGATCAGGACTATCTGAGGGAATTCGAAGAGAAACTTTTCGGTTTTGCCACAAGGACAAATCTCGCCGATGAATCGAGACGTCCGCTTCAGGAAAAGCGATCTCCCACAAGGAGATCCGCCCTGAGATTGGGTCTTGATGGGGAGTCATATTCTCTTCAGGGGATTACAAGCTATTGGCAGCCGGTTGGGAATCCCGCCGATAACAAGACAACAGAACAACCTTTGGGAGGGCTCAGTTTCACCCTTTTACCCGAACAGCTAATGGAGTTGCCGATATTTTTCAATCTTGAATCGGACTACGATTATGTCTGGAGCGATGAAGCGAATAAAGGGCACAGTCTCTCAATCTCTCCTGAGGTGAATTTCCCCTTCTGGCTCGGGCCCTATGTGGAATTTGAACCGTCGTTCAGCTATTCATACAACACGATCCGGTATGACGACAATGAAGGAAACAGCGAACACCAGTATCAATCGGTCTATGAAGCCGGGGCCAGGCTGGCTACCAATGCCGAGAGAGTTTATGATATTCAGTGGTTTAATGCCAAAAAGCTGAGGCACAAGATTTCCCCCGTCCTTGACTATACCTTTAAAGGGTACAGGACTAACGCGGATGAGACACCCTGGTTTTCTCCAGTTGACAGGGGAGATTTTGAAACACCATGGTTTGATTCAAACCCGCAGGAGGCAAATGAAAACAAAGGCAGAAACCGGATCTCCTTTTCCCTTGAGAACTTCTTAGATGCCCGTTTTGAGGACAAAAAGGGGAGGGTTAGCTACGGCCAGTTAGTCAACTTTAAATTGATCCAGGGTTATGATATCGCCAGCGCGAGAGACGACGATGAAAACAAGCCCCTTACCCCGCTCAGGACTTTATTGATCGTCACCCCGTTTCCAGCCCTTAACCTGAGAGGGAGCGCCGGATGGGATCATTATGCGCATAAGTTTTCGCAGTCAACCCTGTCAGGGAATCTCTCTGTTAAAAGGTCCGGGGGTAGGAAAGATACCTATGAGATAAATTATCAATACTATCAAGGCAGTACAACGGGACAAACAAACGTGAATTTCCAGACCAATATAAATCTGATCTATGGACTTTCAGTGGGTGGTTGGCTTCAAAGGGATATGGAGAAGAACCAGAATATATCAACCGCTGGCTGGGTTGGGTTCCAGAGGCAGTGCTGGGGGCTCAAGTTAGGCGCGTCCAGGGAAAGCGGAGACACAAATATAATGGTTGTGTTACGCCTGATCGGTCTGGGGGATACGGGGAGTTGGTAGTAGAGAAGTGCCTAAAGTGACTAAAGTTTGAAGTGCCTAAAGTTAAAGAATCTTGCCCAATTTGAATGCTGATTCAGGCGTTGGACAGGTCTTAACTTTCAGTTTCTAAGGTCTAAGGCTCCTTCAGGCTAATTGAAAAAAAGCTCTGGCCTGCATTACACTATTTAGCTGCAACAAGCTTGCCCTTATTTAAAATTGCATCGCCGAAGGCGTACCATAACTTTAGGCACTTTAGTCACTTCAAACTTTAGTCGCTTCTATCCCTTCCCGCTATCCGGTCCAGGACAAAAACCACGAGAAACCCTGCCACCATCAAACATAGGGCTGATAAGACCTCACTACTCCATTGTGCCGGAACGATGTTTGCCTGAATAATCGGTACGGTTTTTCCATGACTGTCTATTATACTTTCCAAGGTTTCCTTCCAGGGCCAGATCTTCCTGAGGGAGCCTAACATGAGCCCGGTCAGGAACGCTACCATGAGATCGTGGTATTTACTCAGGAGCCATCCCAAAATCCGGGAGAATGCGGCAATCCCAACGCAGGCGCCCGCTGCCACAACGAAGAGAACGAGAAAATCCCTCTCGTTGACAGCCTCCAGAATATATTGATATTTGCCCATGAGGACCAGGATAAAAGATCCTGATATCCCGGGCAGGATCATGGCACAGATAGCAATTGCCCCTGAAAGAAAAAGGAACCAGAGATCGTTGGGGGTGGTTCCGGGCACAAGACCGACCAGAAAATAGATCCCGATTAGACCTACGAACAGACAAGCCCAGGTGAGGGGTTGCCAATGTTTGATGCGCCGGCTGACAGTCACTACCGAGGCAAGAATCAGCCCTAAGAAAAAGGACCATATGAGCACAGGCGTGTTATGGAGAAGCCAGGCAAGGGCCTTTGCAAGGGTGAAAATGGCTGTTAGAATTCCGATGCCAACCGACAGGAGAAACTGCCAGGAAATGTGCTCAATAAAGGCCCGGATGTTTAAGGTCACAAGGAGTCTCAGGCTTTTAAGGTCAAAGGATTTTATGGCGTTGATCAAGTCCTCATAAATACCGAGGATTAAGGCCATGGTCCCGCCGGAAACCCCTGGCACAACGTCAGAGGCCCCCATGCAGAAGCCTTTAGCTGCCAGAATAATGTATTCAAAAAAAGGCTTTTTAACGGGTATAGCCCTGTTTGTCTTCGACATTCGTTATTTTCCCTTCAACCATTGAATGGTTGTCTACGAGGTAAATATAATAGTGAAGATCCCCACAGCCCAGCAATATGGGGCGAAATAGTAGAAATGGCCCTTCTTGACCATTCCCATGAGGAGTTTCAGGGCCATGAAACCGACCAGTGCGGAAGATGTAAAACCCAGGACAATAGGAACAACGCCTACCCTTGTAATTGCCTCTATGTCGAATTGAAGGACAACGGCCCCTAAAATTGCCGGTATGGAGAGGAGGAAAGAGAAACGACCCGCCAATTCTCTGTTGAGGCCTA
>JACNJD010000368.1 GCA_014382715.1 Candidatus Desulfacyla euxinica | reverse complement strand
ATCCAGTCCCCGTTGGCATTGACTTTGAGAGGCGTTAAGTATAAACAACTGTCAGCAGCATTCTAGGATCAGATTTCTTCTTTTGGCCAAACCCTCCGAGAAGGATTTAACGTATAAACGATTCACGAACTGATAAGGAGAACAATGACATGACTGAAGCATCCACCGATTTCAACGGCTTTCGATTTCTTCCTCCAAGTTTGGGGGCCTGGATTAAGTCTCACATCGAGAAAAGGCGCTTTGAAGGCTCCATTCCGTGGACCCCTTTGCCCAGGGCCCTGAATGAGCTAACCTTTGCCATGGTAACGAGTGCAGGTATCAATCATAAATCCGACCCACCCTTTGATATGGAGCGCGAAAAGCAAGAGCCGCTTTATGGGGACCGATCCTACCGGAAAATCTCCAGAGACACCCGGTCCGCGGATATTGATGTAAACCATCTGCACATCAATACGGATTATATCAAGGAAGATATCAATGTTATCCTGCCGCTGGAGCGAATGGCCGAATTAGAAGCGGAAGGGATCATCGGCCGCCTGGCGCCGACTGCCTATTCATACTATGGGTTTCAGTTGGAAAGCGATGAGTTTTTGACCTCGGCCATATTGCCCATGGCCGAACAGATGAAAAAGGAAGATGTGGAGGTGGTGCTGCTGACGCCGGCCTGACCGTTCTGCTGCCAGTCCGTGGGACAGGCCGCTCGTGTATTGGAAGAGAAAGGTTTTACTACCATCGTTCTGACTCCGACACCCGAATTTCATTATATGGTGGGGATTCCCCGTTCCGTGGGCATCGGCTATCCGTATGGGCGCCTTCTGGGTGATGCGGGGGACAGCGAGGGGCAGCGCAATGTACTCATGGCCACGCTTGAGGCTTTGGGAAAGACCGATACACCTGGATCGGTGGAGTATCTTTCGTTTGTCTGGCCTGAGGAGCCCAAGGACGCCAAGTGGCATCCTCCTGAAATCAGCCCAATCGTCAAGGTACGCCTCGAGGAGATCAGGCAGGCCCGCAAGGAGCAGAAATAAAACGGGGGGTTTTGCTTGGGAAGAGAAACGGGTTTAGCTGGGACGAGTCATGAACAACTATGCATGGGCCGGTCATATACTCAAGGTTGATCTTACACGGGAACTTATTCAAATTGAGGAAAACGAACCTTATGTGAAGGAGTTCCTGGGTGGTCGCGGGTTGGGGCAAAGCCTTCTTTTTCAAAACCTTCCCGCTGATCTTTCTGCGTTGGATCCCAAGAGTTTACTTATTTTCGCAACAGGTCCCTTAACCGGTACGGTTGCTCCGGGATCAGCAAGACTATCTATTTCGGGAAAGAATGTCCTCACGGGGGGAATTGGTTCCTCAAATGTTGGGGGCCATTTTGCCCCGGAATTGAAACACGCGGGATTTGACGCCATCATAATTGAGGGTAAGAGTCCTGACCCGGTTTACCTCCTGGTCGAGAATAAAAAGGCATCTTTACAACCTGCCCGTCATCTGCAGGGCATGACTACCTGGGAAACAGAGGAGGAACTCCGGAGGACCAATGGAAAAACAGCAAGGATTCTTTCCATAGGACCTGCAGGTGAGAGGCTCGCTCCCGTTGCCTGCATCATTGTTGATAAGGCCCGGGCGGCAGGTCGGTGTGGCTTTGCTGCCATCATGGGCAGCAAGAACCTGAAGGCCATTGTTGTTCGAGGAAGTCTACCGATTCACATTGCTGATCCCGACAGATTTTTGTCTCTTGTAGAAAATGCGCGAACGCAAATATTGTCCACCGAAACAATAAAACGGTTTCAAGCCGACGGAACTTGCGGCAGCGTTCCGCGAGCAAATGCTACCTGCACCATTCCGGTAAGAAATTTCCAAGACGATCATATGGACGAAAAAAAACTGGAACGCGTTGCTCGTTCGGTTTTTAAGGAGTCGTTTCAGGTCCGCAACTTGTCCTGTAAGGGGTGCTTTTTCCAGGATACCTTTCTATACGAAATAAAGAAGGGGGACTATGCCCCACTGCTTGTGGAGGGGTTCCACCAGAATCTTATATGGGATTTCGTCGGCAAATTAGAGATAACTCATCCCCCCGCCCTGCTTGTTATTCAAGCCCTGTGCTCACAATATGGGATGGATATCGATAATACCTCTGGAGCAATTGCCCTCGCATTTGAACTGTATGAGAAGGGCATCATCGATGAGCGTGATACAGATGGATTGAAACTGGCCTGGGGAGATCATCGGACCGTCATACGGCTGATTGAGAAAATGGCTTACGGAGATGGTTTTGGAGCGATCTTGAATCAGGGAGCGTATCGGATGGCAGAAACCATCGGAGGAGAAGCTTATAAGTATGCCGTCCATATAAAGGGCCAGGACCTTGCAGAGGCCATACGGGCAGACAAGGGCTGGGCTTTGGGCGTTGTGGTGGCCCCGAGAGGGGGAGGCCACCTCAATGGAGCCACCATGACGGGGATGATGAAGATTTCCCCGGAAGACTCTCTGGCAGTTTTTGGAACACCTTACGGGGGGGAACAGGAAACCTACCGTGGGAAAGCCAAGGTGGTTTATTGGTACGAACAACTAAAATCAGTGGTGGATATGCTGGGCCTTTGCTATTTCACTTCGCAGTGGGTGGATCTGAAATTCTTAGGTCCCGAGGAATATGCTGGGCTTCTCAGCGCCGCCACTGGAATGGCATTTTCAGGCGACAGCCTTATGCTTCTGGGCCGTAAGGTTCATAATATTGAGAAAGCGTTCAATACATTGCACGCAGGTTTTGGGGTGGAAGACGATTACCCACCTTCCAGATTTTTTGACGAGCCTGTAAAGAGCGGGCCATACAAAGGGGCCCTTTTTACGCGTCCCGAGTGGCAGCGCATGATCGAAGAATATTATAACCTTCATGGCTGGGACCCAAAAACTGGTCTGCAAACCGAGGAAGTTCTAAGAGAACTGGACCTTTCCTTTGTTTTGAAAAGACTGAAAGATGCCGGGAAATTGCCGGATCAGACATCTTGTTGAGACAGAAGGAGAGGTGAACGTGCCCGATTGTGTAGGCTGTGGCAGCTGTGTTACAAATTGTCCAGAAGGCGTACTAAGATTTTCTGATATCAGAGACAGATTCAGAAAGATTCACCCATCGGAAAAGGATGTAGTAGCTGATGATGCAGAAAATGAGGAAATAGAAAATAATATCGCTGAGCCTGAAGGCCTTCGAGGTCCTCAGCCAATTGTTATAAGATTCCCTAAAAGGATTAATTGAGAATCAAAGGATTTA
>JACNJD010000374.1 GCA_014382715.1 Candidatus Desulfacyla euxinica | reverse complement strand
CTAGTACCCAATACCTAAAAAGGAGGCATACAACATGGATACCGTTATCAAAAATTACCTCGAACAGATCAAGGTCGGCCGGAAGCAATCCTACAAAAACCTGAGCCTTTACCCGCTCCTCTCAACATACTCTTCAGGGCTGGAATACCTCCTGTTGGATGAAGCTCTTAGCAAAAATCTGATGGAGGTATTTGAACTGGACAGTGATGGTTCTGTCCCGGAATTAAAGGTTGCAAATAAATCCCCTGAAATGATCCTGATCCTTGACGGTGAAGAGCTGGTCGGGGCCAAACAGAACCGGATCGTCAACACCACCATCCTTGTTCAGGGGAATACCACCATTGTGATCCCGGTAAGCTGTGTGGAGCACGGCAGATGGTCTTATGACAGCCCCAAATTCCACAGCCAGGAGAGGATGATGTCGTCCAATCTCCGCGCCCGTAAGTCAGAGCAGGTAAATTTCTCGGTCCGGTCCACAGGAGAATTCAGGGCCGACCAGAGCGCCATCTGGGACGGTATCGCGGAAAAGGCGGACAGGATGGCGGCCCCGTCTCCTACCGGTGCTATGGCTGCGATTTACGACAAGGAAATGCCTTCGATAAATGAATACATAAAGCACTTCAGATTGATCGACTCCCAGGTGGGGGCAATATTCATGATCAACGGCAAGGTAGTCGGTCTGGACGCCTTTGGTAAACCCGGAACCTTTTCCGAAGTTTTTAAAAAACTGCTTGAAAGCTATGCCCTGGATGCCATTGACTGGTACGATCCGGACAAAGAGCACAAGGCCCTCAAAAGCGAGGTCACCAAATTCCAGAAATCAGCCCTTTCGGCTGATGCAGAATCCCACCCATCCGTGGGCCTGGGCACCGACTTCCGGCTTGAATCCAGGAAAATAACCGGCTTTGCCCTGGCTCTTGAAGATCAGCTTCTTCATGTCTCCATCTTTGCCCGGGCAGATGGCCAGAATCAAAAAAAACAGGCCACCAGGATGGAAAGTTTCACCCGTAGGAGAAGAAACAGACGTTAATCTTACAGGAGAGGAGGGAACAGCATGGCACATGAAGTCGAGAGCATGATGTATGTGGGCGACACCCCGTGGCACGGTCTGGGCGTTGCCATCCCTGACGGGAAGAAATTGAGCATTGAAGAGGCGATCGTGGCAGCCGGGCTGGACTGGGAAGTTGAACTCCGCCACATTTTCACAGAAGATGACGAAGGGTCTCCCCATGGGATACTCAATCATTATGTGAGTTGCCGTAAGGCTGACAACACAGTGCTGGGAATCGTCGGCAAGAACTACAAACCCCTCCAGAACAGGGATGCCTTCAGATGGTTCCAGCCGTTCCTTGAGGGTGGAGAGGCGACCATTGAGACAGCGGGCAGTCTGAAATGGGGTTCAAGGGTCTGGGTCCTTGCAAGGATCAGGAGAGATCCCATGATTGTTGGAAAAGAGGATATAATGAGACATTACGTTCTTCTTTCCAACTCCCATGACGGAAGCCTCGCAGTGCGCGTAGGGTTTACCCCCATCCGTGTGGTGTGCAACAACACACTTTGTTTTGCTCACGAGTCAAAGGCAAGCAGACTGCTTCGTGTCAAACACACCAGCCGTGTACGCGAAAACCTTGAAGAGATAAGGGAGACAATCAATCTCGCCCAACGGGAGTTTGCGGAAACCGTGGACCAGTACAGGCGATTAGCATCCAGACAAATCAACAGCACAGATCTTGTCAGGTATGTGAGGGTGGTCTTCGGGCTTAAAGACCGGAAGAGAACCCCTGCACAGGAAAAGCAGGAGAAAATCATACCAAGCGTGGTGCGTTTGTTTGAAAATGGAAGAGGGAGTCGAACTGCCGGCACAAACTACTGGGGAGCCTATAATGCGGTCAACGAATACCTCAACTATTTCCGGGGAAAGACCCGGGACAACACCCTGAACAGCCTCTGGTTCGGCCAAGGCGCACACCTCAACAAAACTGCCCTCGAAGTGGCCATGAGATTGGCAGCATAAAACATTGTCGCAGGAATACCCTGAAAAGAAAAACCTTCGGTCTGGCTATGGGGTATTTACAGCAGGATAATCCTGATGGAGCGCCACAATAATGGACTTCTTTTCCCCGGGTGAACACATAGAAAGCAGCTACCTTGTACAGGATGTCAGAAAGAGCAGGACATCGGTGTTATATCTCTGTCATGACGAGATCTTTGATAGGCCTGTCGCGATAAAGACGCCTCGATGCGGTGCAGCAGATCAGCGATGAGGGCATTGCGGCGGATCGCAGTTGCGGGCGATATTCTGAATGCGCGCCCGCAGGTCGTTGGAATCTTTGATGCCCACCACAGACCCATCGTCCCGGACCCCGAGTAGAATTCTGCCTCCCAAGGTATTGGCCAGGGCCACCAATTCGCGGGCAAAGGAGGCAGATAGGCTCTCTTTGTACTCCAGCATGGTGCCTTCGCCTTCATGAAGAAGGATATCCAGTTGAGCAGGTATCATGTATTCCTCAAAAATCCCTCGGTGGTGCAAAGCGCTTTCAAATCACACTCCTTGCACATTTTTGCTTCAGACACCCGCGGGGTATGCGGGACATCCATTTATTAGTGAACAATGCATACAGCTATCTTATTTTATTTTTTTTAGCTTCGCTTTTAATTGTAAACTGTCGTGATTTATCCCCATGCCCTTATCCCATATCGGTCACTGTGCGCTTTTTGTGGGGCCACAAAATACAAAACCCCGTTCTCTTTCTGATTAGAGTAACGGGATCTTCGGGCGACCTTGGACCATTCTAAATCCTCTTTCCCTTTGGAGTTGAAAGAAAGAACCTGGTTCGGAAATACTGCCTAATATCGTTTAAAAAGAAACACTTAAGAAGTCAATGAAAAAGGGGCACGGGTTGCGCGTTACGAGTTACGGGTTGATAGAAATTTGAAACTGGTTATTGGATGCTGGATACGCGTTACGTGCTTCCCCGCAGCAGCTTCGCTGCAAGCGGGACTCATCTTCGGACATCTTCCAGGTGGTTTTATGACGTCCTAATCGTTGATCTTCATAATATAGGTCGATTTTCCTTCACTGTCAACTGCGACAAAAGAGTCTTCGTCGATGTCTATGACAACAACAGTCTTAGTACGGCCATTATCTTTGCTTACAACGTAAATGTCCATCTCGCCCGGGGCTGGCTTCCTAATATTAGGGGCAATGATGATATCCCCGGCGAAAGAGCTGGTTGCGAACAAACAGACAAAACAAATTGCAATTA
>JACNJD010000129.1 GCA_014382715.1 Candidatus Desulfacyla euxinica | reverse complement strand
ACGTGCATAAGCCCAGCATGGCACATCCGCCAAAAATATTCAACACTGCCAGCTCAATTGTTGCAAATTGAGAAATCCAGGACATTAGTCATTTTAACCCGGCGTTTACCGAAAAAACAACTACTCGAAGATCAATCTATCATAAAGTGCGGGTGAACTCAAATCCTACCTACCACATCCCTCAAAAACACCCAAACCATTTTACTTCTCAGTCTTCTCGCAATCCAAAATCCAATAACCTGATTACTGTTGGAGCAGGCGAAATATTACCCAGTCGTGGGATCTGATGACCAAGGTCATTAATAATTGCGGCTTAATTTGCCTAAACGTGAAATATAGGTTAAGAATAGATTGATGTGATAAATTGTGCAGGGTCCATGTAAAATTGGGGGAAAGTCCATGAAGGTGGTTTTCGGTGAAAGGAAGCTGTTTGATAACTTTAGCTACGAGATGAAGTAGGGAACCCATGGCGCTAAAAAGTCTTCGACAACGTCTGTTCCTCATGATCCTGCTCCCTGTGGGGCTGCTCCTGTTCCTCGTTGGGGTCTTCGGGTTTATATACATGAGAGGGACACTTTTCGAAGAATGGCAGGACGCCTCTATCGTGAAGTTGCAGCGGGCTGCTCACCAGATCGATATGCGATTAGGCCAGATCAACGACTGGATCCAGATGTTTCACAAGACCGCGGATACCCTGGGCGGGCCGTTGGTTCAAACGTGGATCGTCCAGCAACTGAGGGATATGAAAGGGGTCACCCATGCGGAACTGAAATGGAAGGACAACGATGGGGCACAGGCCACGGCCATGCGCAGAGGCGGTAGCGGCATGGGTGGGGGGCGTATGATGCGTTTTCACCGGGCAAAAATCACGGAAGTGACACCCCCCAGTTATAATGCTCAGACCGGGCAGGAAACGGTGCGAATCATCTCCCAGCTCAAGGACGAATCCGAAGCAGTGGTAGGCACCCTGGAGGTCACGGTCAGCTTCAATTATCTTTTGGAAGGGATCAAGGCCTTTGCCTGGTGGCAAACCGATCAGGCATGTCTGATTGACGACCATGGGAGATATCTGGCCCACACCGAAGCCATTATGAAAGGAAGAAAACGGTTTGGGGAATTAGATGACCTCTTTGAACTGAGTCTATTGAGGGCCATCAACGAAAAACCCTTCGGAACAGTTTTAGGGCCGGGAAAACCACCCGATCAGGTGGGCGGTTTTTACAGGCTCAAGTATGCACCGTGGACCATCGTGCTGTTCGCCCCAGGGGAAAAAGTTCTGGCGCCAATAATTCAATTTCGCAACTATTATTTTGCAGGCGGCATCCTCGCCATCTTTCTCATCCTTATGATGATCCGCTCGGTGGTGGGAAGAATGGTTGGTGCCTTCACAGAAATCTCGTCGGCCGCAGAAAAAGTGGCCAAGGGCGACTACGGAAAACCGATCCCGGTCCACGGGCAAGATGAGATTGCCCAACTGACCAAGAGCTTTAATTCAATGGTGGAAGGTCTAAAAGAAAGGGATTTTGTCACCAATACATTCGGGCGATATGTGGACCAGGAAATAGCCGAGAAGCTTATGAAACTGCCGGAGGCCTCAAGGTTGGGCGGGGAAAAACGTGATGTGGCCATATTGATGTCAGATATCCGGGGATTCACCCCTTTGTCGGAAACCCTGAGCCCCGATGTTATAATCAGTTTTTTGAACCGCTATTTCTCTCGCTTGATCGAGGTGGTCCAAAAACATCAGGGGATAATTGTGGACTTTTTTGGGGACAGTGTACTTGTCTTCTTTGATCCCCTCAAAGGTCCTGTTGAACCTGTCATACGCGCGAGTGTGGAATGCGCTCTCGACATGGTAAGCGCCATGGAGATATTCAACTCTGAGATGAGAATGGATGATCTGCCTGAACTTCAAACAGGGATCGGTGTAAACAGCGGTGAAGTAATAGTGGGAAATATTGGTTCAGAAACCAGGGCCAAGTATGGTATTGTGGGCTCACCCGTTAATATCACCCAGCGAATTCAATCAACGGCCAAAGGCGGGGAAGTCGTCATTTCAGAGACGGTTTACCGGCAATTATCTGAAGAGGTTATCATTGGGCGACCCTTCAGCATGCCGCTAAAGGGTGTACGAGAAAAGATGAACCTGTATGTGGTTAAGGCAATTCAAGGATAGCTGTAATTTTCATTTCTATAACCCGGTTTTCAACTCCATCTGCACAGGGCAATGATCAGAACCAAGAACGTCAGCTAATATGGCAGCGTCGTAAAGTCTTGATTTGCTGTTTTCATCTATTATAAAATAGTCAATCCGCCAGCCAATATTCCTGCTTCTGGCATTAAAACGATAACTCCACCATGAGTATTGCCCCGGCTCCTGATTGAAAATCCTGAAGCTGTCTACCCATCCGGCATTGATAAAACTGTCCATCCAGTTCCTTTCCTCAATGGAAAAGCCGGGATTTTTTTCGTTAGCCTTGGGATTGGCGAGATCAATGGCCTTATGGGCAACATTGAAATCTCCACAGATAATGGTTGTCTTATGAACGGATAGTTGCTTTACATATTCAAACAGGGCGTTATTGAACGCGATTTTATAGCCTATTCGTTTTAGCCCGTGTTGCGCATTGGGGAAATACACGTTTACCAGGAAAAAATCTGCAAACTCCAAGGTAAGGGCCCGTCCCTCATGGTCAAAATGATCTACTCCGATACCGGTGGCCACTCGCAGGGGTTTCTTTCTCGTGTAGACTGCAACCCCTGAATAACCTTTCTTTTTGGCCTGGCAAAAATAACTTGAATAACCCGGAATATCCTTAAGCTCGTCTGAAAGCTGATCCGGCCAGGCCCTGGTCTCCTGCACTGCAAAAATGTCAGCTCCCGATCCTTTAACAATATCAACAAAGCCCGTTTTTGCAGCTGCCCTGAGTCCGTTAACATTCCAGGAGATAAATTTCATGGTACGGGAGCCACTGCCTTTTTTGAGCCGCCTGGGCGTGACACCGTTTTTCGGACAATCCTGATCAAAAAGGCAGCAGTCACACTGGGGCCCCACAGGTTTGCATCGTTCCTGTCCAAAGGCGACAAGGATTGAATTAACCTTTTTCCAGTATTTGACAGGTAATATTTTTCGCAGAGCCTTTTCCGTGGCCTCAGGATTTTTGGTGTTCACAAAACCCCAGATATTCATTATGCGATGGACATGGGTATCAACGCATATGGCGGGTTTGTCAAACGCCACAGATAAGACAAGGTTGGCCGTCTTTCGGCCTACACCGGGCAGTTTCAGCAGTTTATCGAGTTCATCCGGAACCTTGTCTGCATAAGGTTTCAGAGCATCCGGAAGTCCGTAAAGATATTTTGCTTTATTGTTAAAAAAACCAACCGGTTGTATCAATTTACGTATTCTTTTCTCGCTCAGCCCGGCAAGTGCATGAATATCGGGAGCTTCCTTGAATAATCTCCGGGAGGCCCTGGAAGTGGTTTCATCTCTTGTTCTTGCTGAAAGAATGGTTGCAACCAGCACCTTGAAGGGATCACGGGTCTGCACTGCAATCAGGTCAACAACAGGAGTGTGGTAATTTGCAACTTCCTGTTCTACGGCCAGCAAAAAAGATTCAAGCTTGATGTCCATATGCTCCTTTATATCCGAACAAATTTCCGAAGGGGGGAAATTGAGTGCTAATGGCCTTGTCATTTTAAAATTTGCCCGATCGGTAAGATATATTTACTCCACGAGTGAGTCAATGTATAATTGATGGAGTCCTCTTAGCCTCTTTCTTCAAATTAGATGAGACAGATATGATTAACCCTCAAAATCCACAGATAGATCGACTCATCGTATTCGGTCGTTATCCTGTCCCGGGACTGACCAAGACACGTCTTATCCCAGTGCTTGGTCCGGCCGGGGCTGCAGACCTTCAGCGGTGGCTTACGGAAAGAACTATGGAGACGGCCGAAGCATTTGCGTCAGGACGAGAGGTCAATGTGGAGGTCTGTTTTGAAGGCGGCAGCGTTCACAAAATCCGACGCTGGCTTGGCCCAGACGTCTCTCTTTCTCGTCAGGGGCCGGGCGACCTCGGCACCCGCATGTACGACGCATTTCTTGCCGCATTTCAAAAGGGGTGCAGGCGCGCGGTTCTCATTGGGACGGATATCCCTGAGCTGAGGCCCGATCATCTGAGTCAGGCATTTGATGCACTCAGCGAGAACGATCTCGTTATCGGACCGAGCAGAGATGGCGGGTACTGGCTTATTGGATTGAATCGCCCCGCCCGTTTCTTCCATGGGATAAAATGGGGCACCGGGGCAGTGTTTGCCCAAACGTTAGCCCTGGCAGATGGACACGGTCTAAGGGTCAAAAAACTTGATTTTCTCACGGATATCGATACTGCAGAAGAGCTGAGAGAACAGCTGCCTGATTGGCCAGAGAAAGGGCCTTATGTATCAGTTATCATTCCAGCCTTGAATGAAGCCCTAAACATTGAAAAAACTATTCGCAAAGCCCGCAATAATGATGCAGAGGTTATCGTTGTAGATGGGGGGAGTAGCGATGATACAGTTGCCCAGGCTATTCGTGCGGGAGCGCGAATCGAGAAGAGCTCATGTGGCCGTGCAGTGCAGCAGAATCGCGGCGCCTCACTGGCCCATGGCAGGACGTTGCTGTTCCTCCACGCTGATACGCACCTGCCGCACAGCTATATCAACCATATCTTTGAAGCCCTGATGAATCCTGGAACTGTGGCCGGTGCATTCAGATTCAAGACCGATCTCAATCATCCGCTCATGAAACCAATAGAGTTTGCAACAAATATCCGCTCCCGATACCTCAAACTCCCCTATGGAGATCAGGGGCTTTTTTTCCGGAGGGCGGCATTTGAGACAGTTGGGGGCTTTCCAGAGGTGTCGATTGCCGAAGACCTATTCTTAATGCACCGGATCTCAAAACAGGGACGTATCAAAATTGCCCCCGTCCATACGGTGACATCCGGCAAACGATGGCAGACACGCGGGCTCCTTCGCACTACCCTGATCAACCAGATCATTGTAGCCGGCTGCTGCCTCGGTATTTCACCACGTGTGCTTGCGAGACTCTACCGGATGCTGGGAACTTCAGTATAAAGTTCTCATGATCTTTGGGAATACCACTTTATACTAATATGGGACTCTGACAGAATACTCCGATCTGAGGCCGGTTTAAGGATTTAGAAACTGAGGATCATCCGAATCGTGTTTTTTGTGCCGTTTACCGTTCCACACGATTAACCCCTCTTGACAATCGGTTTAAAGGAGAATAAATAACTCTATTGATTTCCCCCGCAAATAGCCGCAATCTGACAATGGAGCGTTGAGATGAAATTACATGAATATCAGGCCAAAGATATTTTTGGGAAATCGGGAATACCGATTCCCAACGGCCAGGTTGTTACTGCTGTCGACCAGGTTAACAGGGCCACGCAAATAATCAGCGGCCCCCCGTGGGTTGTTAAGGCTCAGGTCCATGCAGGCGGTAGAGGAAAGGGAGGCGGTGTCAAAGTCGTCCATTATCCTTATGAAGTTGTGACGGCCACAGAGTCGCTCTTAGGCAAACACCTGGTAACGCCGCAAACCGGCCCTGAAGGGGTTATTGTCAATCAGGTCCTGATCGAGGAAGGGGTTGAGATCAGCCACGAATATTATCTCAGCATGGTCGTTGACAGGACAACCGCTTGCCCTACTATGATCTTCAGCCAGGCAGGCGGAATGGAAATAGAAGAGGTGGCCGCCAGCTCTTCTGAGCTTATTCTGAAAGAACACATTGATCCTGCCGTCGGATGGATGATGCATAATGCACGGAATCTTCTTTACAGCCAGGTACCTCCACCCCCTTTCGGCGCCCTCAGGGCTCTGATGTCTGTCATGGCTAACGTATATAAAATCTTCATGACCCTTGACTGTACTCTTTTGGAGATCAATCCCCTCGTGCTAACAAAGGATCTTAAGGTTTTTGCATTAGACGCCAAGGTCACTATTGATGATAACGCCCTTTTCAGACAAAAAGAACTTCTGCTCCTTGATGACCCAAGGGAGAAGGACCCACTGGAATTGATGGCGGAAAAATATCATCTAAATTATATCCGCTTGGATGGGAATATCGGCGCAATGGTAAATGGCGCAGGGCTTGCTATGGCCACCATGGATGTCATCAAAATGGCCGGAGCAGAGCCTGCCAATTTCCTCGATGTCGGCGGAGGAGCATCTGAAGACATGATTACCAAAGGCGTTGAAATAATTCTTAAGGACAGGAGAGTCAAGGCTATCCTGATAAATATCTTTGGTGGTATCCTGAGGTGTGACATCCTGGCAAAGGGGGTAGTTGCAGCGGCAAAAAAGAACAGAATCAGGGTACCCTTAATCGTGAGATTAGAGGGGACGAATGTGAAAGAAGGAAGAGAGATTCTCAAAAACTCCGAGTTGGAATTCTTGGTGGCGAAGGATCTCGGAGAAGCAGCGAGTCTGGTTTCAAAACAGGTCTCTTCATAGAGATTGAGAAAAATTGAGGAATTGCGAATTTAGGAATTAAGGAATTGAAAGCAATCTATTTAATCTAATTCCTCAATCCCTCAATTCCTTAATTCCTAAATGTAGACTTGTATATTAACTGTATAAGAATCCACACTTTTCCGGGAAGGCTATAAATTATGAGTATATTAGTAGATGAGAGCACGAGGGTCGTTGTCCAGGGCATCACAGGGCGGGAAGGTGCCTTTCACACAAAGCAAATGCTTGATTACGGCACAGTAGTGGCCGCTGGAGTAACACCGGGTAAGGGTGACCGCGAGGTTGACGGAGTGCCTGTTTTCAATACAGTCAAACAGGCTGTAGAGGCACAAGGGGTAAATGTCTCGTGTATTTTTGTTCCTCCCCCTTTTGCGGCAGATGCCATCATAGACTCGGCTGCAGCAGGGCTTGACCTCATCGTGTGCATCACGGAAGGGATCCCGGTGCTTGACATGGTCAAAGTGGCCGGCTTCCTTAAGAACAAAAAATCCGTTCTCATAGGCCCGAACTGTCCCGGCATCATCTCACCGGGAAAAACCAAGGTGGGGATAATGCCCGGGCCAATACACAAACCAGGCACGATGGCGGTCATATCGAGGAGCGGCACCCTGACTTATGAGGTGGTTGATCAATTGACCGAAACCGGGCTTGGACAATCCACATGCATCGGTATCGGTGGAGATCCCATTATAGGATCAACCTTTATTGACCACCTGAAAAGATTCAAGGAAGACCCTGAAACAGAAGGGGTTGTTCTTATTGGAGAAATAGGCGGCACTGCAGAGGAAGAAGCCGCCGACTATATCCGTGAGGAATTCAATAAACCGGTCATTGCATTTATCGCAGGCCAGGCTGCCCCTCCTGGGAGACGGATGGGACACGCGGGGGCCATAATCTCGGGAGGTCAGGGAAAGGCGGAAGACAAGATAAAGGCCCTTCTTGCCGCCGGAATTACAGTAGCCTTGAATCTCGGCGACCTTGGCGCAACCGTTCAAGAAGTTATGGAAAAAAGCTGATACCCCAAGGGATCTGCCTTGACTCGAGCCTTCCATGATGTTATTGTTTGAATAGTATCCAATTAAAAATGGAGCTAAAATTGCATGGAAAAAGTATTGAGTATCACGGCCCGGCTTGAGGATAAGAGACGTAAACAGCAGGTTGAGGCATACCGCGATAAATTTGAGGCTGTGCAAAGGGTTTTGCAATGCTCGTCATGTCATTTCAAATGCGCCATGTGCGGTTGCCACACAAAGAGGGCTGAATCATCGAGTCCACCGTCAATAGACTCTATCGAGTCCACCCTGTGTGAGAGCTGCCGATCCGAATTCGAGGCTTTTCAAGAAATATCGACAAAGGGTCGCACCGAGCCTGATATGTTTTGGCGCAACAACGAATGGATCGAACTCTGGGCACGTTGGCTTGATTACCAACACTCGATCAACAAATTCAGAAATTCTTTTGACTTCAAACAGTTGACAGATTAAGCCATTGAATCACTTATAGAGGCTGGGCATTTTTAAAATTCTTGGATTTATGTTTCTTTAGGCGGAGGTAACGCTATGTTTGGTATAGGCATGCCGGAATTGATCATTATTTTGATCATCATTCTGATCATTTTCGGGGCAGGCAAACTGCCCGAAATAGGGAGTGGAATAGGCAAGGGGATTAAGAATTTCAAAAAGGCCACTAATGAACCTAAGGATGAAATCCCAGCTCCCGGCGAGAACGACAAAAAAACGGAGAGTGAGGCTTAAGCAAAAGATCCCCTGTCTGAGTGGCTAAAAGACAGGGGGAATCTCCCATTTCTTCTAAAACGGAATTTCATCCTCTGGAATGTTTATGGGCTCTTCTGTGGGGAACCTGTCCTCTGTTGATTCTGCCCTTCCCCCTCTCCCTCCAGCACCTAAAATACGCACTATTTGAGCAACTATTTCAGTGGTCCACCGCTTGTTGCCGTCCTGACCTTCCCATGACCTTGTCTGCACCCTTCCTTCAACATATACTTGACTTCCCTTGTGAAGGGAATCGCCGCACATCTGTCCAAGTTTATCCCACGCCACAATCCTGTGCCATTCGGTGCGTTCCTGTTTTTCACCACTGGTCTTATCTTTCCATTCTTCCGAAGTAGCAATACTGAAATTAGCCACCGTACTGCCGCTCGGTATCTGCTTGACTTCCGGGTCACGACCCAATCTTCCAACCAAGATAACTTTGTTGACCCCGTCCTGCGGGGCTGCGTCTTGTCCGGAATCAGGCCCATCGGAAAATTGCTCGCTCTGACCCCTGTCTGCCGAACCTAACATCTGCATTTCGCGCGCCACAACCTTTGTTGAGTAACGCTTGTTTCCATCCTGGTCTTCCCATGAATCCGTTTGCAGCCTTCCTTCTATGTAAACCTGTTTGCCCTTGTGTAGATATTCTCCGCAGATTTCCCCGAGACGTCTCCATGCGTCAATACGGTGCCATCCTTTTCGACTCTGCTTCTGACCTTCCCGGTCCGTCCAATTCTCTACGGTCGCCATGCTGAAATTAGCCACAGCTGTGCCATTGGGCGTATATCGCACTTCTGGGTCAGCCTCCAAATTTCCAATCAATATGATCTTATTTACCCCGGCCATCTTTTAGTCTCCTTTTTTCTCATTATGCGCCCTGAAAACCTTTAAATTGTATCTCGATTTCTTTAATACCACAATGAAAAGATCCAAGTCAAAGGCATTCATGATATGCGGGGTCGGCTGAGATGGTCGGCTCCTTTGCGTAAGGCCGGCATTAGAAAAAACGCATTCTCTATTGACTGAAGCTATTAAAACGGTTAAGCTTTTGTTTATTCAAAAGAATAATGCAGGTACCGCTCCAAACCTGCAATCAGAATATCTCATCGCGCCCTTTGGTGACCAATACACCCTAAGGAGAAAAGATGCTGAAAATAATACCTATCGGGGGCTTGGGGGAGATCGGGCTCAATATGATGGCAATAGAATATGGCCCTGACCTCTTGATTGTAGACGCAGGTCTCATGTTCCCGAATGATTATATGCCCGGCATAGACCTGGTAATCCCTGATTTCACATATATCAGGGAAAACAAAGAAAAACTGAAGGCGCTTATCCTCACCCATGGTCACGAAGATCACATAGGAGCCATCCCCTTTTTCCTGAAGGAATTCCCGCTACCTGTATTCGGAACCAGCTTCACCTTAGGGCTTCTAAGGGCAAAACTTAAGGAACATCATTTGCCCGAGAAGGCCGAACTTCGCGAAATAAAGGCGGGAGATATCACCCGTCTCGGGCCTTTCAACGTAGAGTACATCAGTGTAAACCACAGCATCGTCGATGGGGTTGGTCTTGCCATAGACACCCCTGAAGGCATTCTTCTACATTCGGGTGACTTCAGGATAGACCCTACGCCCGTGGACTCCCAGTTTACTGATCTGATCCGTTTTGCCCATTTTGGAGAAAAGGGGGTCCTGGCGTTCTTCTCTGATTCAACCAATGCGGAGAAAGAGGGCTACACACTCAGTGAAAAAGATGTCAGAAAAACTTTAGATGACCTGTTTCAGACCTGCCGGGGAAGACTCGTGGTTGCCAGCTTTGCATCTAATATTACCCGCATCCAGCAGGTGATATCCCTGGCTGTAAAATTCGGTCGCAAGGTAGTTTTCAACGGGAAAAGCATGATCACGAACGTGGGGATTGCCAAAGAGCAAGGGTTTATTCATATACCTGAAGATAGTGAAATAAGCGAAAGGCAGATCAAACAGTTCCCGGATCAGAAGATCCTCATTATCACCACCGGAAGCCAGGGAGAGCCCATGTCTGCCCTGACCCGTATGGCTCGGGGCAAACACAAGGGGATAGAGATAAAGAGCGGGGACACCATAATCCTTTCATCCCGGTTCATACCGGGCAATGAAAAGGCCATCACCTCCGTAATAAACAGCCTCTATCGCCTGGGAGCTGATGTGGTCTATGAAAAAGTCTCTGATATCCATACCTCCGGGCACGCCAGGAGAGAGGAATTAAAGCTCATGCTGAGTCTTGTTAAACCGAGGTACTTTGTGCCGATTCACGGTGAATACAGACACCTCGTGAAGCACGCCCAGATTGCCTCGGAAATGGGTATGCCGGACGACCGCATCCTGATCGCAGAAGATGGAAACGTCATCTGTTTTGAAAATCACCAGATGCATATGGGCGAATCTGTTGCCACCGGGAGAATTCTTGTGGACGGCAAAGGGGTCGGAGATATCGGAGAAACAGTTCTGAGGGACAGGAGAAAGCTTGGCGGACACGGCATGGTTTTAATCCTGTTGATTGTCGATGAAGAGACGGGGGAAACCATCTACGGACCTGAAATCATCTCGCGGGGCTTTGTATTTGAGAATCAGGGTCAATTTATCCTTGAGGATGCCGAATGTATTGTGTTAGAGGTGCTTGACGAACTTGAACGGCCCTCACCGCTTGATTGCATCAAAGTCGAATCGGAAATCAGAAGAATGCTTAAACGTTTTTTTTATAATGTGATAGAGAGGAGTCCCCTGATAATACCGGTCATCATTGCCGTTTAGACAAAACCATGATTTTGGCCATTAAAGGTTGGTAAGTTCGTAAAGAGTCAGAAAACACTCGTTTTTGTCATTCCCGTGAAAACGGGAATCCAGGAAAATTAACTGTTTATAGACTCCCGCTTTCGCGGGAGTGACGGCTTTGGAGGCTTTTTACGAGACCATCAAGGTTATGAAAAAGAAGAAAAAAAAAGAATTAGGCCGCAAGTCAACCGCCAGGAATAAACAGGGCAAACCGACACACCCTTTAAGGAAAGAGATAGTAGGGCTTCTCTTTTTGCTGATAGCGATCATACTTGCCGGAAGCCTCTTCTCATATCACCCTAACGACAGGGTCTTCTGGAATGTGACAGGGTCTGTGGGTAAAGCCCACAATCTTTTCGGCACAGTGGGCGCTCATCTGGCCAGCGCACTCTTTGACCTCCTCGGATTTTCAGCATTCTGGTTGGCAGCCATGCTCCTCGCCATTTCTTTCATTGCTTTTCGGGGAAAACCTCTCTCATCTCCCATTGTGAGCATCTTTTCAGCCATCGCCATACTCATCTCTTTTTCAGCAATCCTGAGCCTCCAGTTTGCCGGTGAAGTGGTTTATCGTGGAGGGAAGATAACGGCAGGTGGACTGCTGGGTCTCCATTTGGCCGGATTGGCAAAAAACGTTCTCAATAATTTCGGGGCCTATGTCCTACTCGTGTCAGTCTTTATTATTTCTCTCATGGTTGTAACCCACCTCTCCCTCGGGAGAGTCTTTTCGAAGCTCGGTTTCTGGATCCTTGGTCTGTTTAAACGATTCAGGGACCTTATAATAAAAATAAAGGAGCGTAGAAAAAGAACCCGGAAGACAATGGTGGCCCACCATAAGATTAAATCAAGACCAAAGGTCACCATTGTCAAGCCAGAATCAGAGGCAAAAAAAGCACCCCAGCAGGAAACATTTCCCTTTATGAATGTTGCGGGGGAGTTAAAGCTTCCTTCTTTAGATCTTTTGAGTGACCCCCCTGAGAGAAAAAATATCAAGATCCAGCGTGAAAGTCTCGAAATGAATGCCCGCCGTCTTGAGAGAAAGCTTTCAGACTTCGGGGTTGAAGGAGAAGTTGTTGAGATACTCCCGGGGCCCGTAATTACAATGTACGAGTACAAACCTGCCCCTGGAGTCAAAATAAGCAAGGTGGCGAATCTCTCCGATGATCTTGCCCTGACCCTCAGGGCTCAATCTATCCGGATTGTGGCGCCCATACCCGGAAAGGCGGCAATAGGGATTGAAATCCCTAATAACCAGCGGGAGGTGGTCTATTTAAAAGAAATCCTTTCAAGCCCCGCCTATAAGAATTCCAAACACAAGCTGCCGATCGCCCTGGGTAAAGATATAACCGGTGCGGCAGTGGTTACAGACCTTACAAAAATGCCCCATCTATTAGTGGCCGGGGCCACTGGAACAGGGAAGAGTGTCTCTATCAACACCATGATTGAAAGCCTTCTGTTCAAGGTCTCCACGGAGATGGTCAGATTGCTCATGGTTGATCCCAAGAGGATTGAACTCTCCATGTACCACGACATTCCCCATCTGCTTCACCCGGTCGTAACCCAGGCAAAGGATGCAACCAAGGCGCTCAGATGGGCAGTCGAGGAGATGGAGAGACGCTATATGCTTTTGTCTGACCGTGGGGTCCGGAATATCGAAACCTATAACCGAAAAATTGTAAAAGAAAAGGGCACAAGAACCGCTCGAGAAGATACTTCAAAGGGGATCGACAAGACTCTTCCCTACATAATCGTCATCATTGATGAATTGGCAGACCTCATGATGATTTCATCTAAAGAAGTTGAAGAGTCAATCACGCGACTTGCCCAGATGGCCCGTGCTGCAGGCATTCATCTGATCATAGCTACACAACGCCCTTCAGTCAATGTTCTCACAGGCATTATAAAGGCCAACTTCCCTACCCGTCTCTCTTTCCAGGTCTCCTCCAAAGTGGACTCCAGGACTATTTTAGACACCAACGGTGCGGAACATCTCCTCGGAGACGGCGATATGCTCTTTATGCCACCCGGGGTAAGCCGTATCATGAGGATTCATGGGGCATATGTCTCTGAAGAAGAGGTAAAGGCTGTCACAGATTTCCTGAGAAAGCAGAGAAAACCGGATTATGACACAACGATAATTTCACACATTGCCAAGAATGAGGAAAGCAAGGAAGAAGACCTGGAGTTGGATGAGAAATACGAAGATGCCATTGCGCTTGTATCCAGGACAGGCCAGGCCTCCATCTCAATGCTGCAGCGGAAATTGAGGGTAGGATACAACCGGGCAGCCAGAATGATCGAAGTAATGGAAATACAGGGGATCGTCGGCCCTTCTGACGGGGTTCGGCCGCGAGATGTTTACAGCAGCAAGGTGCACTGAATATGGTGAAACGTCTAATCATTTTACCAATCCTGATATTTGCCTTCAATGGCCGTGCAATGGCAGATGAGAGCCTTGTCAATATCTTAGAAGGGATCCAAAAAAACTACGGCAGCCTTTCAGGTCTTTCCGTCCCCTACAGCCGTGAGGTCATTACACGGTCCATGAGCATGCTGGGAGAACAGGCCAGGGGAGATATGGCCTCCGGCATAATCTACTTCAAGCATCCCTATTTACTCAGATTAGAGCAGGAAAAGCCAAAGGCCGAAACCATCATCGCCAACAATGACACCCTGTGGTGGTACATTCCTGAGAAAAAATGCGCATACAGATATCCTGCCAAGAATTTTGGAAAAGAATTGCAGCTGTTAAGTAACATATTCCGCGGTCTTTCCCAGGTGGAGAACAGCTTTCAGGTATTACTTAAGGATCAAAGTAAATCAGGAAAATATAAGATTGAACTCATTCCCGACCCGCCCTGGCAGGAGATCAGCAAAATCAACCTGACGGTCACAGAAAAATATGAAATCCAGACAGTCCGAATACATAACCTACTGGGAAGCATTACCGTCTTCAAACTCGGGGATTTTACTGAAAAAGAGGGGTTTGAAAAGGGGTTTTTCCAGTTTATTGTTCCGGAAGGGGTACGGCTAATAGTGGAGTGAATTAAATTACCACTCCCAGAGGAAGTAGCTTGTTTTCGTTGGTCCTGTGGAAGGTACGCTAATGTGAGTGCCTAAAGTGCCTAAAGTTTGAAGTGCCTAAAGTTAAGGAACTTCGTGACATCTTATATAAGAATTGTTTTCACAAGTGCTGCCCGCCTTGCCGACCTTTTGCAATATGCGCGCTTTCCTACATTACAGACGAGACACAGTAAGAGCCGCTCAGATAAGACCATGATTCAGGACATTAAACAACTTGAGAATGTTAAATATTACCTTGAACTTTAGGCATTTTAGCTCACTTTAGGCACTTTAGATCACTTATGGGCCAAGGACGTCAACTGGTAGAACCCTATTATGGTACCACTACCTGAGATAGTGGTTTGGGCCCATTAATTAATGTATCATAATCCTTGAAAGAAGGCGCCCTACCCTCTTCAGACTATGGAGACTGTCGGCAGGTAGAAAATAATCTATATATGGAAGCGCGCTTTTCATTCCACTGCAGAGCGGTTCATAATCGGGATCACCTGCCAACGGATTCAACCAGATCACAGAATAGGCATTCTTGCTCAGGCGGACCATTTCCCGCCTCAACAAATCCTTCCCTCCCAGATCCCACCCGTCGCTCAGCAGAACCACCACGGTTCTTCGATTGTGGAGCCTTTCGCCGTAACCTTTATTGAACTGGTGAAGGGAATACCCGATCCTTGTTCCGCCTGACCAGTCAGGGACCTCCATGGCAATCCGTTCCAGGGCCTTTTCAACATCCAGGTGCCGGATCATGAAGGTTATGGGTGTTAAGGCGGTGGAGAATACAAAGACCTCCGCCCTTGAACCAACCCCTCTAAGCCCGAGTAGAAACGGCATTACAAATCTTGCATACCGGTCCATGGAGCCGCTCACGTCAGCTATGATCACCAGGCGCTTGAGACGTTTTTTCTTCTGTTTGGAAAAAAGCTCAAAGGGGATTCCGCCTGTCTTTAGACTCTTTCTAATGACACGTGGGAAATCGATATTCCCGGACTTTCTACCCCTCTTTGATCGTCGGGAAATATCAACTTTGAATGGCTCTATCATCTTCTTGAGGGCAAGCTGTGCCACCTGAACATCCCCCCTGTCAAAGCGGCCAAGATTCTTTTTCTCAACCATTGATACAGGGCTGTATGCGACCCCTTCCAGCCATTCTTTTTTGTCGGTACTATTTGCTGCCCCAGAAAGATCAGCATTGTCATCAGGATGAAACTCTTCGTCTGAGTTTCCATTTTGCATCTCTTCCTGGGGTTCAACCTCCTCCTTATCCGGTTTTTCACCCTCATTTACACGTATCCAGAACTGATCAAAATGATCTCTGAACTGGACCCATTCCAAATCTGTCGTAGCGAGATTGGAGCGAAGGGAAACGAAAAAGTCCTCCCTTTTTTCTAATGATATCTCTTCGAGGCAGCGGAGGGAATCATGGACACTGCTCTGAAACACCCTGAAGCCACGGCTTTTTAGAAATCCGGCAAATCGAATCACCTTTTCTGCCAGCCCTCTTTGTTCATTTATCATCTGTTATTTGCCGTTGGTCACTGCTTACGAGTTCCGGCCGCCGGCCCAGAGGGCCTCTGGCCCGGAGGGGTTGCGCGTTACGCGTTGCAGGTTTTTAAATCAACAATTTTACCCCGTTAAATCTGTTTTTGCGTCTATTTAACCGGGGCGTCAATCATAAATCATCAATCCTAAGGTATTCCGCCCGTGTTCCCTGATCGGCCCAGATCTCCTCTTTGAACCTCTTGATATCCTCCTGGTATTTGAAAATACACCCCAGGGTATCTATAACCACCTCTTCGTCCAGGTAGTCCCTCTGCATGGTCACAAGGGCCCTGGTCCAGTCTAATGTCTCCGAAATACCCGGTTTTTTCAGAAAATCAACTGATCTGGCCTTTTGCATAAAACGGGTAACCTGTTTTGCGAAACGTGATTCTATCCCCGGGAGTTTTACTGTAATAATCCTGTATTCCTTTTCAAAAGAGGGATACTCTATCCAGTGATAGAGACACCTTCGTTTCAGGGCGTCATGGACGTCTCGAGTGCGATTGGACGTAACCACAACAACCGGTTTCTTTTTCGCCTTAATGGTCCCGATCTCAGGAATCGTGATCTGGAAATCGGAAAGGACCTCTAACAGGAATGCCTCAAATTCCTCATCCGACCGGTCTATCTCATCTATGAGGAGGACCGGGGCCTTCTCCTCCGACCTCAGAATGGCCTCAAGGAGGGGTCGCTTAATCAAGAATTCAGGGCTGTATATGATCTCTTCGAGCTTGTTTCGCTCTCTTTTGTCCTGCTCTTCCAACCTTATGTGCAAGAGCTGTTTTGGATAATTCCATTCATAAAGGGCAGTAGAAGAATCAAGCCCCTCATAGCACTGAAGCCGTATAAGCTCTGTGTCAAACAAACGGGACATCACGATGCCTACCTCTGTCTTGCCCACCCCTGGTTCTCCCTCCAAAAAAATCGGTTTTTCAAGCCGGTGGGCCAGGAAAAGGACCGTTGCAAGGGCGCGGTCCGCTATGTAACTGGAATCAGCTAATTCATCAACCAC
>JACNJD010000023.1 GCA_014382715.1 Candidatus Desulfacyla euxinica | reverse complement strand
CAGACTTACACAGAAATCTTAACAGAGGTTTTCTCCTGCGAAGTCCGCTAAGAGAACCTTTTCGGGAGGGCAGGAAGCGATAGGGATATTGAAATGACAGATGTTAGCAAGGCCATGGAGTTACTCGAATTAGGGGAAAAATGGCTGGAGCCTTTTGATGTAACAGATCCCTTTTCCAACCTGCAGTTGGAGGGATACCTGTCGCTAAAGCCTGATTACCGCTATGGTGCTCTTGCATTGCTAAAAGTTGGAGGCAAGGAAGCGCCACAGCGAATTTTGGCTACTCCAAAATTGCATTATCCTTTTGACCGGAACGGCGCATTTCACTTTCCATCTGTGAAACAAATAGATATCTACGAAAAAATTGATGGAACAAATATATTAGTATATCAATTCAAAGATGCTCAAGACAATTCGCATGTGACTTATAAACTGCGGCTTCATCCTGTCCTTCGAAATGGAAAGTGGGGTAACTTTCTCGATATGTGGAATGAGATGTTGAAGCGTTATCCGCGAATTCCGGAGCTTCCCGTTTTAAATGGATGCTCCCTGAGTTTCGAGCTTTTTGGGTCCCGAAACGCTCATTTGATGCTTTATGACACGCCACTTGATGGTGCACTACTATGAGCACACTGATACATGTATTGCCGATATAAGCGAGGAACTGAACTTTCGGAACCTTGTCTTGGAAGCCTATGATAAAATCGGGATAAAATTGGCCGAAGATAAGGCATCTGTTATGCGAAAGCTCTCAACCGAATTTCCGAGGACTCTGATGAAAAAAGTCTTTACACTGATTTCGAGGTATGGGGATGTATAACTCGGCAAGAAATAATTGAACATAAGGCTCTCTATATTCTTCTTAGACAGGATCTACCCCGCCATGCGCGGGGCAGGCATGGATTCTCAGGATGTTTTGCCTTTCCTGCCTCCGGCCCATAGGGGCCTACGCCCCGGCGGGAAGAAAGGCAAAAAGCTAAATCCTTTACACAGGGAAGTGTCCCTGTTAAAATTATAATAACCCGCTACCGCTGTTAAACAGGAGGAATATTATGAAAAAAGTAAAAGTACTTTTCGTACTGTTGATTGCTGTTTCATTTATTGTCGGTGTAGTTCCATTTGCTTTTGCGGAACAGGATGGGAAGATCAACATCAATACCGCACCTCTTGAAGAATTGGTAAAGCTCAAACGCATTGGCCCTGCATATGCGAAAAAAATCATTGCCTATCGCGAAACCAATGGTCCGTTCGAAAAGCCCGAAGATATTATCAAGGTAAAGGGAATCGGACGGAAGACGTATGAAGCAAACAAAGATCGTATCATTACCGAATAGTTGGTAACTGACAGGGTAGCGGGTTATCAGGTAAGAGGCACTGGTTTCGCAATGTCGGGCTTTCCTGGCCAATCCCCCGCTTGTAACGGGACAAGTCGGCGGCAGATATCCTTGTACATTGCCTGTGGGAAATGACTTTTTACGGGTATACACAAGAGGCTATTCAAAAACAGGCAAAGCAGCTAAAAGAAGATGCGGAAAATCCGAAAATGAGTTTGCGAGAAGAATAGAGGACACGAAGGAGGGGGAATCGATACCTGTATGGCTGCGTTGACACACGATCAGCAATATCCATGCGTGTTTGAGTTGGCGCTTCTGGAATGGGAGCGGTACGGTGATGATACAGAAGCCGCTGATAGCAAAACAACAGGATTGGGGGAGCCGTTTACCTTGTGGGTTAAGTATCGCATGGGGTTGAAAATAGGAGATAAAGTGCTTTATGAAAGCAATGGGGTTACAACCCTTGTCTTTGAAGACATCAGGCGGTTGATTAGTGAACTTCTGGCATTGGCAGGGGGTAACAAGGACAGGATGGGGTTTGATCCGATTGAACCGGACTTTGGACTGAGCATACGACATCTGACAGAAAGCGATGCTACGGTGATGATCTCATCGGCTGCCGAGATCCGAGCAGAGGTACCTACGGGCGCTGTGAACCGGTCCACTGAACTGGTTGGTGTGTTCGATGTAAGCGTTTGGATTGACTACCCCAATCAGGTGGATCGCTTTTACGGCGGATATGGCCCAGGATTGTATTTTTTTGTGGAACCGACAGATATTATTCGATTTGCCGGGGAATTACAGTCTGAACTGGATGGTCTCGGTTCATACTTTGCAGGCAGGAAATAGGAGGTTGGAGCGAAGTGGTCTTTTGGTTTACTGACAAATCTGGGTTTTGGAGGAGGTGAAGAGGGATGAAACTTGCGGAACTGCTCAATGAAAGAAAAACAGTAAAGGAAGAAATCAAGATGGTGAAGCAGCGACTCTATTCCTCGGCAAAAGTGCAGGAGGGTGATTCGGTGCCGGTTGAGCCTCCGGATGAACTCAAGAAGACATTGATTGGGCTTTATGAACGGCTCAATGAATTGATCGTATTGATCAATAGAACCAATGTGAATACCATGGAAAGCGGAAAGAGCCTCATGGAGCTGATCGCTGAACGGGACAAGAATAGGGGTATCGCCGATGTCCTGCATCAGTTGGCTGAAAACGCAACGCCAAAGCCTGAGAGATTTTCGAGAAATGAGATTCGGTTTATACCGGCGGTAGATATCAAAGCGGTTCGTAAGGCGGCCGATGGTTACGCTAAGAAAGCACGGGAAATTGATAACCGGATACAGGCGGCAAACTGGAACATTGACGTCTGAAATGGAAAGCAGTTGGTAGCTTGGGAACGTGCTGGGGATGCACCCTGTCAGTCGACGACTGTCAAGGATCCAACTGATAATTGGAATATCGAGGTTCAAATCCTCTCTTACTGTAACGACTCATTGTTACAAGAGTAGGTGAGAAACCATATCAAGGTTACTGTCACAACCAGCATCCATGTAACGTACACCTAAGTGAGGGCGGGAACGGGGACAGCGCCACGACAATGTCAATAAGAGAAAAACAGATTTAATCCCTGGAATAGGGGACGTAGTTACCTTCTGACCTTATTTTTTTGGCACGGATTGCAGGCGCGGATGACACGGTTTTTTTATTTGTTGTTGTCGCAGTAAGAATTTAAGTTCCTGAATTCTTACTGCACACAATCCTTCGGAGGGGGGAGGGACAGTGTAATGAAAAACGGACCTGACAGTATTCTCTCGGTCGTTCATGAGACGGCAAAGGGTTTGCGCGATGCGGGTATTATGAATGAGATAAGCATATACACACCGTATACAAGAATCCTCAGGGGCGTCGAAACAGACCCTCAGACGCGCGAACCGGTGGGCCTTTCGGGCG
>JACNJD010000190.1 GCA_014382715.1 Candidatus Desulfacyla euxinica | reverse complement strand
GGTGCTTGTATAGCAGCATATTTCATCCATTCGTGTGAATTCTAATGCAACATCGGGGTATACATCACAACAGGAGCCCTTCCCGGAACAGATTTGCCACAGCGTATAACGGGTAAGAATGTATCTTTTGGAATACAGAGAAATTATGGCCGGAAAATCTTATTCCATACGGGCTTACAGATGATTTTTCCTTTAGAAAAAGGTGAAGGCTGCGCAGGGTTCCCGTAGCGCCGCTTTTTACCTCAACCGGGATAATATCCTGACCGCGCGCCAGCATATAATCTACTTCGGCATTGCTGGCATGGGCTTCACGGTGCCAGTAGAATAGAGCCCCCCGTTTTTGGGGGGGAGAGTATGCGAGTATTTCCTGGCCGACAAATGCTTCAGTTAGAATGCCGCGATTGACAATAGCAGCATCCGGTGCGAGTATCCAGTCTGCCAGATCCAGTCCGAGAATGCATTGGGCCAGCCCAATATCGAGGAATATAACTTTGAAACGATTGGGATTGGCTTCTCCCCCAAGGGGTAGACCATTGGAAGATGTGTGCCGGACTTCATGGGCCACTGATGCCTTTTTAAGAAGTTCAAAGGCCGGTGCCAGCTCCCTTTTCCTCCAGCTCTCGGGCATCTTGCTGAATTGAAATTTTCTGCCAAACCAGCGAGGGATTTCATCAAATATCAAATCGACATATTTAACCTGGAATTTTTTGCAGTATTTTGAAAAATCCTGCCTGTAGGCGTCAACCAGCAAAGCGTGAATGCCTGCACATTTTTTTAAATCTTTCCGGCTGATCCAGGTTTGGACCACTTCCGGCATACCGCCGACTGCGAGATATTCTCCAAGAAGAGCCAATAGCTTGTTATGAATAGGGGTGCTGAGTGGTTCCGCCGGGTCATGCCGCATGATAAGCTCAACCACCGCCTGATTGCCCTGGTTTGCCACAAATTCAAGAAAAGACATGGGATACATGTACAAAGACGCGACCCGCCCCACAGGGATGCCGATGTTTTCAAGCACAAAGTCCAGAAGAGAGCCGGCGGCAATGACATGCAGTTCAGGTAGCAATTCATGAAAATATCTAAGTGACTTAACAGCTTTTGGAGCCTCCTGTATTTCATCGAAAAAAAGAAGCGTTTTCCCCGGCACTATATTCTCATCGGTCAACAGACCAAGATCGCGGATAATGCGCTGAGGATCAAGATTACGATTGAAAATTTCAGCGACCTGTGGATTGATTTCAAAGTTTATCTCGAGACAATTTTCAAAAGATCGACCAAGTTCCCGGCAACTGTAGGTCTTGCCAACCTGGCGTGCTCCACGCAGAAGCAGTGATTTTCTGTCGGGATCATTTTTCCAATTCTGAAGGTGAAAATGAATCAATCGTTTCATTGTTGTCCCAGGCGTTTTGAGTATGATACGGTCAAAAATATAATATATATTTGATTGTCTGAGGTCAAAAATAAGAGATAATGTATTGCATTTATGGCTGATAGTAAAGGGTTTTTTTGTGTGGCTGGGTTCTTGGCGCTGGAGTGTAAAATTAAAACATATGGTTTTTGTCGCAAAAAACGCAACTGATACAGGGATTTAATCCGCAGATTACGCAGATTACAGGGATTTATAGAGGATGTTGATATGGATAAAATAAATATGCCTTAGAAAAAGCATAATTTGCCTGGCCCCTTTTCCCGCCAGAGGATGATACCCCGCTGCTTGTGGCGGGGTAGTTCATCCAGGAATTTGATTGCTTTTTCCTCGAGGTAATCCCTGAATTGATCTTGACTTGATACCGTATTGAGAGTATGCTTCGCTGTATGAATCCGCCATACCGCTATATAGAGTGGGATGAAGGAAACCTCTGGAAAAACGAAATAAAGCATGGGGTGACGGCGGAAGAGATCGAACAGTGTTTCAATAATCCCCCTTTTGTCATTTTCCCTCATAAGAAAATCTCTGATCGACGTGTGTTATTGGGCCTGACTTTTGGCGGGCGCCGCCTTTTCGTGGTATTTCAGCATATATCAGGTGAAGTTGCTCGGCCAATACATGCAAGGGACATGAAGACAAACGAGAGGCATCTTTATGAAAAATACGCAAGATAACAACACCGCGGAGAATATGGAGCATCACGAACTCAGCGATTTTGACCTTGAACAGCCTGAAGTCATTAGAAAACCCATGAAGGTGGTTCCCAAGTACGGAGGGAAACTGAAGATGTTTAAGACTTCGGTTTCTCTGCCAGGGTTCATCATAGATGATCTGCGTAGACTGGCACGGATCAGGGGGATGACTTCCTATCAGGCACTGCTCAGAGAGCTGTTATCAGAGAAGGTGTATGAAGAAAAGAGACGGCTGAATCTCTTTGAGCAAGGGCAGAGCTAAATCGTTGAGAGAGAAGGGGTCCATCAGCAACAAATCGGTCCAATTCGATCCAGACAAGCCCGGAAAAATCATATCAATTCTGAAAGAGACAGAGGTGTTATTCAAATGGCTGAAATCAAAGCTGAAATAATCAACATTTTGCGGAGATATCTGGCTGATTTGGAAAGAATCTGCCATGTTGACAAGGCTTTTATCTTTGGCTCATATACCCACGGTCGGGCTGGAAAGCACAGCGATATAGATATGGCTATATTTTCACGAAACGTCAATGATGAGAATAGACTGGAGATAATGACCAAGGCTGTAGCTTTGATAAGCAAGTTCAAATTAGATATTCAACCGCTCGTATTTTCATATGACGACTATTTTAGCGAAGATAATGATTTCATATCCAACGAGATCAAAAAAAATGGTTTCGAATTGACAGAAGCGACACATTAGGGAACCCTGTTTCTTCATTAATGCCTTATCTCCTGAAACCTTGTCACAAAAAAAAGAAAAACCTTTGCGTGAGGCATCTTTGGTCCCCCGCTTACGGTTTTATTAATGCGGGATCACCGTTTCATTAAAACCGGCTTATCCAATTTAGGTTGAGGAGATTGTTTTCAATTCCTCAATCCCTTAATCCCTAAATTCGCAATTCCGGTTAGGATTCTATTCAATAATCCAGTTGACTGCGCTCAGTGCAATCCCCCAGTGATGTTCCTCGTCTCCCACCTCTATGTCTTATTCCTTTGAATCTGTGTCACCTGCCTGCTCTGAGACCGTATTCACATGCGAGGCTCCCCTAACCCTGAACGTTGAACCCGGAACCTGTGAACCCTTACACGGATCAGAACGTGTATCGTAACTCAAGAAAGAAATTGATCCCCGGCATGGGCATGTCATCGGGAAGTCCTCCCGGCGGGGTTGG
>JACNJD010000354.1 GCA_014382715.1 Candidatus Desulfacyla euxinica | reverse complement strand
TCCAGGAATCTGTCTGGGCGCGGGGGAGCTGGCAGGCCATCATGGATCGAATATACCGATCGAGCCCCTCTGGATCATCTTTTTCCAGGTCTTCGAGTTTTTCGTGAAGTTGGGCCATGACGTCCTGGTTTTTAAGCATGTCCAGCGGATGCAGGCCGTAATGCCCGGAACGTTGGAGCAGCACATAGGCCTTTTGATCCTGTATCGGCAGGGATAAAAACTGGTCCAGTTCTTCGAGCATGCGCGCCTTGTCCATGTTTAAATGGCCGTCCACATGCATCAGAAGGTTAAGGCTGAAATCCGCGCACCGGAAGTGGGAAGGCATTTCATCCATATGGGATAATAGCAGGTGGATCTCTGCCACGATTTCCAGATCACTAAGGGGTGTGAACCGGCCATCATCAACCATTGATTCCATGGGGGAGTTGGGTGGCAGCGCGAAAGTGCGCACCCGGATGAAATCGGGCCGGATCTGGTTTAGCACATTTGCCGTCTCTATGGCATTCTCCCGGCTCAATGCTCTGCCGCCAATACCGGGCATGATATATTCCGAAAGCGATATGCCAGCCGCCATCACACGCTGTCCCCCTTTGACCATCTCCTCGGGGCTCTCCCCCTTTTGAATCAGTTTCAAGACCTTTGCAGAACCGCTTTCAAGCCCCGTATGTATCCGTGTCAGCCCCGCTTCTTTGAGAGTTTTAAGCGATTCTATACTCTTTTTCTTCAGGCTCTTTGCACGAGCGTAGGAAGTGACTCGGGTAATACCGGGGAATTTCATTTTTAGATATGTGAGGATTTCCAGCAGTTCCCCTGTGGGAAGGATGAGGGAGTCTGCATCCTGAAAAAACGCCGTGGTGATTCCGGCGGCATAAGAGCCGTGATATTGAGCCATTTCATCCAGGTCTTTTTTGATTTCCACCACGGATCGTCTCGAGAAGGCGGTTCCCTTATAGGCCGGACAGAACAGACACCGGTTCCACGGACAGTTCCTCGTCACACGAACCAGCAGGCTGTTTGCCTCGCTTGGCGGCCTGATGACACCCTGTTCAAACATAATGTATTCTCCCGTTTTTTTTGAGATGTGCGGTTAGACTGAAGACATGGGTAATGACCATAAGAAGTCCCACTTTTGGGTGGAAATTACAGGTTTTGAGACATGGCCTCTGGTTCTTCAGGTTTCAAACCACGAGAAAGTAACCGCATGGGTAGATTCCTTCTTGCGAAAAAAATAATCATCCATGCCGGGATATTCAACCTATGATCGTTCCAAGTTCAAGTGTTGCGATCGGCTGGTTTCTACCAAGCATTTGCGGAGGTGCATAGGGGATTTAGGTGTCGGGCGTATCCTGGATACGGGAAGATGATTAAAAAAAGAGATGTTGGTTTCATTGTTTCAATATGTCATGTGTCCCTATGGTTCGAAAGAGAACCTCGTCTTTTAAGAATTCAAAGGTGAACCGATATTTCATGGTAACAGATCCCTCCCACCGATTCTTTGTTCCCTGGATTCGTTTAATTCTGAGCGAGGGGTGAGATATTTCTTTCAAAAAGAGGGTCAGTTTTTCATTGAAGGCTTTTTGGATTTTCTTGGGCAGTCTGTCATATTCCTTTTTAAAACGCTTGCTGAACTGATAAGCTGTTATTTTTTCAACCATTTCAATCCTTCTTCCGCAGTTTTGAATTTTGGTGAGACATGACCTTCTGTGATCTCGTCGTCAACGCTGGTCTCCACCTTCTGCCATTCTTTTGTCCAATACCATCCCTGAGAAGGATCAATAAGCTTTCTGGGTTTTAAGATGATATCACTGTCTTTCACATCCACCTCAACATAGTCGCCTTTTGTAATACCAAGGGCGTTCATGATTTTTATCGGTATACGTATCTGTCCCTGTGGGCTGATTTTCATTACTGCAGGCATAAGGACCTCCTTTAAACAATTAAACTTTTAAACAATTATAGGTGTTGTTTCTTCATCATGTCAAGCGAAATTCTGAAAGTTGGCCTTGGGATAAAAATAGAGGATCACATGTTCCCCCCTGAAATCCTTCAATGCAACTTTGTTTCCGTTCGAATCCGGCAGCGTGAATGCAGTTGCAGCGTTGCCTTCCTGTATTGCGATAGCACCCTCCTTTACCACCTGAAGAAATCTGAATTCATGCTCTATGCCTGCAACCGCCCTTTCAGGGCTTTATAAACCCTTTCGTGATGAGGAATCGATACGCCTTGCTTTCTGGCCGCTTTGACGATGTATCCGGTAAATGTATCTATTTCTGTTTTTTTCCCGTCTTCAAAATCCTTGTGCATCGATGTTTTTGTTTCATAGGGGAAGGTGAAGGCCTTATCGATCGTCATTTTCCGGATATTTTCTGGCAGGTGTACGCCTTGCCTCTCTGCAATATGGATGACCTCCCCGAGCAGGCCTTCAAAGAGCGCTTTTCCTTCCCCATGATCCAGAACACCCTGGATGGTCCTGTCAAGAAATGTGGTGGCGCTTGCAAACGGACAGATGAATATGTACTTTTCCCATACGATGCCTGCTATATCCCTGCTGTACTCAGCATCTATATCTGCGGCCCGCAGGATATTCTCGATACCTTTTCCATCGACCGGCAGATCCGATTCACCACCAAAGAACAGCTTGCCTGAGCCGCCTATCTGCTGGATAACACCCGGCCTCAGAATATGCACTGATAGATATACACAGCCATTCAATATCTTCCCTTCGTGAAGAAACGTCCTGAGCCGCTCCGGGTTATTCACACCGTTGAGCAATGAAATCACGACGGTATTTTCACCCACACACGGTGAAACCAGTCTTGCACTATCTTCGAGATCGTATCCCTTTGTGCAGAGCAGCAGGATGTCGACCGGCCCGCACTCTACAGGATTATCCGTTGCCAGTGCAGGTCTTACCGTGAATTCTCCTTTTTGGCTCAACATCTTCAGGCCGTTTGTTCTGATTGCTTCGAGATGCCTTCCCCTTGCAATAAATATGATCTCAACATCCCTGCTTTCGGCATAATGCTTTGCAAGCAGACTGCCGTAATAACCTCCTACGCCACCAACACCCATCACAGCTATTTTCATTCCCGGAATCTCCTTGAAGCATAGTGGTAGACTGGATTCTTAACCGGTTGATCTAAGAAACTGTCACTGTAGTTAACTTTAGGCATTTTAGGCACTTTAGATCACTTTAGGCACTTTTAATGTATTTGCCTTGCTTTCTGTTCCCGCGCTTTTTTCAGCATATCCTGCCGCCTGGCTTCCGCATCTTCGGAAATGAAAGGCTGCTCGTCGGTCATGAATTTTTCTAT
>JACNJD010000024.1 GCA_014382715.1 Candidatus Desulfacyla euxinica | reverse complement strand
GGCTATCCAATCAATCGCGAGGAGGTAACTCGATGGACAAAAAGACAGCAGTTTATATTTGCACCGGGTGCGGCATCGGAGATGCCTTAGATATTGAGCAGCTCAAGGAGGAGGGTACTGAGGATTTCAGCATAGATCTTACCAGGGATCATCCCTTCCTGTGCGACCAAGAGGGCGTTGACCTGATCAAGCAGGATATAGAGGGTGAGGGGGTCAATACCGTCATTATCGCCGCCTGTTCTCATAGGGTCAACTATGATGCCTTCAATTTTGGCCAGGGAGTCATCGTGCAAAGGGTCAATTTGAGAGAGCAGGTGGCCTGGAGCCAGCCTCCTAAAGAGGAAGATACCCAGATGTTGGCTGAAGACAACCTGCGGATCGGCTGTTCCCAGGCCAAAGACACTGAATTGACTGAGCCGTTTAAGGCAGAGGAAGAATATTCCAAGGATATCTTAGTCGTCGGGGGTGGGCTTGCCGGGATGACCACGGCCCTGGAGACCGCCAAGGCCGGTTATCAGGCTATTTTAGTGGAAAGAGAGGATAAATTAGGTGGCTTCTTGGGCAAGATGAAAAGTACGATCACCATGCCATACAAAGAACTCTCAGAGCCCGGAGCCGAGGATTTGATCAAGGCGATCGAGGAGGAACCCAAAGTCAAGGTCTATATCTCCTCAACTGTGGAAAAAATCAGCGGGGCCCCGGGGCTTTATACCGTGGACATCAAATCAAACGGAAATGGTGCCAGTGAAAGGGTAGGGGCAGTGGTTCAGGCAACGGGCTGGGTCCCCTATGATGCCAATAAACTGGGTCACCTGGGCTATGGCAAATTTAAGGATGTGATAACAAATGTGGAGATGGAAGAGATGGCCGCGGCCGGCAAGATCACCCGGCCCTCGGATGGGAGTGATGTCAAGAATGTCCTCTTTATCCAGTGTGCCGGATCACGGGATCCTGATCATCTCCCCTACTGCTCATCGGCCTGCTGCTTAGTTTCGATGAAGCAGGCAACTTATGTGAAAGAACAGAATGCAGAGGCAGTTAATTACGTCCTTTATAAGGATGTGCGCACTGTCGGGCAGGCCGAAGACTTTTACCGGAAGGCCCAGGAAGACGGAAACATCTTTATCAGAGGAGAAGCCGCTGATGTGGGAGAGGCAGGCGGCAAGCTTTTTGTAGAGGCGGATGACGAGCTTTTGGGCGAGAAGGTGAAGATCGAAGATCTTGATCTGGTTGTATTGGCTGTCGGTATGGTCCCGGCCTCCAAGCCTGAGACCACGCCTATGATCAAGGCGCCTGCCGATACAGAAGGTGCGGATGAAGACGGGATGATGGAGGTTATGCCTGACTCCGGGTTTTTTGCAAATAGCGCCCTAAATTTAGAGTATCGCCAGGGACCTGAGCTGCCAACCCTGAAATATGGGTTTCCCGATTCCCACTTCATCTGCTTTCCATATGAAACGAGACGAACGGGTGTTTATTCAGCCGGGTGTATCAGACGGCCCATGGAGACGGCCAAGGCCATAGACGACGCGGTTGGTGCGGCCATGAAGGCAATCCAGTGCACCGAGGCAACGGCCGAGGGTAAGGCGGTCCATCCCAGGGCAGGGGACCTCTCTTATCCTGAAATTAACATGCAAAGGTGTACCCAGTGTAAACGATGTACGGAAGAATGCCCCTTTGGAATGTTCAACGAAGACGAAGAGGCCAATCCTCTTCCGAACCCCACAAGGTGTCGACGATGCGGTGTCTGCATGGGGGCCTGTCCTGAAAGGATTATTTCCTTTAAGAACTACTCCGTTGGTATGATCGGGAATATGATAAAGTCGATTCATGTGCCTGAGGAGGATGAGGAAAAACCGAGGGTGCTCTGTTTGATCTGTGAAAACGATGCCCTTCCAGCCGTGGATATGGCCGGCATAAAGCGTATGAAATGGAGCCCCTATGTCCGCTTTATACCGATGAGGTGCCTGGGCTCCATGAACCTGGTCTGGATAGCTGATTCGATGTCCAGGGGAATTGACGGCATACTTCTTCTGGGTTGCCGGCATGGGGATGATTACCAGTGTCACTTTATCAAGGGGAGCGAATTGGCTGATACGAGGTTAAGCAAGGTCTCAGAGACCTTGGACAGGTTGGCTTTAGAGTCCGAGCGTGTGAAGTTTGTTGAGGTGGGGATCACCGATTATGACAAGATCCCAGTCATTATAAATGAGTTCATGGAAACGATTGAGGAAGTCGGCCCTAATCCTTATAAGGGATGGTAGTTGGGATTGTTGATTGACGATTGTCGATTGAAAATCGAAAATTGGTGATTGGCGGGTCAAATATTTGACAATCGGAAAGATTGGGTTGTCAATGTTCAATATTCAATCCCGCGTAACGCGGGATCAATATTCAATAGCAAAAAGGGGTCGCTTATGGAAAACATGGTGAACTACAATCCCTCCTTTGCCGAGGAGGTCTTCCGGGATGTTGATTCCGGGGATGAGATCAAGATGTGCATGAATTGCGGTGTCTGTGCCGGATCATGTCCCCTGCGAGAACATATGGATCATCCGCCGAGGCAGATTTTTGGTCTTATCAGGGCTGGTAAGAGGGAAGAGGTCCTCAGCAGCAAGGCTATCATGCTCTGCACCTCCTGTTACACATGTGCAGTGAAATGCCCAAGATCTATCCCGGTCATAGACGTAATGCACGGGTTGGCCCACTATGCCCTTAAACAGGGTTATGCTCCGCGAAAAGAGACTGCAACTTTCGGTAAGGAGTTCTGGAATCAGGTTTATAGACTCGGACGTGTCGATGAGAAGGATCTTCCAAGGCGTGTATTTTTCTCCGAGGGGCTGATTGCGGGTATAAGAGCCATGCTCAACTTTATGGATATTGGACTGAAACTGATGCTTCACAGGAGAATGAAACTACTCCCGGAGAGGAAGATCAAAGGGATCAAATCGCTCCGAAAAATGTTAGACAAGGCAGAAAGCTTAGGGAAGGGAGGTGCTGCGGCATGAAATATTTTTTATATTGGGGATGCAGCTTAGAAGGGTCCGGCGCCAATTTTCTCGTCTCCCTGAAACCTGCCTGTGAGGCTCTCGGAATGGAGTTTGAGGAGATCGAAGACTGGAACTGCTGTGGGGCGAGTATATCTTATGCCGGGGCAAATGATCTGGCTATCAAGGTTCTGAATGCACGTAACCTTGCCATAGCAGAGTCAGAGGCCAATTATGACCTGGTTGCTCCGTGCAGTTCGTGTTACATCCAGATGGTCAAGGTGAACCACGAGATCCAGGAAGATCCCGAACTGCTGAAACAGGTGAATGA
>JACNJD010000321.1 GCA_014382715.1 Candidatus Desulfacyla euxinica | reverse complement strand
CAACGCTTGGGGTCGGACCAAGCTATCATATTGATATTTAACCAATATCGTCCCAATAATAGGTGTTTTGAGACCTTAAAAGGCCATTTTTGGAGGTGAAATTGGCCCCGTAAGGAACAGCCGGTTCACGAAGTTCGTAGCTTTTTTTACTTCTAACAATCTTCCGACCTTTCGCCTTAATTCCAAGCCTTCTTAGGGTAGCCTCAATAAATACTTTATTTCCAACTGCTATACTTTCTGTCCATTTACTATCTCTTGATCGATTCCTCGTTGCGAGGTCCTCTTCTACCCTTTTCCTGCAGGATTGTTGTAGCTCTCCCATATCTTTCATTTGAAGCAATGGGATCAATCTTTTGAAATCTATCAGGGAGTATCTTTGTCGAGGATTTTGAATCTCAACATAACCACAAAGAGGCCACTCCGCCGGATGTTTCACAACCCCAGCCCGAACCATATTCATATCCATGTATACCATGCATTTGAACAGGTGATCATCGAACGCAACGGCAGTCGCATGATAACGGTCTTCCCAAAAAGCTCCTCTTCGTCCTTTTCTTTGATTATATTCTTGTCCTGTTCTGCCAGCTATTAATTGTATGGAGTTGGGGATCGTATCTCTTTCTCCGTTATCTGAGGCCATAAGATGTATATGGTTTGATGTAACCATATAATTCAAGATGCTTAGCCCATGCCTCTTTTTTGCTTCAAATAGCCATTTGATCCAAAGACGCCTATCTCGGCCAAATTTTAAAAGAAACTCTTTCTTGTGACATCTATGGGTAATATGCCACACATATCCCGGTATGTAATGTCGATTTGCTCTTGCCATCTTATTAGCGCAACCTTAAAAGGTTCATTTTGATGTCGAAAATGGCGGTTTAAGGCCAAAAAACAGAGTATTTTGTCGCCAATTAGGTATTATATCACTTAGTTACCCTGGTCCGACCCCCATTCAATTCACCATTCAAAAATGGATGGAAGCTACTCACCACGGATCATAATCAGTAACACCTTGACTCGCCTTTAATGGATGACCCCTTACACGGAGGGAAAAGACGAGAAAAACAAAGCAACTTCCTATCACGGAAAATGCTAGGGTCTTTGGCCTTTTGACCTGCTGATTACTCAATCTCAAACTGCTCTTGAAATCTAATAGACGTTTCTGAAGAAGCATAAAACTGATCGGCTCTTTGTTCCACAGCCTCAACTGTGTGTTGCAATGTTTCATAGAAAAATCTGCTCAAGAGTTTTTCGAGACCCTTGGAACGTAATTCAGATCCGATGTAAAACTGGACGAAACACCCGGTCTTATTCGCCGGTTTGAAGATCCACTCAATGTTTAGTTGTCGAAAAGGCTTGTCAGTAGTCCATATCTCAATACGTTCAGGTCGTTTCAGAATTGCCTTTGATGTAAAGCGCTTTCTAACCAGGCCGTAACCTATCTCCTGTTCGACGTAATACAAATCACCCTCGCGTTTGTAGATTCTTGCCCCATGCCATCCTGGTAGGAATTCCTCATAGCTTTCAACATCTGCTGCAAGGTCGAACATCTGTTCTCGTGTATAGGGGAATTCCTGTTCCCAATTAAATTCATTCATGGTTACGCTTACTCTGCTTTGAGATTGAGATAGAAATATTTGGAATTCTATCTCTGATTTGTCTCATTAAATCATCACCTGTAGTACTTCCGGAACATCCACAATTCAATCAATTGAGCATAATTAATGAGCTGTGCTTAATGTGATAAAGCAGATCAACACTCTATTATAATAGCACAAATAGGTCAATGATTTCAGTAGAAAAAATAGAAAAACGTGAAAGTCGAGGGATTTACTCTGGCAGTAGGGAAAAGGTGAAGGCGGAGGCCCAACTTACGGGATTGCCCTTTCTGAAAGCTAACTGTCGCTCAACATCTCTCTGGCGTAGCAGGACACGGCTTTGAAGAAGCCGGACTCGTCGTTTTGCCTCACCCGCTCCAAAAACTTGGGTGTCCAACTCCTCAGATGAGCCAACAGCGCCTGGTAGTCCTCGGGATCGGCGTGGGCCACCGGGTCGGCCAGAAAGCTCAAAAACTCCAACTCCACTGCTATGAGGTCGGGCATCTCGTCGGTCTCCAGGCCGTACTTGGCATAGAGTTTCTTCAGCCCCACAGTGGACTCGCCCATGATGGTCCCCTCCAGATAGACCGAGCCGAAGGGTGGGCAGGGCACCTCGGGCAGGGCGTTGATGAACAGACTCACGTACTGGTTCTGCAGGGCCTCCAGGCCGTCGGGGCCCGGCTCTTGGCCCCACTTTTCCTTGGCCTCGGGGTCCAGGCCGTCCAAGTCCTCGGCCCGGGGCCAGGTCTCGGGGTAGCTGAAAAGCCTGGACAGAGAGAGCAACTCCCCGCTCAGGCCGGCCTGGGCCGGCATCACTTGGCCTCCTTGACGATGGGCAGGGTCCTGATGGCCACGATCAACAGAAAGCAGACAAAGGCCACCACGCCCAAGAACACCGTGAACTCGATGCCGCTGGGAAAGTAATCCCATTTGGTGACGAAGGTATCGCCGTGGGGGGAATAGCGGCCCGAAGCGATGGCCGCCGACCATTCCCCGTGCTGGATGCCTAAGGGATGCAGGGTCAGGGGCACCCGCTCAAAGGCCGCGGGCATCAGGAGGTAGCGGTGGGCGAACACGCCCAACACCAGCAGGCTGCAGCAGGCCACCACCGCAAAGGCGCTCTGCCGTACCTTTTTGCTCAACAGCAGGATCACCGCCACCAGCGGCGCCAGCACCTCAAAGGCGTGGACACCCGCGTATTCTTTGAGGGTGACGGCCAGGGTGTCCAGGGACTCCTGGTTGCCGTACCAGATATGAATGAAGAAGTCGTTGTACATGAAGAAAATATGCACAAAGGTGGCAATGGCCATGATTAGGGCCATGATACGGTAGGCTGGCTGGTACTCCTCCTTGGCGCCGTAGACAAAGATGGAGACGATGAACACCAGCGCGGTGCCCGAGGCCATGGCCACGGCCACGAAGTCCGGCGCCAGGATAGCGGTGTTCCACCACTCACGTGCGCCCTGGGTGGCGAAGATCCAGGCAGTGATCACGTGGATGCCCACCGCCGCTATCAGGGAGAAGGGCGCCAGGCGCTTGGCCCACTTTTCGGAAAACTCCTCGGGGTTGTCCACCTTGATGGCAATTTTGGCCAGGGGACCCTTCAGCTCGGGCAGCATCAGGATGTAGAGATAGATCAGGGAGAGCACGGCATAGAGGTTAAGCACGGCCACGTCCCAGACCAGTGGAGACAAGAGCTGGGGGTGAAACAGCACGTTCAAGGCCCTCAGCGGTTGGCCGATGTCGGGCAGGATGGAGAGCATGGCCGCGGTGACATTGGCAAAGGCGGCCAGGGCCCCCAGCTTGGCGAAGGGCTTTAGGCTTTTGACTCCAAAGAGGTAGATCAGGGAGCTGAGCACCAGGCCGCCGGCCGCGTTGCCAACGAAAAAGGCCAGGCCGGAGACGTAGAGCCCCCAGGAATAGGGGTTGGCCATGTTGGTGACGATCAGGCCCTCCTTGAACTGGTAGCCATAGGCGGCTAAACCGGCCAGCATCATCAGACCGGTGACTGTCAGGGTGATTTTTTCTGCTTTACTCATGGCTACAGCTCCTTTCGGCTGGGAGGTAGATAGTAGACGGTGGGTTTGGTGCCTTTGTCGGGCAGCAGGTTGAAACCGTTGCGCCGCCTGATCATACGCGAGACCTCGCTCTTGGGGTCGTCCAGATCGCCCACAAAGCGGGCCTTGCCCGGGCAGGCGCGCACACAGGCCGGGTCTAGGCCCTGGGCCCTGTACTGCACGCAGAAGTTGCATTTTTCCACGATTCCCTTGGGCCGCTTCAGGGTGTAGACCAACCTGCCCTTAAGGCGGAAGTCCCTGGGGTTGCCTGGGTAATAATCGGCCGAATATTGGTACTGGTCCATGGACTTTTTCGGATCCTGCCAGTTGAACTGGCGCACCCCGTAGGGGCAGGCTGCCATGCAGTAGCGGCAGCCGATGCAGCGCTCGTAATCCACCAGCACCTCGCCGTCCTCGGTGCTGTAGGTGGCCCCCACCGGGCAGACCTTTTCGCAGGGCGCGTTCTCGCAGTGCTGGCAGTGGATGGGCAGGAAGTATTCCATCCCTGCCTCGGGGGGTACCGCGTGATACTCGCTGCCCGGGGTCAGCACCCGGTTCCACCAGGTACCCGCAGGCTGGGCGTTGTGCGACTTGCAGGCCACGGCGCATGAACGGCAGCCGATGCATTTTTCCAGGTCGATGACCATTCCTCTTTTCATGATTGCACCTTCCTGACGTCCACCAGACATTCATTCCAGACGCTGGTTGGGGACCATATGCCGGGCACGAAATAGATTTCGTGCAGCGGGTTTATCCAGGGGTAGGTCAGTGAGTTGTAGGACTGGTTGTCCAGATACCTTGCCCACCAGCCCTGCTCGAAGAAGGCGGTGCCCTTACGGCAGCCGGGGTCAAGCACGGCGCTGGCCCTGGTCTTGCCCCGGTGGTTGAATATCTCGGTCATCTCCCCGTCTTTAATGCCGCGTTTGGTGGCGTCTTCAGGGTTTAGAAAGACTTTGGGGCGGTTGCCCTGCAACTCGTTGAGCCAGACGTTGTTGGAGTGGGTGGAGTGCACCCGGTACAGGGCGTTTTTGGTGACGAAGTGCAGAGGATATTTTTCCTTGGAAGGCGGGTACAGCTTGTACTCAGTGTCCACGAAGGTCTTTTTCTGCACCGGGAGCTGCTCGCCCAGCTTCAGGAACAGGTCTTCATCCTTGTAGAACTCGATGCGGCCGCTCTTGACGAACTTGGCCGTGGCCTTCAAGGGCGCGGGATAGCTGCGCGGCGGGAAGGGCACCCGGTGCTGAATCTGGCTGTAGAAGGGCACCTGTCGGTCGCCGGGGGCGTCGGAATGCAGACGCACCGGACCTTTTTTCAGCATCTCCCAGGTGATCCCCTCGGTTTCGGGATGGCCCTTGGCTAACAGCAGCTTGGTGACCGCCTCGGCTGCCGCGTTCTCGTCCAGGTCCGGATAGAATAGCTTCTCCTGGCCCGGTTCCAGCCTTTTGGCCAATTCGCGGGCCACCCAGATTGCGGTCCTGCTCTCGAACAGCTTGTCGATGGCCGGCTGTTGCAACTGCAGGTAGGGGTGCAGGATGGTGGCGGTGAGGTCGTAGTTTTCGTACCAACTGGCCGCCGGGAAGACCACGTCCGACCACTGGCAGGAGGTGGTCATCTGGAAGTCAAAGGTGCAGATGAATTCCAGCTCGCCGGAGGTAGCCCGTTTTTTGAGGATGTCGGCCATGTTGTGCTGGTCAAAGGGGTTGCCCCAGCCGCCGATCATGGCCTTGATGCCGTGTTTGGGGTAGTTGATGCCCTTGCCGGCCAAAAAGGCCAGATAGGGCACCCAGTTGAGCTTGCCGCCCTTGGGCGCCCACCAATCCTTGAGGCTGAAACGGATGCGGTACTGGCCGGCGTAGGTGGACATACCGGCGCCGCTCTTGCCCAGGTTGCCGGTGAGAACCAGCAGCAGGGAAAGGGCCCGACCCTTGAGGTCGCCGTGATACCACTGGTAGTTGCTTGCCCCGTAGATGACGTGCAACGGCTTTCGGGTGGCCGCCTCGGTGGCCACCCGCTCGATCTGCTCGGCCGGGACATCGCATATTTTGGCCACCTTGTCCGGGGTGTAGTCGGCCAACAGGTCCATCAACTCGGTCATTACGGTGCGCACCCGGGTCTTGCCCCCGCCCGTAAGCTCCACTGTGAACTCGCCCTGCAGGTCGGCCCCGGTGGGCTTCAGGGAGGTGGGGTCAAGGATGGCAAAGCCACGAGGGGTGTGGATCGCGTAGAGGCGGCGCTCGGCGGGGATTTTGATTCCCGCGGTCTGGGCGAACAGGGATTTTACGTCCTTGGCCAGCAGTCGCTTGCCGGTGTCCTTGCGCACCAGGGTAGGAAAATCGGTGTAGTCCTGCAAGAACTCCTTGTCGTAAAGCTTCTTGGCCACTATCACCTGGGCCAGCCCCAGCCCCATGGCCGCGTCGGTGTCCGGCTTGAGGGGCACCCACTCGTCGGCCTTGGCCGCGGTGGAGCAATAATCCGGATCGAACACCACCAGCTTGCCGTTCTCCTTCATCCCGGTGAGCTGTTTGACGTCTGGCAGGCGAGTTTGATAGAGGTTGGAGCCGAAAACCATGGTGTAGCGGGAGTTGAGCCATTCCAGGGACTCAAGCTCCTCGGTCTGCACCCCGAAGGTCATGGGCCAGAACATGGGCAAATCGCCATTCTGGTCGTAACCATGGTGTATGCTCCACTCGTTCAGCGCGGCCAGGCGCACAAAGGCGCCTTTTTGAACGTAGCCGGTACCCGGCACCTGCACGGTGAGGGCCACCGCGTTGGAGCCGTATTTTTTGGTGATATCTTTGATCTTCTTGGCCGCGTAATCCAGGGCCTCCTCCCAGGTGGCCTTCTTGAATTTGCCGCTGCCCCGGGGCCCGGTGCGTATGAGGGGATGTTTCAGACGGTCTTTGCTGTAGATCAGGTTTGTGGTGGAAAGACCGCGCAGACACCCCCTGGGGTTGTATTCCTTTTCGGGATAGTCCGCGCTCTGGATCAGGGTGTTGATGCGCCCGTTGGACACATGCGCGTTAAAGCCACAGGCACCGGTACAGTTGGGTGAACAGGTCGACCTTACCACCTTGTCAGTGTCCTCGTTGGAGGAAGCCACCGCGTTCTTGGCCAAATGAAAGAATTTCATGTCCAGAGCAACAGCAGCCGTGGATGCCAGCCCCAGTTTCAGAATGTCACGACGCTTCAGTTTCATCGCAGGCCTCTCCCTTTAGGTTAATTTCGGCTATTCATGATGTGGCATGTATATAAAACGCCTTTTTTCATGCTTGATCGGAACATCCGAGTTGATTGACGGGTACGGGCTCGACATAGTAAGTGAACACGAACCGAACAAATACCCAGTAATTAAGCGTCACAATGTAGGACACATTGTGCCACAATGTAGCATATATCTCAATATGTCAAGTAAAAAATTTCAGAAACATTCTGAGAGGCAATTTTTCGACCCAAACCTGGCGACCAGGGGCTGGAGGTCCTTAAGGGCTTCACCCACATCCTGGTACCTCTTTTCAGGTCGGCGGCGGCAGGCCTTGAGTACAAAGCCACGGAGTTCTTCCGGAAGGTCAGGGACTATTGCTGCGGGGTCTGGAATCTCCTCCTTGCAACGGATATCCATTAAGGCATCAATGTTTTCCTCGGGAAAGGGGCGTTTACCCGTTAGCATCTCATATGCTGAGATGCCGAGAGAATAGATATCTGTCCGTTGGTCCACGGTTTTGGCATTAATCTGTTCAGGGGCCATGTAGAAGACCGTTCCCGAAAGATCCAGTGCCTTTGCGCCGATGGGACAGGCCAGCCCGAAGTCCAATATCTTCAATGGGCGGTAGGGCTGTACTATAATATTGGCCGGATTTATGTCTCGGTGGATAATACCGTGCTGATGTGCGTAAAGGAGGCCTGCGCATATTTGGATCAGGAATTCGACCGCTGCCGCGGGCGGTATTGTCTTAAGACGCTTTAGCATCTCTTTCAGGACTTCGCCATCCACGTACTCCTCTATTATAAAAACCGTCTTAAAGCGTTTTTCGATATCATAAACCTTTATTATGTTCTCATGATTCAAGCTTGCGATTGTCTTGGCTTCGTTCAGGAAATCATTTAAGAAGTCCGGCTCCAGCGCCAGATCATGTCTCATCATCTTAATAACAACGGGCATATTCAAACCCGAGTCTATGCCCTTGAAGACGATGCTATATCCACCTCGGCCGATGATTTCTGTAGCGATGTATTTGCCGATAACCCTGTCCGCCGTCGGCCTTCTGGAATCAAATCGATTAGCTACCAATTCGGTTAAGAAATCAAGCAGTTCAGGTTCTTCCCTGGTGGTATCTTCAAATTGGGCCTTGTTCAGGACCCACAAATCCATGTCTGTCTGTGCCTCAACATGAGCATTTTGTGGCTCTCCTGTGAGGATGGTCAACTCCCCGACTATGTCCCCCTCCCCAAGGTGGCGTACTGGATGCAGTTCGCCGTCTTTCTCAACGATGACCAGGCACGAACCACGCTGAATTATAAATGCCGTATCACTGACTTCTCCTTGCGTTATGAATCTCTCGCCCGCCTTCATATGCCTGTATGTCAGGTTACTCAAAAAGGGAGCAGCGGTGCCGCGGTTGACAAATCTCAAGAACTTCGTGCGCAAATCGGCGATTCCTTCTTCTGTTTGAACCTTCTGAAAAAACTCACAGCTAATGCAGGATGCCCGCTTTTCGGCAAAGGATCCCTGAACTTTTCCGCCGCAAAAAGTACCTGCCACGGCCCAACAGAACCTACCTGCGTTCTTTCCTGAATGTATCCCGTCATAGGAGCCATCATTTGATGCAGGGCATATCCCTAATTCTTTCGCGTTGTTTCCACCCGGTTCTCTCCCGCATTTCATATACTCCCAGCAATTCATTTCTTTCCTTGACATTCTTGTTCTATCTCAGGCAGCTTGTTCATCAGGTGATGATGCCAAAACCGAAATCCTTGTTTCCAGGGATCATATGGACAAATCCTAACAGACGTTGACAGGAAGCATTTGCTTATTTGGGGCCTTCAGGCCATCCAGACTCGATCACGATATATCGGGATGGTTGGGAGTAAGAGGAAGGCTGACAGTCACCTTTTACCGGGCAATTTTACCAAGGCTAAAACGGTAAATGATCCGCTACGCTTCAAGGTAGGTAAAGAACTACGAGCAATTCGGTCTCCACGTCACCGGGATTTGAGAAGTGGTGATCGAGATTGGAGTTAAAGCGGTATGATTCCTTTTCAGCCAGACTTCGTTTTTCTTGATCGACAACGACCTCCAATTCACCTGAAAGGACGTATACCAATTCCTCGCCTTCATGCCGATAGCCCACTCCTTTGTGGGCCGTTTTTGGCGGGACGGTCACCGAAAAAGCCATGAGATGCTTATCAGTCTCAGGCGGTGTGAGTGTTTGGTAGGAATAGTGTTTTGTTCGTTTATCGGCTTCCTCAAAACGCTGATTGAGCATGTCGTCGACCTTGAGAAAGGTACCGGAATCGAGTTGTAAGGCTTTTGACAGTTGAAGTAGTAATGCGACCGGTGGAATAACCTGACCATCCTCAACCCATTCCATGTACTCGGCCGAGCATCCCGCTACGCTGGCCAGTTCTTGGACACTAAGGTCTCTTTCATTGCGGGCCAACTTGATTCGTTGCCCGACCGATTTGGGCTCATCCTTATCCATTTTGTAATCTCCTTTCAGAATATTATAGCGCTAACCTGGCGCGTGATCTCGTGTGTTTAGCTTTAATTCCGAGATCGTCAAATAGTTAAATATCATCCCCCCTACTCAATTATAGCATCGATCAATAATGAATAGGGTTAATAGTGCATGGGTTTTTTTAGTGAATGTAATAATACTACATTGTAGGGTGTAAAACAAGAAATTATTTGATACCTCCCTTACTTAAAACCGGCCCTGCGCAGGATATCAGAACCTCATACAAAACCTGTGACAATTTTTGTCGAGATGAATAAAAACACTTGAACCAAATACTACATTGTGGTATAAAATAATATTGGATTGCCCAAAATCAACATTTCGAGTTCGTTTAGTAGAGAAAAAGGATAAATATCACGTTCATAACTTAAGATAGGGTATCGGGACCATTAACAAATATAGTAATGAACACGTGCAACGCAAGACTAAAAAAGGAGAGCCTCGTCCGTCATTTAGAGGAACTTGGTTCTCTGCTGATCGCATTTTCAGGGGGTGTGGACAGCACCTTCTTGTTGGCCGTGGCTCATCTGGTCTTAGGAGAGAGGGTGTTGGCGGCCACGGCCAGTTCTGCTACCTACCCCTATAAGGAACAGGAAGAGGCGACCGAATTTGTCAAAAAGCGAGGGATAAAGCATATTGTATTTGAATATGATGAAGTCAGTATCCCTGAATTTTTAGCCAACAACCCTGAAAGGTGTTATTACTGTAAAAAACGCCTGTCCCAAGAGCTTCATAAGATTGCAAAAAATAGGGATATCAGACACATAGCCCTTGCCGCCAATCTGGATGACCTGGATGATTACCGACCAGGGATAAAGGCGGCCGAGGAAATGGGCATCATCGAACCCCTTATTGATGCCCGACTCACCAAGAAAGAGATCCGGTTTTTATCAAAAGAGATGGGTCTCCCAACATGGGACAAGCCGGCCATGGCATGCCTGGCATCGAGGATCCCTTACGGAGATCCCATTACCGAAGAGAAGTTGAAGATGGTAGGTGAGGCGGAGGCCTTTCTCTCAGCTAACGGCTTCAAGCAGTTCAGAGTAAGGCATCACGGCCCCGTGGCAAGGATCGAGCTGGAACTATCGGACATGGGCAGAGTGACTGAGCCTCAAATGCGGAAAATGATTGTAGAAAAACTGAGAGACATCGGTTTTATCCATATAGCCCTGGACCTGGAGGGATATGTTTCAGGAAGCCTGAATCGCGCACTGGAGTAAGATGGACAGAGCGGATCGACACCCATGCTGAACGAGTTTCGTTCTCTACAAAGCAGGACTCAACCCAACCTACAAATTAGACACTGCAGAAGAATTCAACTATCATGACATACCTCAACCCTGGTCCGCCCCTCTGAATGATGATATCACACTATTTGCATTGGTTGACCTTGATGGCAGTTATGTCAACATTCAGGTGGTGCTGAATCTTTGAGATATCCAGATGATACAAATGTCAGAATGCTTTTCCACTGCGGCCCCAACTGTTCTCCTCTGTGGCCACGGCAATTCTCCTGAAAAGATCCCTCTCCCGCACCTTGAATCCCGATCAGCAAGGTCACTCCGTTCGTTCGAACACTCAAAAGCACTTGTTTCTTAATATACTTGCTCTGCAGTTTCCAGTGCCTGCAATGGGATTGAGAATAAGTCAGGTTCCAAACTGAAGATTTGATCTGGAATCGTTCACTTTCTGTAGATGGACAAACGCAAGATTTCATGAAATACTGTTGTTACAGAGGACCTTCCTTTCAAAACTCACACGTTATATAGATAACATGGAACCGTGCCGCAGACAGATAAGACGAAGAATTGGGTAAGTATTCTTCACCGCTGGAGCTGAAACGCGGAAACACATCAGTCATTCCCCGTCGAATTTCCAACGACTTGTCAGGCACGTTCGTCAAGGATTTGGTTTGCCAGATCGACGAGCTTTCCCACCTCGACCGCGTTCGTGCTGGTGGGCGGACCGAGCGTGGCCGGCTCAAACTCGAGCGCCCCCATGCCGCGACTACCTATATAGCAGAGGCGCTCTACCGGATGGAAACTTGCCGCTGTTCGTCCTTGTGAGGCAAGCCATGCGTCAATGATCGCGTTGCCGAACTTGTCCGGAAGCGAGTCTGCGATCAATCCGGGTAACCCCTTAAAGGTGTTTCGTGCAAGCGCCGGAAACTCATAGGGGAATTCACCAAGCGGCATCATGAGGGGTGCCAATTTAATACCGCTACCCAGGAAATTGGGTGCGTATTGGAAAACACCAACTTCCCTGTCTTCCAACCAAGTGACGGCGCCGATCACGCTACCCCAGAGAAGCACGCGCGCATCATTATTCATCGTTGTCCTCGCCGTCGCCCCACGACCACATTGCGCGTTCATCGCTGGATAGGCCAGGACGCGCGCGCTTGCGCTCGCTGCCACCAATGTCGATTCGTTCGATTGGTCGCACGGTCGGGTCAGGCAGCAGGGCTTCCAGATTCTGTTGAATACCAAGCGCCGTCAGAACCCGAATAAATGTATCAACGGAAACACCCTGGCCTTTCTCAAGCCGACCGATGGTTCTTGGCGAGACACCGGCTTCAACAGCGAGTTGTATCTGGGTTATGTTGCGTGCGAGCCTTATGTTTTCCAGCCTTTTGCAGAGGGCAGTTTCGATCTGATCGCTCGTCGCTACAGAAAAATCGATGTAATAGGACATATGTTGCTGATTAACCTCCCTATCGTGATTTAGTAAGCATTATATTACTGATTAATGATCGATGTAAATCATAAAGTTGTAATCGGCAATATAATGCGAATTAAGCCGGCATTAAAGGCTTTAATCAGTAATATATTTCCGATTTTCTATATCGGCACCGCTACCATAGTTTGGCCTTTCTCCCTGTCTGCTCAAAAGTCTTTCAGAGCTTTGAGCCTTTCTTGTGTTTCCCCGGAAAGATGTTGCATGTGGTCTGATGTGAGCAAACCATGTCGCTGAAGTGCGAGAAGTTTCATCAACAATGTGGAACGACGCCAATCGTCGAAACAATCTGCAACTATGTCATCTGACTCCTTAACATGCCTGTAAAGATGTCCGTACTTTTCGTGTTCAGAATTTGCTTCCGACTTGAGAATGTCCATGGCCTGCCCATTGACTCGCTCACACAGAGTGGCGAGAAGGTCTTCTTTAACCATCCTCATATACTTCCAGTCCCGCTCTGGTGGTTGTGTTGCCATATGTTCCTCCTTATTTTCATCATTTCTATGACCTGCTCAAATATCGTCTCAGAGCAAAACAGTCAACAGCAAGGCCCTCATCTTTGCAGGAAGGTTTTAATGTAGATGGTTACCCGGTCTCTGGTCATTTGATGGGAAAGGAAGTGGTCTCCCTCCAAGGATCTGAACAGAGTTCGGGGACATATCCTGGAAACATCGTCTTTATAATCTGTCCCGGCGTCCTCGTCATACATTTTGAGGATTCTATCGTGACGGGCATAAAGACAGAGGACGTCGGTCTTGTGCAGCGTGACCCATTGCAACGGATCCAAGGTAAGAAAATCAGCAAGTGTGGCAAATAATCTGACTCGTTTGCGTTCCAATACCCCAAAACCATCTCTTCCCTTCCTGACGCCCGGAAACAAGAAATCTGCATAATGGGCTACGGCAGCCAGACATTTCTTGAATCCTATTTGGCCCGGAAACATTTTTCTGTAATGGGTCCAGAAAGATCTGATCACAGCCACCGGGTTTAACCGCAAGACAGCATTTATCAGCACAATCCCCTGTAGAGGTTCTTTGAGGTGATGTGCCGAATAAAGAAGGGGCGTGGCCGAATAACATGGAGCAATGCCAAATAAAGGAAGTCGGCGTGTTGAAGCCAGTTGCTGAGCATGGGCAAGCATATGTACTGTATCGCGGAGCGTAGCTCCAAGAGAAAATCTGCCTGAAGAATTGCCGTGGCCGGAATAGTTGAAAGAAATAAGGTCATATCCTTTTCGGATCAGCCATCGAAACATACCGATCCCGTGGGACACGTTTCCGCCAATCAAGGGAGGCAGAAAGATAAGACCGCGAGGGGACGTATTTCGAACACCGGCCCATTCGATCCAATCCCTGCGTCCCATTGAGCATCTTCCTTTTTCAAATACAATCGTCATTGAAATCCAAAGCGCGCTATCCGTCTTTCCCCCATTTCCAGATACTCTTCCACGCACCCTTTGTAGTCTATTCCATTTATGGATGGGTACTATCTAAAGCGGGCGATGCCTGCAATCCAAATGGTCTCGCGCAAAGGCGCAAAGACGCAAAGATTTTCTTGTTTTTTGTGACAGAAAACCTGGTAATACGGTACTAAACTGATGATGACGACCGGATAGCTCCCTTTCAATAAATACGTACTGGGAATGATATTGGAAACGGGAGGGAAGTCAAGGAAAACTGGTTCAGAGTTTGGGTGTTTCATGGTACGGGCTGATTGTAAAATGCGGCTCGTCGATTTCCAAGGGCTCATTCATGTAAGGGCCTCGGCAAGAAATAATTACACATCTTGCTTGTATTTTGGCCCGTCTACTGCGTTACATCCACAGGCACATATCCTGATATGCACCAGCGGATGTGCCTTGTATACGAACCAAAATCCTGCGCAATCTTGCGCAATTATTTTTTGCCGAGGCCCTAAAATCACGTCCCCCATCCTCGTGTTAAATTGTTCAAAAACGATTTATGCTACCGAAAATTCCTTATATTTCAGCGAACACGAATGTTCAATTAATGTTCAAAAAAGAGGGAAAAACACAATATGTGATGGTTGGACTACTTTATTGTACAACCCCACGTCCTCTCAAATGAGACCCTGAAATGCTGCCACATAAGATTCTTATTATTGATGACGAAAATGATATTTCGAGCTTGATGCTGCAATACCTTCAGATGGAAGGTTATGACAAGGTTGATCGGGCATCTAATGGACTGGAAGGCCTTGAAAAATACAAGGCATTATCGCCTGATCTTGTCCTCATGGATATTGAAATGCCTGTCATGGATGGTTATCAGTCTTCCTGTGAAATCAAGGCTTTTGATCCGGAGGCCAAAATTCTGATACTAACAGGCAATCCCAATGATACCAGGGCTCAAAAAGTATTGAAAGAAGATATGGCCTTCGCCCTCCTGCAAAAACCCTATTCATTAAGTGACCTGGGTCGCATCATCCAGGAAAATCTTCCAGCATTTTCCTGACCATGATCCGCCATATGCGGAGAACCAAATCCGAAACTTAAATAATCATTTCAGTTCCACTGGTCCCATGTCCGCAATCCCCAGTTACGGCATCTTCAACAGGCGAGATTGATTTCCCTGGAATCCCGCGTTCGCGGGAATGACGAAAAAGGGTCAGTGACTTTTTACGAGTTTGTCTTAGTTAGTCAGGTGAAAAGCCCCCTGAATACCTGTCACGAGAAATTCCGCGGCCAGGGCCAACAGGATAAGGCCCATAACGCGGGTAAGGACCTGCTGACCGGTATGACCTAAGAATCGCCCAATCTGCTCCCCGAGGACCATGGCCAACCATAGTAATGCGCTCAGACAGGCAATGATTATTACGAGCATGGAGCGGGACATAAGGGTGTTGCAGAGGTCGGCATCGATGATGGCAACGCTGATCCCCGCAGGCCCGGCCATTAAGGGGATTGCAAGCGGGACCACCCCGATATTTGTGTCCTTGGACTTGGCCTCGGCATGTTCCTTGTCACTGTAGCGCATCCCTTCATCCTTGGCCCGTGCCATGGTTATGGCCATGAGCAGTATAAGAATACCGCCGGCGATACGAAAATCGCTTATTGTGATCCCAAAAAATGTGAGCACATGATTACCTGCAAATACCGCGATAATCATTATGATGAAAACAGCGATAGAGGTTGTCATTGCGACCTTCATCCGTTGGGCCTTAGACATACTCCCGGTAAGGCCCAGGAACACAGGAATGAGCACAAAGGGGTTGAGCATGATGAAGAGGCCTGTGGCTATCTTGACATAATTGGGATCGTGCATAAGTCCTCCTAACTTTGATGGTCTCGTAAAAACACTCCAAGGCTGTCACTCCCGCGAATGCGGGAGTCCAGTCCCTCCGCGGGTGATTCCCCCTGGAATCCCGCGGGAATGACGAAAAGGGGGTCAGTGACTTTTTACAAATTCATCAAGATTCACAAAAGTTAAAAACGGCATGTAGCAAAATCAACCGGTTACAGGCAAACAAAATTCGGCACTTGAATGCATATTGCCCGAGTCTCGTGGCCGGGTTTGTCGCGCAGGCCTTAATACAACCATCTTTTATAAAATGCTACGGAGTTCCTTAATTTTAGGCACTTCAAACTTTAGGCACTTTAGCTCACTTTAATCAATAATAGTACCATATGGTTCTGTATTGTGAGGTGTCCTCACCGAGGGACTTCAACCTTTTCAGGTAATTGTATATGGAGACGTCTGTGTAAATATAGGTATCTGCCAAATGGAGTTTCTTTTCCCACGGGTGAAATTCATAAACCCTTCGACCGTCGGGTAACACGGATATGAAATCGCGGTGCTGCATGGCACGCAGATAGTTTTTACCGAGCTTCGGAACGTTGAAGACGATTTCATCCGTGCGGGCTGACCCGGGCAGGAGGCGCGCCTCCTCCTGCTGTTCCTGCAGCAGTCTGGGGATGGGAACCCGGTAGTCGTCAGTTTCTTCTTTCCCCTTGGTATTAAAGGTGTAATAGGGGGCCACTCCGATCAGACGCAGCTTAAGCCGCAATGCCGCGGCTTCGAATTTCCGGGAGTTATAGGTGGTGTACACGAGCTGGTTGTAGACCTCCATTCCTGAACGGCGGAATTTTTGAACGGCTTCCATGGCCTGAGGTGTAATTTCATAAGTGTGTTCGAAATGGGTAACCACAGCGATTTCCCTCTTTCCCGGATTGTGAAAGCGGTTAATGACGTCCACCAGGGAATCGGTCACACGCTGAGGTAATGTGACCGGGATTCTCGTCCCGATTCTAATCCTCTCCACATGTCCTATGTGGGAGAGTCTAACTAAGATCTTTTCAATTACTGCATTGGAGAGGAGCAAGGGATCTCCTCCCGTGATCAATACCTCCCTTATCTCTGGCGTATCAGCTATCCACTGGATGGCCTTTTCCATTTTTTCATTAGACAGGGCGGCATTTGGAGAGTAGACATCCTCTATCTCCCAGTTCCTCTGGCAATAAACGCATATCTGAGGGCATGTCAGGATAGGTTTCAGGATAACTATCATGGGATACCGTCTGGTAATTCCTTCAATGGGGGAGGTGTCCCGCTCTAACATGAAATCCATTGAAGGTTCCCGGGTATTCCTCAGCGCTTTCATGTTTTTGACGTAGCTCAGGGTTGGGATCACCTGTGCGCGGACCGCATAGTCCTTTTCACGGCCCGCTTTATAATCCATCAGGGACAGGTAGTAGGGTGTGATACCAAACGGGATTTTATTCTCCCGTGCAAACTTGACGGCCTGGTATTCCTCATCGGTGAGTTTGATCAAGGCGCCCAGAGTCTTGACGTCTCTGATAATGTGCCGCGTATGCCATTTCCAGTCTTCCCAGTCCGGTTTTTCGGCACCGAAATATTCCAATATTCGCGCTTTGTT
>JACNJD010000279.1 GCA_014382715.1 Candidatus Desulfacyla euxinica | reverse complement strand
ATTGGAATCTGGTACTGTAAGCTAATAACAAATAACGATTAACTATTAACTTTACCTCTGGCTTTTCGGAAACAATTAACAAACCACAGAAGGAGTTAAAAACTATGAGGACAGAATACAAAACCATAAAGGTGGAACTCAGGGATGGCGTGGCCATACTCGTTATTGACAGCCCGCCGGTAAACCAGATGTCCCCTCAAATGGCCCAGGATTTTGGCGAAGCCATAACAGAGGCCTTTGGCAATGACGGGGTCAAGGCCATTGTCCTTACAGGTACGGGGAAAAATTTCATAGCGGGTGCTGATATTACCCAGCTTCAGGCCGTAAAGAGTAGAGACGAGATCTACGAGAGGGCCCTCATGGGAGCCAGGTTTCTGAACGGCATCGAGGTAGGACCCAAACCGGTGATAGCGGCCATAAACGGGAACTGCCTCGGTGGAGGTCTTGAGACGGCCATGGCCTGTCATTACCGTGTGGCTGCCAAAGGGGTCAACCTGGGGCAGCCCGAAGTGCAGATCGGGCTCATCCCCGGCGCCGGAGGCACACAGCGTCTGCCGAGACTTATCGGACTCCCCAACGCCCTGGAAATGATCGTTGCAGGGAAACCCATAAAGGCTGAAAAGGCCTATTCAAGAGGACTCGTGGATGAGATTGTGGATCAGGAAGAATTGCTGGACACCGCTCTCAAAGCTGCAGGGCGCTTCATCTCAGGAGAGCTCAACCTCAAGATCCGGATGACCCGTAACAGGAACGACCGGCTTCCCAGCGCTTCAGAGAAAAAGGCCTTTCTCGATGTCTCCAAGATGATGACCGCGCAAAAGGCCAAGGGCTATATCGCACCCTTCAAGGCGATCGAGGCCTTCGAAAAGGGCCTCAGCTATAATATAGAGGCCGATATAGAGACGGAAGTAGGGCTGTTCGCCGACTGTGCGGTCACTGACGTGGCCAAAAACCTTATAGGCATATTCCTCAACACCCGGGCCGCGGGCAAACTTCCCCGGATCAAGGGGATTGAACCGGCAAAGATCAAAAAGGTCGCCATGCTGGGTGGCGGCGTCATGGGCTCAGGGATCGTTAACCTGCTGTTCAAGGGGGGCTTTGATGCGGTACTCTGGGATATCAACGATGAAGCGATCGATAAAGGGGTCGCTGCCCTGCGCAAAACCTTCGCATATCCCATAAAGAAAAGGAGGATGAAACCGGCAGACCTGGACAGCATGATTGAGAATCAACTCACCACCACAACCAACTTTGAGGATCTGAAAGATGTGGATCTGATTATCGAAGCGGTTTTGGAAGATATGGATATCAAGCAGGATATCTGGAAAAAGCTTGAGAAAATATGCAGACCTGACGTGATCTTCGGGACCAATACCTCTGCCCTCCCCATCACGGATATGGCCACAATCCTTACAGATCCGGGTCGGATGATCGGGCTCCATTTCTTCAACCCCGCCGACAGGATGCCGTTATTGGAAATCATCTGCGCGGAAAAGACCTCTGACCAGACCCTGTCCACCAGCGTTGCCTTTGGCAGAGCCATCAAGAAGATCCCCATCGTTGTCAATGACGGCCCGGGATTTTATGTTTCAAGGCAGTTGGGCGGCCTCTTTGGAGGGGCCGTATTCCTCTCCGCCGACGGCGTGGACGGCGCGGTCATTGAAGAGGCCATGATTGATTTCGGGATGCCCATGGGCCCAGCCACTCTGGCAGATCTCACAGGTATCGACATCAACTATCATGTGGGGAAAACCTTTGAACGGAGATTGGGGGAACGATACAAGATACACCCCCTGACCGAAGTGGTCTACAAAATCGGCTGCTACGGTCGCAAGACAGGCGCCGGGTATTTTGACTACAGCGGTGACAAGCCGGTGCCTAATCAGAAGGTGATAGACGCGGTAAAGGGATATCTAAAAGAGCTGGGGGTCACCCCAAAAAAGATGACATGGCAGGAGGTAGTGGATGCCATGCTGGCCCTTGGTATCAACGAGGCAGCGCTTATGATGGAACAGGGAATCTGCGACCGGCCTCGGGATATGGATCTGGCCATGATCTATGGCACGGGTTTTCCACCTTACCGGGGAGGGATACTCCGGTATGCCGACAAGTGGGGGCTCAAAAACGTGTATGACGAACTGCTTAGGCTTGAGAAACAGTACGGTATCCGCTTCAAACCCGCGGATATGATCAAGGAAATGGCCGAATCCGGAAAAACCTTTTACCAGGATTAGCTGGTTTGTTTTTTTGACAGGATTAACAAGATTAGCAGGACGAACATCTGTAAAACTTCGAGTACCCGGATTTTGAGATGATACAATCCAAAATCCCTCCCCTCCGGGCTGGAAGGGGGGCGTAGGCGGGCCGGAGGCCGCAATCCAAAATCCAAAATCTAATCCCGCAGAGCGGGACCAAAATCGATAAGGGAGGTTTTAAAATGAAAGAAGTCGTAATTGTAGATTATCTGAGAACAGCCCAGTCAAGATCCCGGCCAAATGATCCGGCCAGGGACTGGTTCTGCAAGATGAGGGGTGATGAGCTTTTGGCGAAAATTCTCCCGGAGCTTATCAAGAAGACTGGGATTGAAGCCAAGGAAATCGACGATTTTCTCTTGGGATGTGCAACGGCGGTGGGTGAGCAGTGGGCATACGGTGGACGATTCCCCATATTCCTCGCTAATCTTCCCGAGACCATCCCGGCCAAATTCGTAGACCAGCAATGTGGCTCGACCATGGCCTGCATTCAGATCGCGTTCATGGAAATCGCTCAGGACTTTGCCGACATCGTCCTGGTGGGCGGCTACGAGCATATGACCCGGGTCCAGATGGGTGGGTATACGGTTGACCGGGGAATGATTGCCCCGAATATAGGTCTTTTTACAAACCAGGACTACTTCCACTGGCAAATCATGACAGCCATGAATATGGGTCTGACAGCTGAAAAGCTCTTTTCCCAGACAGACTTCACAAAAGAGGACATGGATAAGTGGGGTGTCCGTTCACATAACCTGGCCGAAAAGGCCCGGGCCGAAGGTTTCTTTGACGGTGAGATCATGCCCATCGAGGCGCCCCAGGACGATGGGTCCGTGATGACCGTGAATACGGATCAGGCCGTGCGGCAGAACGCCACCATTGAGGATATGGCCGGCCTCAGACCCGCCTTCAAGAAGGACGGCGTGATAACGGCGGGCATCTCATCCCCTCTCAACGCGGCGGCCACATCCATGGTGCTCATGTCAAAAGAGACTGCGAAAAAGAAGGGGCTCAAGCCTATGGCCACAATCAGATCCATCGGCTTTGCCGGCGTCGATCCCACCATCATGGGAGCGGGCCCGGTCCCGGCAAGCAGGATGGCCTTAGAAAAGGCCGGGCTTGAGGCATCCGACATAGATTTCTGGGAGATCAACGAGGCCTTCGCTATTGTGGCGCTGAACTGCATAAAGGAGCTCGGTCTTGATCCGGAAACAGTCAATGTCATGGGTGGCGGCATAGCTATCGGACATGCATTAGGCGCCACCGGTATTCGCCTGACGGGCACCCTGGCCAGAATTCTTCAAGAAAAGAATGGACGTTACGGCTGCGCCAACGCCTGTGTGGGCGGTGGCCAGGGTGTGGCTGTCATTATCGAAAGAGAAGAGTACGATTGGTAGCCTCGGGATTGATGATTGGCAATTGTTGATTGTCGATTGAAAAACAGCAGTAAAAATCCGGACCGGAGGCTGGAGTATTGGAGTGATGGCCTCCGGTATGTAGTTCCTATGGTTTCATCACTCCTCCTGGTGCCAAACCGGGATAATATTATCGATCTTGACAGACTCGTAAAAAGTCGCTGATCCCTTTTCGTCATTCCCGCGAAAGCGGGAATCCAGGAAAATCATCCTGCCGCAGAGGGAGTGACAGCCTTGAGGCTTTTTACGAAACCATCAATCATGAAAATATAACTGCAAACGCAACACGGAGGCAGAAACATATGGGGATCAACTATTTTAACAGAGACGACAGGGATCTTAAATTCGTCCTCTTTGAGTACTTGGAGATTGATAGACTCCTGGCTTATGAAGCCTACAAAGACTTTTCCACTGAAGATTTCAGCATGATCATTGACGAGGCCCTCAAGGTCTGTCGCGATGTCCTGGGGCCCTGCATGCAGGATGGAGACAGGGAAGGCTGCACCTATAAAGAAGGTGAAGTTAAAGTTCCGGAAGCTTTTCACGCGTGCTGGAAGATAATGGCTGAGAATGGCTGGATAGGCAACTCGAGCAATCCTGAATTCGGGGGGCAGGGACTCCCTGCAGTGGTGAGCGGCCTTCTGGGCGAGCTCTTTGCCGGAGCCAACATGGCCTTTATGACCTATCCCGGGCTGGCAACGGGTAACGGCCGCCTTGTCGAAAATTTTGGAACGGACGAAGATAAGGCCCTGTTTCTCGAGAAGATGTACACCGGCGTATGGGGTGGCACCATGTGCCTCACCGAACCGGACGCCGGATCTGACGTGGGCTCGGTACGTACCAAGGCGGTCCCTGACCCGGAAGCGGACGACCCACGCGTTTACAAGATCGAGGGGACAAAACGGTTTATCACCTGCGGCGACCAGAACATCACCGAGAACATTATCCACCTCGTCCTGGCACGGATCGAAGGGGCGCCCGAAGGCACCAAGGGGATCAGTCTCTTTATCGTACCCAAAATCCGGGTGAATAATGACGGGTCCCTGGGCGAATCAAATGACGTTTTTTGTGGTGGGATCGAGCACAAGATGGGGATCCACGGGTCATCCACATGCACCCTGAACTTTGGTGAAAACGGAAATTGCCGCGGGATTCTCTTAGGCGAACCAAATTCAGGGATGGCCAAGATGTTCCAGATGATGAATGAGGCCCGAATCGGTTGTGGCATACAGTCCCTGGGAATGATCGCAAGCGCTTATGATACTGCGAGACAGTACGCCAAGGAGCGTGTTCAGGGACCTCTGTTTACAAACCGGGATGCAGGCCTGGTCCCCATTATCCAGCACGAAGATGTCAGACGTATGCTTATGAATCTCAAGTCCGGTACAGAGGCGATCCGTGCCATGATCGGGAAGCTCATGTATTTCATAGACGTGGCGCAGCATGATCCCGATGAGGCCAGCCGTGAACTGGCAGAGCAGCGGATCGAACTCCTGACCCCTCTCATCAAGGCCTACCCATCTGATTTCGGTTATCTCCTGATCCGTGACGCCATTCAGGTCTTAGGCGGTGTCGGTTTTTGCAGCGAGTTCCCCGTGGAACAGTATGCTCGAGACATCAAGATCGTCTCCATATGGGAAGGGACCTCTTATATCCAGTCCCTTGATCTCGTGGGGAGAAAAATCGGTGCCAAGGGCGGATCGGTCTTCCGTGACTGGGTCCAGGAGATAATGACATTTACCGGAGACCTCAAAGAGGATGATGACTTCAGCGCTGATTCCAAGCTCCTTTTCAAGGCTGCCCAGGCCACGGGTGACTTTGCCATGAAGTATATGCAGTACTTCCAGGAAGGAAAGCTATCACTCATCCCCCTGAGTTCGACCCGTTTCTTAGAATGCTTTGCTGAAACCGCCATGGCGCATATCATGTTGGAACAGGGTCTTATCGCCCGGGACAAGCTTTCAGGGGTTGAAGCAGATTCGGCTGACGGGATCTTCTACAAGGGTAAGATCGAGACGGTCAAATACTTCTGCCGCAATATCCTGCCCAATGTCTTCGCAAGACACACCGCTTTCCAGCAGGAAGACACTTCAGCCATTGACATCCCTGAAGAAGCCTTTTAGCATACTCTACATATCCAGACCCACATTCCCCACAGCCTGCTGCGGGGAATTTCTATGAACATCTTTGATGGTCTGGTAAAAAGTCTTCAAGGCCGTCACTCCCGCCCCGCATCAAGTGCGGGGCGGGAATGACGAAAACGGGTCATTCTGACTTTTTACGAATTCGTCATCTTTGCACACAAAAAGGCCTGGGAGCTGATTGAAAGGAATTCTCTATGAAAGGAGAAAAAAATAATAGAAGGATTGCAGATACGGCATTAGGACATGAACCTGCTGACACTGTCATAAGAGACGGCGTTTTGATGGACGTTTATACAGGTCGCATATTACCCGGCCGCTCAGTGGCCATCAAGGATAGGTGGATCGCCTATGTGGGGCCCGACGTCCGACATACCATTGGCAAAAATACTGAGATTATCGAGGCCAGCGGCAGACTCATGTGTCCGGGCTACATAGACGCCCACACACACCTGGCCACCTATTGGGACATAGCTGATTTCCTGGCTTATACCATTCCATGCGGTATTACGACCCACTTTGCCGAGGCAGAAGCCTATGTCTTTATTTTGGGAGCTGAAGGATTCAAGATCTTCCTCGATCAGATTGAAAACCAGCCGGTCAAGATCTATGGTCTTATTCCACCCATGGTCTCTCTGAGTCCGGCATCTGAACCCCTCTTAATTAATAGGGATGAAATAAAAGACCTCTTACAAGACCCTCGTGTCATGGGTCTCGGCGAGTCTTTCTGGCAGGGTACGATAATGACCCGTGACAATCGTGTACTGGAATTGATTCAAGAGACCCTCAAAGCGGGGAAATCGGTGGAGGGACATGCAGCAGGCGCCTTTGACACGAAACTGGCCGCCTACGCCGGAGCCGGCGCCCTATCCTGCCATGAGGCCATCTCAACAGACGATGTCCTCTCCCGGTTGGAGTTAGGCCTCTACGCCATGATCCGTGAGGGAGACATCCGCCGGGACCTGGAGATTATCCTTCCACTTAAAGACCGGATCGACCTGCGAAGGGTCATCTTAGTGACCGATGGGACCAACCCCATAGACCTCGTGAAACGCGGGTATATGATTGATGTTATCCAAAAGGCCGTTGATATGGGGTTTAAACCGATTGAGGCAGTGCAGATGGTCACACTTAATCCTGCCGAGCATTTCGGGCTTGATCACCTCATGGGTGGGATTGCACCGGGACGGTATGCCGATATCCTCCTCCTTCCCGAAGATGGGATGATGAAACCTGAGCTGGTTATCTCAGAAGGCAGGGTTGTGGCCAGGAATGGTAAGACAGCAGTTGAAATACCGGGAACACCATATCACGGCGACCTCCTGAAAACGGTCAGAGTAGATTCCGTCTCTTCATCGGACCTCGCCGTCCCGGTGCACGGCCCGGGCGATATTCGTACCATAGATATTCAACCAGGAGGTCTGGTCACCCGGGAGGGAAAGGCAGCCCCTAAGGTCATCAACGGCCGGCTTGAGGCCGACCCGGAAAGGGATCTCTTAAAGATCGTTTTTATTGAACGAACGAGCGGTCAAGGGGAAAAGTTTGTGGGCTTCATCAGGGGCTGGGGGCAGAAAAAGGGCGCCGCGGCAACCACCCTTTGCTGGGATGCCGGCGCCATCGTGGCCGTCGGCGCCAATGACCAGGATCTCGTAGCGGCCGTAAACCGTATTATTGAGATCCAGGGAGGCGCAGTTGTCTGTGTGGACGGCGCTTTCTTAGCCGAAATCCCCTTAAATATAGGTGGATTTATATCACAACTCAAAATGCCGGAAATCGCTGGCCGACTCGAGGCCTTTCAGAAAACCTTAGCCTCTCTCGGTTCAACACTCACATTCACCCACCTAACGCTTAATGTCCTCTCCACCGCGGCCATCCCGTTCATCCGCATGACCGAAAAGGGCTATTACCGGCTAAAGGAAAATGACTTCGTGAATCTAACCATACAAAAATGATGCCCATGTAAAAAGCCCTTTTTACATGGATTGAGGGATTTAGGGATTCAGGAATTGCGAATTATTAGCAGCAGTTAACCCCAATAGAATTGCGCCAAATTTCTAACTTTTGACTTTTTACGAGACTATCAAAAATAGATCGAGGATAGTCAAGCCCCTTAAGACTCCTTCCTCCTGTTCAAGGGGTCCGGGTTTTATCCAAGAGCCTTTTTCGATCACCACATTGTCTGAGAAAATATAGGAGAGCCTCTCATGAGAATCCTAATCGTTGATGATGAGCTCGTCAGCAGGGAGAAGTTGCGAAAGATAATGGCTGATTTCGGGGAATGCATCGTGGTTGATAATGGAGCAGATGCCCTGAAAATCGCCACATCTCAAGCCCCCCCCGACCTGATACTCTTAGACATCATAATGCCTGAGATGGACGGGTACGAAGTGTGCAAGAGGCTGAAAGCTGAAAGGAGCACGTCAGATATACCAGTTATCTTCATAACGTCAAAACAGGATGAGGATGACGAGAACAAGGGACTTGGACTTGGTGCCGGTGATTATATCAGAAAGCCTTTTAGCACATCTATCGTAAAAGCCAGGGTTCGAACCCATCTCGAACTCAAGAAACACCGTAATCGTCTTGAAGAGATAGTGAATGGACGTACAGTTGAACTTGAGAAAGCTACCAAAGAAATGCAGGTAGAGATAGCAGAACGGAAGCAAGCCGAGGAGGCGCTTAGGAAAGCCCATGATAAACTTGAATGGAGAGTGGAAGAACGCACCGGGCAGCTGGTAAAAGTGAACGAACAATTGAAAATTGAAATAGAAGAGCGCAAGCAGGCGGAGGAGGAACTTCGTCTTATATCTTCCAGTCTTCTTAAGGCCCAGGAAAGAGAAAGAAAGCGAATCTCCCTGGAACTTCATGACGAACTTGGACAGTCTCTCTTGGCCTTGAAACTTCAAACATCATTCATTGAAAAAGGGTTGGAGGAAGACCAGACCGAGTTAAGGTCAGATTGTCAGGCGATGCTGGACCATATAGTAGGACTTATTGAACATGTTCGTAGAATATGCAAGGATTTGAGTCCGGTAATCCTTGACGATTTGGGGCTTACTGCCGGCATACGATGGTTAGTGGAAAATGCTTTGAAAAGTCATGACATCGACACATCGCTGGATATTGTAAATATTGATAACCTGTTAACAAATGAACAGCGGCTTCTTGTTTTCCGAATCTTCCAGGAGACTTTTACGAATATAGTACGACACTCGTGTTCCTCCCTCACCTCGATTATAATAAGAAAGCAGGGCGGAGAAATCTCTTTCGTCATAGAGGATAATGGTAAGGGGTTTGACGTGAAAGAGGCTATGGGTAGAGATTTCGCCAAAAGAGGGATGGGGTTGTCCTCCATGGAAGAACGAGCATGGATGTTAGGGGGGAGCGTTAACATATGGAGCCAGAAAGAGTTAGGCACAAGAATTGAATTTAGGATCCCCATAGAGCAACCTGAAAAGACATAAGAGTCAACGGCAGACTTCACCCTTATATGAGCTGCCTCAACCAAACCCGGAGATAATGGATCTACTTCTCGCTTCTGTCTCAACTGCTCATCATCGAAGGGATGGGACACATTTTCCCGCCCCAGATTTGGGCGAAGGTAATTGATGCTATCGTTCACCATGCTATATTGAATCATGGAGGTCCACTGTGAAAAAATGGCGTATCGCCCCAGGGAGCATAAAAGGAAAGCTTATCTTCTATTTTGGCACGGCTGTCTCCCTTGTAGTTCTTCTGATTGTTGTCGTATTTTCACATAGTATGTACATCAGTCTGATTGAAGACAATGATCAACTCATCCGGACACACACTCAGGACATCGCAAACAGGATCGAGCTTGGAAATCTCGAGGCTGTAACCATTGCCAAAACCATGGCACTGGCCCAGAAAAGCGGTCTTTTTGGTAAACGGGAAGCCTCCACTAAGTACGCCTTGAATGTCCTGACAGAAAACCCGGGGTTTACCGGTTCATATTTTGGATATGAACCAAATGCAGATCAGGATGATGCGGCATATCTTGAGAAAGCGGGTAATGGCGCCAAAGGCCTGAGCAAGAGCGGGCGTTTTCTTCCATACTGGTTTGTCGATGGAAACGAAAAGGGCAAATTCAAGCTCAATCCACTTGTTGATATGGAAACCAGCCTTTATTATCAGGGCTCTAAAGAAAAATTCCTTTCTGACAACAAAGAGAAACATATGATCACCGAGCCTTATTTTTATGAAGGTAAGATGATCGTTGAGCAGTCCTTCCCTATTGTGGTGAATGGAAAATTTGTGGGTATTGCGGGTGTTGACCGTGCCCTCACAGAAATACATGCCTATTTACAAAGCCTTAAACCATATAAATCGGCGTCATTTGTGTTGCTCAGTAGGAAGGGCCGTATCATTTCTTCAACTATGGATCTGGTGTCTAAAAAGACCTTTAACCAGTTTCAACAGACGGCTGAGGGGGATGGAAAAGATGCTGAAACGGGTATTGACAGACATATGATGACCCAAAATATTGAGGAAACCGACTACAAAAATCTCCTCCATCTTTTTTACAAACATTCCGGTCCCCCACTTTTGATCCGACAGACTGACCCTTTAGACGGGAAGACCTATATCTTTTCAGGGGCAAAAATTGAGACAGGAGACTGGACGATTGTCATGCGGGTCTCTGAAGGTGAAATAACGGCACCTATCCGGAACACCCTTGTAAAGGTCTTGCTGATTTCGTTTATCGGTCTGTTCATAACCTTCATGATCCTGATCTGGATAGCGAAACGTATCAGCGGGCCGATTTCAGAAGCCGTTGACATTGCCAAAGAGGTTGCGGATGGTGATTTTACGGCCGAAGTAAAGATCAGATCTTCGGATGAGACAGGTCATCTTCTTAGTGCCTTGGATACTATGACCGATAACCTTAATTCCTTAGTTGGCCAGGTGCAGCTTTCCAGTATCCAGGTGACCAGTTCATCAACAGAGCTGGCAGCCACGGCAAGGGAGCAGGAGACAACCATGTCGAACCAGTTAGAGTCTACGGATCGGGTGGTAAAGTCGGTGGAGAATATCTCCCACGTTGCAACCGATCTGGTGGAGACAATGCAACGGGTAGCATCCATGTCCCAGGAGACAGCGGTGTTTGCCAGCAGCGGCCAAAAAGATCTATCCAAAATGGAGGAGGCCATGCGCAGCATGGAAACCGCCTCCAAGTCCATATCCGGCAGGTTAGCGTCCATAAACGAGAAGGCTGGCAATATTTCCCATGTGGTAGACACGATTACCAAAGTTGCCGATCAGACAAACCTGCTGTCATTGAATGCTGCCATTGAAGCGGAGAAGGCCGGGGAGTACGGACGCGGGTTTCAAGTGGTGGCGCGGGAGATCCGCAGGTTGGCGGACCAGACTGCCGTGGCCACTCTGGATATCGAGCAGATGGTGCAGGAGATGGAATCGGCGGTTGCTTCGGGTGTTATGGAAATGGACAAATTTATAGACGAGGTCAGACGAAGCGCCGAAGACGTTGGAAATATCAGCACACAGTTGACCCGAATCATTGCGCAGGTTCAGGCGCAATCTCCCAGCTTTGAAGAGCTCAACGTGGCAACAGGTCATCAATCGGAAAGTGCCCGGAAGATCAACACCGCCATGGTAAATCTCAGCGAAGGCCTGCAGGAGTCCATAGAGTCCCTTAGAGAAACCTACGCTGCTATTGGACAGTTGAACGAAGCCACAAAAACCCTCCAGGAGGAGATTTCACGTTTCACGTTCAGACAATAGGTCAATTCCGATTTTTTTGACAATTTGGTTGTAAGCTATAACCCGATCTGAAAGAATCCTGAAAACCATCACATAGAAAAGCTTTTACGTTCTGATAAGAACTACCAAGGCAAGGAGTTTCTGTATGGAAGGATTATGGCTGGAACCAATGATTGGTATGGCAGTCCCTCTGGGTTCTGCACTCCTGATCGGTGGGTTGCTTCTCCGATATAACCGCGAAAACAGAAACCCGCTTGAATGGAGCGTCGTTGACCGCTGCCTCCTTCTTATAGCCCTGTATTGCTTTGTGGGAGGAGTCAGTAATTTTATAATTGGCATTGCTTCATCCATGTACTTCGACCGGTCGCCATGGGTGAACTGGCCCTTTGTTCAATCGTACTATAAGATAAATCGAGCTATTGGAACCCCCTTGATACTGCTTGCGTTTATCGGCCTGTGGTTGCGCCGGCGCTCTCCACAGAATCGAGCTTTTGCACACATCGTCATCCAGTACAACGCAATCCATATGTCTCTTGCATGCTATGCCTTCGGCCCGGTTACCCACCCTGGACCATTTCTTCTTGCCATGGCCCTCGGAGCTCTTAATTTCCTTCTTTTTGAACCGTACCTCTCCATGCCGTGGCTGGGGACTTTCACTGTTCTGACTGTCGGTTCCACCATTGCCACCCTGGCTGGTCTGATTCCTTACTCCCCACTATATTTATCATCTCCTTTTACCGGGGGGGAAATCAATACTTTTCATTTCATTGGAACCATGGCCTTTGTAATTATGGTCTTCCTCCTTATGCTCTTTCTTATTTCTTATATCTTCGCCCGCTGGAGGGATAGGGAAGCAAAAGTGGCGGAAATGACCGCCCTTCTCAAGAAAATGTTCGGTCGCTACTTATCGACAGAAGTAATGACCTCGCTCATCGAAAACCCCTCGGCCCTGGAGTTAGGCGGCGAGCGGCGTGAAGTGACAATCATGATGACGGACCTGAGGGGTTTTACTGCTTTATCAGAGCGACTTCAACCTGAACAGGTTGTCCAGATGCTCAATGTCTATTTTGAGGTCATGGTCGAGGTAGTGTTTAAATATAACGGCAATATAAATGAGATCATCGGAGACGCTTTACTCATCATTTTTGGTGCACCACAAGAGATGCCGGACCGGGCCCAGCGGGCAATTGCCTGCGCAATAGATATGCAGAACGCCTTGGCTGAAGTAAACAATGAGAACCGCATCCAGGGTCTACCTGAGTTAGAAATGGGAATTGGCCTGAACGAAACCGAGGTGATAGTAGGAAATATCGGATCAAGCAAAAGAAGCAAGTATGCTGTGGTGGGCAGCGGTGTAAATATGGCCAGCAGAATAGAGTCTTATACCGTGGGGGGGCAGATCCTCATTTCCCAGTCCGTGCTGAGCGAGGCTGGCGATATTTTGCGTATTGACGCCCAGAGGGAAGTGCTTCCCAAAGGAGCCCAAGCCCCACTGACGATATACGAGGTGGGTGGAATTTCCGGACGTTATAACCTTGCTATAGAAGAAAGAGACCCGGCTATGGTACATATAACCCGACAGATTCCACTGCGTTATAAGGTGCTTGAGGGTAAAAGTGTCAGGGGAAAAGGCCTCGAAGGGTCAATAGTCCGGCTTTCGGAAAAGAGCGCCCTGATTGTCCTGGACGAACCGCTCGAACCACTGACAAACCTTAAGATGAACCTGGGGGATATTGGCGACAAACTGTCGGTCAAGGACTTCTACGGGAAGGTAATCGAACGTTCGAAAGATGAAAGACTTGCGCACGTGGTGCGGTTTACGTCTGTTCCACCCGAGGTGGATGCCTATTTTCAATCTCACAGGCAACATGTCGCTATCCAGACATAGAGCCGGTTTGCTAAAAGGCGGCGCCTCCGTTCTGGATATCCCGCGGACAGGAATAGGGGCTTGAAAGGGAGTTATTCAGGGGTACGAAATTCCAATAATGACCATCGGAAGATTGACGGGTTATTTTAAGCTATCATTTTGAAGAAAGATTCATTATTGATGGTCTCGTAAAAAGTATCCAAAGCCGTCACTCCCGCGAAAGCGGGAGTCCAGTCTCGCGGCGGAATGATTTCCCTGGATTCCCGCGTTCGCGGGAATGACAAAAACAGGTGATTTCTTACTTTTTACGAATTTATCATTATTGTACGTAATTTTAATACTTTTCAGGAAGGGGATAGAGAGATGAGCAAAGAAGTATACAGAGAGTTGTTGGAGGTTATGAAAAAACGTGGGGGTGGTTATGCGGGTATGGATATACCCGAGTTCTACGAGTTAGTAGAGGAATTGTTCACACCAGAAGAGGCTGAAATAAACAATGCCATGCCCAGAAAGCCTTTTACCGCCAAAGTCATGGCAGAGGAAATGGGCAGAGATGAGGCGAAAATTCAAGAGATCCTTGAGGCGATGGCCAACAAGGGTATCTGCATGGCCGCAAATACGGATGGAACGCAGTTTTACCAGAGCGCGAGGTTTATGCCCGGCATATTGGAATTTCAATTCATGCCCGGAAAGACCACCGTGAGGGATAAAAAAATTGCGGAACTCATACACGCCTATGAAAAGGCTTTTGACGACAAAACCGACCCCGCAGCGACTACTTTCCCCACAGCCAGGGTCATCACTGTGGATAGCACTATTGAGCCGGGCAATCAAATCCATACCTATGATCAGGTGCAGACCTTTATCGACAAATCCGACCCCATCGCCGTTACCACCTGTTTCTGTCGCCACGCGGCAGCCCTGCGTGATGAAGACACCCACGGGATGCCAAATGACGTGTGTATGCAATTCGGCCAGGGCGCCCAGTTCGCCATTGAACGGTTGGGAGGCCGAAAGCTTACCAAAAAAGAAACCAGGGAAATACTGGATCGGGCAGAAGAAGCCGGTCTTATCCACATGAGTCAAAACATGCAGGATACGACTGGAGGTATGAATTTCATCTGCAACTGCGATCGCTGGCATTGCGTTGCCGTAAACAGAGCCCTTGCCAAACCCCAACCCGGTTTGTTTTTCAACTCCGGTTTTGAGCCGCACTTCGACCCGGACCTCTGCGTTGCATGCGAAACGTGTATTGATCGATGCCCGCCTGAAGCCCTCATCCTGGGCGAAGATGACGTGCCCCAGGTTGATCTTGACAGGTGTTTTGGGTGTGCAGTATGCGCAACCGGCTGTCCATCAAAAGCGATTGCAATGGCAACTAAACCCGGTTTTCCTGAACCCCCAAAAGATGGAAAAGCCATGATGGAAGCAGTAAAAGCAGCCCGCGCCTGATTGGTTTTAAATTTTGATATCAGATGGATGACATCAAGGCTAAAGAAGCATTAATTTTAGGAATTTTAGGCACTTTAGATCACTTTAGATCACTTTAGTCACTTTTCTCTCCGGCTTATCCGGGTTAGGGACTATATATGCATGAACTTCAGGTGACAGAGAGAATCCTCGATATTGTTCTCAGACATGCACAGACAAATGGTGCAAACAGGATAATATCCATTCAACTTAAAATAGGTGAGCTCAGTGATCTTGAGAACGAATGGGTCCAGAAATATTTTGATCATTTAAGCAAGGACACCATCGCGAAAAATGCGAAGCTCAAGATTGAAAGAATCCCTGTTGTAATGAAATGCGATGACTGCGAGCATTCTTTCGAAATCAACATCAAAGAGATCAAGGACATCCAATGCCCGGAATGCGCTCATAAGCAGTGCACACTCATATCAGGCAGGGAATATTATATAAAGGATATGGAGGTAATCTAATGGAAGAGGTAAGGCTCATTGAGGTCAAGGAAGCCATCATGTCTGACAATGATGCTGTAGCCAGAAGCCTGAAAGACAGGCTCTCTAAAGAAAAGACGTTTCTAATAAATCTGATGTCATCCCCCGGAGCCGGGAAAACAAGCCTTATTCTCAAGACCCTCGAGAGCCTGCAAAATGAACTCCGGATAGGCGTTATCGAGGCCGATATTGACTCGATGGTGGATGCCGAAAAGGTGGCGGCCCACGGCGCTGCGGCCGTTCAGTTGAGGACCGGCGGGTTCTGCCACCTTGATGCCTCTATGGTTGAAAAAGGCCTGGACAGCATGGACCTGGGTGAGCTCGACCTGATTATCATAGAGAATGTCGGTAATCTGGTGTGTCCTGCAGAATTTGATACCGGGGCCATCAAAAACGTGATGATTTTGAGTGTACCGGAAGGGGATGACAAGCCCCTCAAATATCCTTTAATGTTTTCGGTATGCGATGTGCTCCTCGTGAATAAGATGGATTATCTTCATTTGTCGGATTTTAATGTGGAGGCCATGCGTGAAAGGGTGTTTAATCTCAACCGTAAAATCGAAATCTTTGAGGTATCGTCCAAAACAGGTGAGGGTATTGAGGCCTGGACCCATTGGCTTAAGGGAGAGGCAGCCTCTTTCATAGGGTAAATCCCCTTGCAGCAGGCTTTTACCAAGAGGCCCAGTTTTGTCCTCCCCAATCCGTGAAGGAGGTTGTTGGCAATGGCGAACTTCGAATATAAATTAGATGAACACGTGGCCGTGTTGACCATGAACTGCGGAGAAAACCGGTTTAATTTTCCGTTTTTTGAAGGTTTTCTGGAGATACTCGATGAGATAGAGCATCACACAGAGGCCAAGGTCCTTGTAGTTAAGTCCTCAGATGAAAAGATATGGTGTAACGGCATAGACCTGGACTGGCTTGGTCCGGCAGTTGCAAAGGAGGGTCCTGAATTGGTCAATAAGTTCCGGGCAGAGATGTACAGCTTCATGAAGCGCATCCTGACATATCCCATGTTGACCATCGCGGCCATCACCGGACATGCCTTTGCAGGCGGAGCCTTTCTGTCATTTGCCCATGATTTTCGGTTTATGCGTTCGGACCGAGGATGGCTTTGTATGCCCGAAGTAGACATCAATATGCCCCTGGGACCGGTTTTTATGGCATTATCGAGACGTGCCGTTCCCACGTATAAATTTGAAGAAATGCAATTTACCGGGATAAGGCTTACTGCCGAGGAATGCGTGGAGCATCATATCGTAAGAAAAGCCGCTCATATGGACGATCTGATGGACGAAGTGCTTGCCTTTGCCAGGACATTAAACAAGGACAGGGAGTTGATCCGGAAAATGAAACTGGAGACACACAAGGAGACCCTTAAGATCATCGACGAAACCATATCTTCATTATCTCAATAGCGCGTTACCTGACAAATCTGCCGATTGCTTAATCTTGACAAGAGGAGGTCTTAGAAAAAATGCATTCACTCATCGACAAAACTATGGTGGAAAATATTCGGACTACGGGCAAAACCAGTGAAAGCCTGCCCGAGAGGATCCCCATCCTCGAAAAACACAATCTTCCCTATGACCAATCGGCTGAGAATGTGGTCGTATCCGGCTGCCAGATACTGCCTGGCATGCCCCATCTCCTGGACCCTC